>CACXFT010000130.1 GCA_902767045.1 uncultured Prevotellaceae bacterium | reverse complement strand
CCTCCTTTATGAAAGGAGGGGACTACGCGCTTGATGAAGTTACACGAACCACCCCTAACCCCTCCTTTATGAAAGGAGGGGACTACGAGCTTGATGTTTTCAGTTTTCTTTCCCATGTCTAAAGTCTAAAGTCTAAAGTCTACAGTCTATAGTCTTCTGCCTATAGTCTTTCTCTTTAGTCTTATTTATTATTTAGCGTAGCGCCTGCGCCCGGCATGTTCACCGTCATGGCTTCGATCATGCGGGCATAGATGCGGTTGAGTTCTGCAATCTGCTGAGCGAGGTGTCGGCTCTGGTCGTTGATCTCATCGATTGTGCCCATCTGCGAGCTGGCGCTCTTCAGTTGCATCTCATAGATGCGGGTGATGCCCGTGATGGTACGGTTCAGGTTCTCCAGTTCTGCGCTGTCGCTGATGAGGCGCTGGTTCTGCTCCGTCATTTGTGCGAGCGTTTCGGTGAGCTTTTGCAGTTCCTCCACGTAGTTGGTCTGGGCGTCAGCCAGTTCCGGAGTTGTTTCCTCTTGCTGGGCAATGAAGGTGGCTCCACTGTTGGCCATGGCTCCGCCAATCGCTCCACCGCCGGCAACAGCTGTGCCGCCGGCAGCACCGCCGCCTCCGATGATGATGGTTCCGCCGGAAGTGCCGGTGGCGTTAGGAACGTTAGGAACGTTAGGAACGTTATTATCGTTAGGAACGTTATTATCGTTAGGAACGTTATTAACGTTAGTTGAAACAACGGCTCCGGAAACCCCTGCAATGATGGTTCCGCCCGCCGGGGCGTTCATTACTGTTTCCACCTCTTCTTCTTCGAGGTGTGTGGGCAGGTCGCGGCCGTCGGCAGTTTTATCGAACGGGCGGTCGAAGGCCGAGATGAAGAACACGAACACCTCCGTTCCCATGCCCAGGAACAGGAAGAAATTAGCCCCCGGTAGGTGAGTGAGCTTGAAGAGTGTACCCAGGATCACCACCGAGGCACCCCAGCTGTAGGCATAGTTCAGGAACGTTTGTCCGGGAACGCTGTCCATCCACTTCTGCAGACGGTACACGATATTGAATTTGCTATATGCTGTCATTTTCTCTTACTCTTTTGAGGTTTCTGTTTAGCACTTGTTGAATTGGCAAGACTGCGCACGCAGCGGAATCCGATGTATGAGCGCGGTTGGTTCTGGTATTCCCATGTGCGCCATGCACTGCGTATGTACGACTCCGGGTCTTTCCACGACCCTCCGCGCACACTTTTCTTTTTCAGTCGGTAGGGGTCTTCCTTGGCCGCCTTGTAGTCGAGTTGCGGGTTCAGGTCGTTCATGGCGTCCACTCCCGCTTCGGTATAGATGGTGCTGGTCCATTCGGCCACGTTCCCCGCCATGTCGAAGAGTCCGTTGGAGTTTGCGGCATAGATGCCCGTTTTCGATGTAATCAGGTTTCCGTCTTTGGTATAGTTGCCGCGGTCGGGTTTGAAGTTGGCAAAGAAGCAGCCCTCGCCACTCTTCACGCTCTCATCCTCCCATGGAAATTCGTTTTGGTTCTTTCCGCGTGCAGCATATTCCCATTCCGCCTCGGTGGGCAGTCGGTAGCGTTGCACATAGCGCGCCTCGGCCCCCAGTCCCTTCAGCAGGTAGTCGGTGCGCCAGGCACAGAACGCGTTGGCCTGTTCCCATGTTACCCCCACCACGGGGTAGGCAGCATAGGCCGGGTTGCTGAAGTAGTTGCGCAGGTACACCTCGTTGTCGGAGTTCTGGAAATCGTTCACCCAGCACGTGGTGTCGGGGTATATATTAATAATGTAAGTGTTCAGGAAGTCCCACGGGCCGGAGAGCTCGCGGTTGATGGTTTGACGGATGATGCGTCCCTCGTCATCGAAGTACGCCGTGTCTTTCGAAATCATCACCACCTCGTTGGGGTTCACCACGATGTCGGTGTTCAGGTTGCGTTCCTCCGGGTTCAGGCGGTTGCGCCGTTGCGCCGCCGCCGTGTAGTCGTACACCTCGTAGCGGTAGTTCAGCTGTCGGTAGTCGAGCATCTTCTCGCCCGTCACCGGGTTGGTGGTGTATAGGCTTTCTATGGCCCGCTGTTCGTCTTCGTTCGGTTTGCGTGGCAGCTGTTTCTTCCAGTTCAGGTGCGGTGTAACGGGGTCTCCGTTCTTGTCCTCGGTAATCATATAGGTTTCGTCGCCCCCGTAGGAAGGGTCGGCGAGTCTTGTGCGCAGAATGCTGTCTCGCACCCAGTTCACAAACTGTTTATACTGCGAGTTGGTGATTTCTGTTTCGTCCATCCAGAACCCGTCTACCGATATGTCTTTCACCGGTGTTTGCTTTCCCCACAGGCTATCCTGTTTGTCGATGCCCATGTGCAGCCATCCACGGTTCACGCGTACCATGCCGTAGGGCGACGGTTCGTTGAAAGCTCTTCCGGAAACTCCCACCACCTCGCCCCCACGTCCGGAGGAAGAGGCAGCGCCAGAGCCGAAGCAGCTGTTCAGTGAAAGTGAAGCAGCAACGATGCAAAGAGGCATTAGCACCCTTGCAGTCATTCCTTTTAGCTTCTTCTTGTTTAATTTCATGTTCATATGTCATTTATCATTTATCATTTGTCATTTATCATTTAGCTCCGCGCAGCGCCTACAGTATCCTCACGCTCTGGTGTTTGTTTTTCCCTTTCTTGGTGAGGTTGATGTCGGTTTGGTAGCCGATGAAGAGTTCATGGCTGCCGTTGCCGGGCTTGATGGCCGAGGTGTAGTATTCGTAGCTATAGCCGATAACGGCTCCGTGGAAGCTGCCTCCCAGGAGAAACGTTACCGAGTTATCAGGACTGTACGAGAGTCCCCCGTACATCATTTTCTTGTCGTGCGTGTACACGAGCCGCCCTGTGAGGTCGACCCTATACGCCACCATGTCGGTTCTCACGAACACTGATGGTTTTATTGTAAGAAACGGACTTCTCAGTCGAATATTGTATCCGCCCGTGAAATAATAGCTTGGGTCTATCTTCAGCTCGTTGGTCTCGCCCAGCTCTATGAGCGGCGCATTCAGGTGCAATGCCGAAAGACCCACATACCACGGCCCGTGCTGGTAGTAGAGTCCGCCACCGATGTCGAAACCGCTTCCGTTCGACTCCGACGACGAGAAAGCATCGTCATCGGCCTCTTCCAGGTCGGCCTTGCTTCCATCAAGACTCTCGCTGAGCATTCCCAACTGTGCTCCCACAGCCAGTCTTCCGCCGAAGAGCCGGAACCGGTAGGCATACTGCAGGTTGAGTCGTTGGTGAGTGAACAAACCAATCTTGTCGTTCATCAGCTGCAGGCCCACCCCGTGGTACGACTTCAGGAAATATAGTGGCATGTCGGCCGCCGCATACATCGTTTGCGGGTTGTTTTCAAAGCCCACAAAGTTCATGGCATAAGCCCCCACGATGTTCAGCTTCGACTCCTTTCCCACCGAAGCCGCGTTGAACGAAGGCTCCATGTCGAAATAGTGAGCGAAGTTCACATCGTACTGTGCGCGAGCCCCCACAGCGGCAAGCGCACAAAGGATGAATGTTGTTAGTTTGCGTTTAAACACAAGTAGATAACGCTGTTTTTCTTTTTTTATTGTATCATGTGCTATACCTTTTTTATATATATACGCGTGCGCGTGCGTGAGAGTGATGGTTCGCAGTGGCGTGAAGTTGAAAGGGAACACATAAAAAAAGTAATAAACCTGCACGCAATAGATTGAAAATTTGTACTTTTGCAACCGAGAATAACATTTAACTTATCAATAAGAAGATGAAAGTAGCTATTGTTGGCGCAAGCGGAGCCGTGGGACAAGAGTTCCTGCGCATATTGGCTGAGCGCAATTTCCCCATGGACGATTTAGTTCTCTTTGGCAGCGAACGCAGTGCCGGAAGCAAGTATAGCTTCTGCGGCAAGGAATATGAAGTGAAGTTGTTGCAACACAACGACGACTTCCGCGACATCGACATCGCCTTCGTGTCGGCCGGCGGCGGCACCTCGAAAGAGTTTGCAGAAACCATCACCAAGCATGGCTGTGTGATGATTGACAACTCCAGTGCTTTCCGCATGGACCCCGACGTGCCCTTGGTGGTGCCCGAGTGCAATGCCGAAGATGCCCTGAACCGTCCGCGTGGCATCATCGCCAACCCCAACTGCACCACCATTATGATGGTAGTGGTGCTGCAGCCTATCGAACGGCTCAGTCATATCAAGCGCATCCGCGTTTCTTCCTACCAGAGTGCGAGTGGTGCCGGTGCCGCAGCCATGGCCGAACTCAAACAGCAGTATGCCGAACTGGTGGAAGGAAAGCCCGTGACGGTGAAGAAGTTCCCCCATCAGTTGGCCTATAACGTGATTCCCCAGATAGATGTGTTCACCGACAACGGTTACACCAAGGAAGAGATGAAGATGTTCAACGAAACACGCAAGATTATGCACACCGATGCCCGCTGCTCGGCCACCTGCGTGCGCGTGAGCTCTCTGCGTTCGCACAGCGAGAGCGTGTGGATTGAAACCGCCGAACCCCTCGACCTCGATGCCGTGCGCCAGGCCATTGCCGCCGCTCCGGGCTGCACACTCAAAGACGACCCCGCCAACCTGGTCTATCCCATGCCCTTGGAAACAGCCGGACGCGACGATGTGTACGTTGGGCGCATTCGCAAAGACCTTGCCGACGACTGCGGGCTCACCCTCTGGCTCTCGGGCGACCAGATTCGCAAAGGAGCTGCACTCAATGCCGTGCAGATTGCAGAGTATCTGATAAGTGTAGGGAATATCAAGTAATTTCCCCCGTTAGCCTTTTACCTAAAAAAAGTAGCCGTTGACTGATTTTTATTGTCACTACGAAGTCAACGCGCTACTTTTGCACCTAAACAAAACCATCTGACAGTCATGAACGACATCCTGAAACAGTTCGCCCCAATCACACTCGAAGAGATGAGTGGTGTGAAGTTGATGAACCGCACCGACACCAAGTTCGTCACCACACTGCCCATGCTGCGCCGCCTGCTCGAAATGGCTGGTCCGCAGTATTATGCCCAAGAGGTGGCAGGCAAGCGAATCGCTTCTTACGACACCACTTATTTCGATACCACCGCCTTCGACATGTATCAAACCCATCAGGCGGGACATGCCAACCGACAGAAAATTCGCTTCCGCACTTACGTTGACTCCAACCTGCAGTTCATGGAGGTGAAAACCAAAAACAACCGCAAGCGCACGAAGAAAAAACGCATGGAGGTGGTAGACATGGACCTGCACGATGAGGCCAAGCTCGACTTCCTCGCTACTTACCTGCGCTACGATGCCGCCACGCTCATACCGGCCATTCAAAACCAGTTCGATCGCATCACACTCGTGAACCGCGGTAAAACCGAACGTCTCACCATCGACACCAACCTCAGGTTCCATAACCTTGTAACCGGCACCGATCGGTACATGGGCGACCTGGTGATCATTGAACTGAAGCGCGACGGGCTTTGCTTCTCGCCCGTGCTGGCCATGCTCACCCAGCTGCGCATCCATCCCCACGGGTTCAGCAAATACTGCATGGGGTCGGCACTCACCAACCAACACCTCAAGGTGAACCGCTTCAAGGTGAAGCTCATCGAGGTGGAGAAGATATTGCGCGGCGCTAAATGAGGCGCTACGCTAAATGATAAATGATAAATGATAAATGTTAAATGATAAATGATATGCAAGAACTATTTTCCGTTAGCTTTGCCGATACGTTGTTACGTTTCGTCATCTGTTTGTTTGTGAACTGGTTTATCGTTCAGTTCCTCTATTTCCGAAAGAGTCACCGGCGCGACTTCTATTTCACCTTCGTCATCATTTCGGTGGCCATCTTCTTCCTGGTCTATCTGATGATGGGTATGGACCGCGGAAAGGCTACCATGGGTGTGGGCCTCGGACTCTTCGGCATCTTCTCTATCATGCGTTACCGCACCGACTCCATGCCAGTGCGCGAGATGACCTATCTCTTTGTGGTGGTGTGCCTCTCGGTGGTGCATGCCATGGCCGACTCTATCGGGGTTGACGACAATGGGAAGATGATTGGTACGCCGCTGGCCGAGCTGGCCGTCATCGATGTCATCACCATCCTCTGCATCGTGGCGTTCGAATGGTTCCTGAAGTTAGAGTCAACGAAGCTCATCCAGTACGACCGCATCGAGCTTATCAAACCCGAACGACGTGACGAACTCATTGCCGACCTTGAACAGCGCACCGGCCTGAAGATTACCGGTGTGAAGGTGGGAGCCATCGACTTCCTGCGCGACATGGCCATCCTGAAGGTCACCTACGAGGATGCCGACCCCCACGGCAACGATGAGGCCGACAACCTGCTCAAGCTGCGCCGCGCACAGCTGCAGGAAGTGTAGGCGCGGAGCTGCGCTACGCTAAATGATAAATGATAAATGATAAATGAACAAACAATGAAGAAGATTATATTTACCATGATGCTTGGACTGCTGCTGCCCTCCGTTGCAGCCGCACAAAACCAAGACGATGACTTCGGCCTGTGGTACAGCGTCGGGGCATCCAAGAAACTCAGTCAGAAACTCAGCGTTGAAGCCGAGGTGGAATACCGAACCTTCGACGATGCCAAGAAAACCGACCGCTGGAGTGGGGGAGTGGGCCTTGACTACAAGGTGCTGCCCTGGCTCAAGGCATCGGCCGGCTACACGTTCCTCTACGACAAACGGCGCAAGGAGTCGTTCTCGTACTACGACGACGAGGACGATGAAGGCGAACCTTGGGAAGGACTCGTGAAGAAGTATAAGTCGGCAACGTTCTGGTCGCCGCGCCACCGCTTCAATGTAGACCTCACCTTCTCGCAGAACCTTGGTCGCTTCAAGCTCTCGCTGCGCGAACGCTGGCAGTATACCTACCGTCCCGAGAAGACTGCCACCCGCGATGTGTATGAGTATGCCTACGACAACGACGGGAACCTCGACACCGAGTTCTGCACCACCAAATCGGAAAGCAAACCCTACAGCGGAAAGGGTACCAATGTGCTGCGCTCACGCCTGCAGGTCGACTACAACATCCCTCACTGCAAGGTAGACCCCTTCGCCAGTGCCGAACTCTATAACTCGTGGGCAGTGAAGAAGGTGCGCTACAGCGTGGGTGCCGACTGGAAACTCACCAAGCAGCATGTGTTCACCGTTGCCTATCGCTACCAAGACCTCCGCGGCGACTACGACGATGAACCCGATATGCACATCGTTTCCGTGGGGTATAAGTTCAAGTTCTAATATTTTTATCTGCTCAGCAGCTTTCTCGCTTCTTCGATGATGGTGTCTCGGCCGCGTAGAAAATCCTCTTGGGTGAGTGCCGAGGGGTAGTCGGGGGCGATGCCGAACTCCGTTGACTGCTGGTTTCTGTCGTACATCGGACATGCCGAGAAGCGCACCGCCCATCCGTTTGGAATTTCGCTGGTGAAAGGCAGTCCTGCCCCGCCTCCTGTCTGGTCACCCACGGTAATCACGTTGGGGAAGCACTTCATGTATTTCACAAACTCGTTGGCCGCGCTATACACCTGTCTGTTGGTGAGCACGGCCACTTTTTTTTGCCATCGCACCCCCTTGCCCGGGTTTATCCACTGTTCGTTCATCGATGAAAACGCGCTGTGCCCCGTGCCCGTTTTATGTTGCATGTAGCCCACGAGCACGCTCTCGTTGGTGAAGCGCGAGGCCAGCATCTCGGCGCTTGTCACCAACCCCCCGCCGTTGTTGCGGATGTCGATGATGAGAGCCCGGCACGGAGCCAGGTAGATGAGGATGTCGTCGAGGTTTCCTGCTCCGATGCCCGTTTCGAACGACGCGCAGCGCACATATCCGATGTTGTCGTCGAGGATGCGGTAGCGCATTCCCGATGCGATGCGGTAGTCGGTGCCTAAGTATTTATTTAATAAGGTGTCGGAGATGTTCGATGGGTAGTTCTCGTGCCATTTCCAGTTGCGCCCCACGTCAAAGCCCGCATACAGGTTCACATGTCCGTCGCGCAGTTCCCCCAGCATGTTGGCCAGCACCTCAAAGAGTTGCGCTTCGGTCATGTTGTCGTTCACCTGTCGGCTGTAGCGAGCCTGCACCTCGTTCCAGTCGAGTCCGTAGGCCTCTTGCTTATAGTCGAAGAAGCAGTAGTGCTCATCGATGATGCGCCAGAGCGCTTCGAAGTTGCCGCGCGGTGAGTTGGCGTATTCTTTTTCGTCGACGCAGGAGGTGAGGAGGATGAGGCAGAGGAGTGACCCCACCCCCAGCGACCCCACCCCCGACCCCTCCCAAGGGAGGGGAGTGATTAGCTTTGCTTTTTGGAGAAATTTGAATGGGTTGAACATGTTGTTTTATAGTTTATGGTTGAGAGTTTGTAGTCTATAGTCTATAGTCTATAGTCTAAAGCCTACAGTCTACAGTATAGATTCTATAGTTTCAATAGATTCTATAGTCTATAGTCTATAGTCTACAGTCTAAAGTCTATAGTCTACAGTCTAAAGTCTAAGTCTACAGTCTAGCGGCGCATAGCTCTGCGCAGTCTGATGGTCTTGAAGCGCGAAACCCATCCAATCACGAAGGTGTGTGAATATTGGTGTTGTTTCAGGTTGTTCACCCTTGCCTGTTGGTAGTTTCCTAAGTAGCCTATGCGGAACGTTTGTCGCCAGAGTTGGAAGTCGAGGGTGAGCATGTGTCGCAGCGAGGGCACGTTGCCCGGATGCGTGAACACCGCATTGTGGTCGTAGTCGTCGCGCGAGAAGATCTCGTAGTACGACTGTCCGTAGTTTGGACTGAACATCACGCCTGTGAGCGGTGCCGCCACTTCGTAGCGCACCGAGAGCGGATGTTTCTTCACATGAAAGTAATACTCTGCCGCCGCCGTGGGCACCAGTTGCAGAGCTGCCCTTGCCTGTGCGGGGTTGTTGCTGTTTCGTGTGTTGTATACAAACCCCAGGTTTGCTTCTATCGCCCCTCCCGCGCTCACATGCAGGTTATTGCTCAGTAAGTGCCAGTTATAGAGCCATCCATAGCTGAACGTGTACATCCCCGCCAGCTCGTTGGCATTGTTCGCCCGGTTGTGCGTTTGGGCAAATGTTCCCTGGTGCCTGAGCAGTCGCGACACCCTTTTCCCGTCGTAGTTGCGAATGGTGTGCGAGAGGTAGGTGAACTCATTACCTTTATATTTCTCCGGCGAGAGGTAGGTGTCCAGAATTTCCGTTCCGCCTATTCCGATGAGTTGTGCGTTCGTCACCGTCTTAGGCGATACCAGCGTATCCAGTTCCTGCGCATGGACACCGGTGCAGAGCAACAGCCATGCCAGCAAAATCGTTGTCCTCATTTATCATTTATCATTTGTCATTTATCATTTATCATTTATCATTTATCATTTAGCGCAGCTCCGCTGCGCGCTAAAACAGGTTCAGCTGTCCGGTAATCTCGTCAATCACCTGCTGTTGGCTCTTGCCGGCATCCGGGTCCATGTCTTCCACTTCTTCAGCTTTGTTGTCTTCTTCGTTCTCCTCCTCAGGTTCCTCTGTTTCCGGTTCCGGGAATCGGGTGGGTTCCAGTTCCTCAATGCTTTCAATCTTCCAGGTGGCAATGCGCTTACCCTTAGCCTTGAATCCCTTCACACCCACGAACTCCTCCACCTCTATTTCCATGGGAGTGCGCATGGCATCTGCGCCACCGAAGGTGACGCGTATTCGGGGGAACACCTGGTCTGTGAGCAGCACAAACTTCGAGTTCGGGTTTTCTCCCACGAAGCTCTGGTGTTTCTTCACGGCCTCCATCACGAACCTTTTCACGTATGGGTATCCTTCGTTGTCGGCATCGAAGAGCACCGCCGTCCACACCTTGTTCGGGTCGAATTTCTCTATGCGCAGGATGTTGTTTTCGAAATGGTTGTTCACATCGATAGTAGAGAAGTAGAACTCCCCGTTCTCCAGCACCACCAGAAGTCCTTCATCGTCGTGGAACTCTCCTAAGAGTCGTCCGTGCTCATCGTAGTTCAGTCTGTTCACGTCGGGGTCGTACCACACCTTTCTTCCGCCCAAGGTAGAATGCCCATGACTCTTCAGTCCGATGCGGTGCACCGATTTCTTGGTGAGAATGTTTCCCTTCGCCCCACGTCCTTTGATCATAATCTGCGAGAAGTCGCGTATAAGGAAAATGTTCTTCGTTGTAGGTGTGGGGTCCAGCGTCACCTTAATCACCTCCGCTTCCCCGTTGGGGTTCGCCGTGAAGTATAGAATCTTCGACCCCGGCGTACCCTGCGTGAGGTCGTTCTCCTTATCGCGTGTGATGGAAGTCACGTTGAAACGTTTGATATAGTAGTAGCCCTTTCTGCCGTCGCGATACACCACGTTGTAGGTTGTTCGTCGGTCGTTTTTCTTGAACACCTGCAGGTGCAGCACGTTCTTCCCCACGAACACCTTCTCGGCCACACGAATCACCTTGTATTTCCCATCTTTATAGAAGATGATCACATCGTCGATGTCCGAGCAGTTGCACACAAACTCGTCTTTCTTCAGTCCTGTTCCAATGAATCCCTCTTCGCGGTTGATGTAGAGTTTCTGGTTCGCCTCCGCCACGGTTGAAGCCTCAATGGTGTCGAAGTTTCGGATCTGCGTGCGCCTTGGGTGTTCCGCCCCATATTTCTCTTTGATATAGGTGAACCAGTTGATGGTCACGTCCACCATGTGTGCCAGGTCGTGTTCAATCTCCTCCACCTCTTTTTGCATGCGAGCGATCATTTCGTCGGCTTTGTCTTTGCTGAACTTCAGGATGCGCTGCATTTTAATCTCCATCAGTCTGAGTATGTCGTCGCGTGTCACCTCGCGGATGAACTGCGGTTTGAACGGTTCCAGTCGGCCGTCGATATGTGCCACCGCAGCATCCATGTTCTCGGCATTCTCGAACCCCTTATCCTTATAGATGCGCTGTTCAATGAAAATCTTCTCCAATGATGCAAAGAAGAGCTGTTCCAGCAGTTCCCCTCGTCTGATTTCCAGTTCCTTGCGCAGCAGTCCCATGGTGTAGTCGGTGTTGTGTCGCAGCACGTCGGAAACGGTGAGGAAGCACGGTTTGTTATCTTCAATCACGCAGCAGTTGGGCGAGATGTTTATCTCGCAGTCGGTGAAGGCATAGAGTGCGTCGATGGTTTTGTCGCTCGACACCCCCGGAGCCAGGTGTATCTGAATCTCCACGTTGGCTGCTGTGAGGTCTTCCACCTTTTTCGCTTTAATCTTTCCCTTCTCGATAGCCTTCACGATAGAATCTTGCAGTGTTTCCGATGTCTTCGAAAACGGAATCTCGCGTATCACCAGTGTTTTCTGGTCCAGTTTTTCTATTTTCGCTCTCACCTTCACCACGCCTCCGCGTTGTCCGTCGTTGTATTTCGAAACGTCGATGCTTCCGCTCGTGGGGAAGTCGGGGTACAGCTGGAACGGCTCCCCTTTCAGGTAGCTGATGGCTGCGTCGCAAATTTCGTTGAAGTTATGCGGCAGAATTTTCGACGACAGTCCCACGGCGATGCCCTCTGCCCCTTGCGCCAGTAGCAGCGGGAACTTCACGGGCAGTGTGATAGGTTCTTTGTTTCGCCCGTCGTACGACATTTTCCATTCCGTGGTCTTGGGGTTGAACACCACGTCGAGCGCAAACTTAGAGAGCCTGGCCTCGATGTATCGCGGAGCCGCCGCACTCGACCCCGTGAGAATATTTCCCCAGTTACCCTGCGTGTCCACCAGCAGTTCTTTCTGTCCTAACTGCACCAGAGCGTCGCCGATGCTCGCGTCGCCGTGCGGGTGGAACTGCATGGTATGTCCCACAATGTTGGCCACCTTATTATATCTGCCGTCGTCCATGCGTTTCATCGAGTGCAGGATGCGCCGTTGCACCGGTTTCAGTCCGTCCTCGATATGTGGCACGGCCCTTTCCAGAATCACATAGCTGGCATAGTCGAGAAACCAGTTCTGATACATGCCGCTCAGGTGGTGAACGGCCGCAGCATCAAAGCGGTTTGCCGGCTTATAGTCGGAGTGCCCCTCTGCAGGTTCTTCGCTTTGTTCCTCCGCCGGTTCTTCGCTTTGTTCCTCCGCCGGTTCTTCGCTTTGTTCCTCCGCCGGTTCTTCGCTCTGTCCATCGTCAAATACTTCCGCAGGCGCTTGGTCTAGGTTTTCCGCAGGCTCTTGGTTGTTATCTCCTGTTGTGTTCAGTATTTCTTCGTCTTTTGTTTCGTCGCTCATATATTATGTTTGAAGTTTAGCGTTGAGAGTTTAGCGTTGAGAGTTTAGCGTTTCTCTCGCGCGTGGTCCCCTCCTTTCCAGTTCCCCTCCCTTGGGAGGGGTTAGGGGTGGGGTCGAGGGGTTGGGGTGGTTCGTGTAATGTTTATAGTGAATAGTGAATAGTGATTAGTGAACAGTGATTAGTGAACAGTGAATAGGCTTGATTACACGAACCACCCCGAACCCCTCCTTTATGAAAGGAGGGGACTACGTGCTTGAGGTTTTCTTCACTCTTCATTCCAATGTCTGAAGTCTATAGTCTATAGTATAGATTCTATAGTCTCTATGGTTTCTATAGTTTCTATAGATTCTATAGTTTCAATAGATTCTATAGTCTATAGTCTGAAGTCTATAGTCTACAGTCATCTGTTTCAATAGATTCTATAGTCTATAGTCTATAGTCTGAAGTCTATAGTCTACAGTCATCTCTCTCTTCAGTCTTCAGCCAGCTCCACGTTCTCGCTGTCGCCTTTGAGGAAACCCTCCATGCGTGCGCGTCCAATCAGTTTCAGGGCCATTTTCTCGTTCACGCCCATGTGCTGCTTCAGTCCTTTGATCAGTCGGTTTTGCGAGATAACGGGTTTGCCGGCCTCTTTGAATATTTGGCGCACAACAGTTTCTAACTGTTCCACGTTGTTGTGCAGTCCCATGCGGTGGGTGTACTTGTAGATGACCATGGCTAATCCTATGAGCAGGATGATACCGAAAATTAAAGTAGTGTTATTCATTATTCAAACGTTTTAACGGGTTTTATGCCACAAATTTACAAAAATAATTCTAAAAGCATTCCCAATTAATTTTTTTTTTATACATTTGCGAAAAATTTTTTAACCTATCATCTAAAATTATTGTTCGGCTTATGGACGACGCGAAGAAAACGAAGGCTCAACTTGTAGAACAGGAAGAGTTAATGTCTCATGAATCTAATTTCGACAGATGGCGTAGAATCATCGGTGCCGTGTGCGGTCCGCTGTGTGCTATGCTTGTGTGGTTTACCCCCATCAGCGGTCTTTCACCCGAAGCCCACCACCTGCTGGCCATTGTCACGCTGGTGGCGCTGTGGTGGATTACCGAGCCCATTCCCATTCCTGTCACCTCCTTGGTGGGTCCCACGCTGTGCGTGGTGCTTGGCGTGGTGAAGATGAAAGATGCCTTCTCTGCCTTCGCCAACCCCATGATCTTTCTGTTCATGGGTGGTTTCATCATTGCCAAGGCCATGATGGTGAACGGTCTCGACAAGCGCATTGCCTATGGCATCATTTCCATGAAGTGGGTGGGCGACTCTCCGCGCCGCATCTTCCTGGCCATCGGTGCTGCGTGCATGCTCTGTTCGGGCTGGATCAGCAACACCGCCACCGCAGCCATGATGTTCCCCATTGCCTTAGGTCTGCTCGAAGCCATTCGCGAGATGATGGCCGCCAACGGAAAGACCATCGACCTGCGTACCTATAAATACGCCACCGGCCTGATGCTCATGACGGCCTATGCCTGCTCCATCGGTGGTGTGCTCACCCCCATCGGCACTCCGCCCAACATCATCATGCTGGGCTTCCTCGACGAGCTGGCCGGCGTTCACATCTCCTTCTTCCAGTGGATGGTGTGGGGTTTCTGTGCCATGATTCTCTATTTCGTGATTGCCTACGTCGTGCTCTGGCGCATGTTCCCTGCCGATGTGGAGCATATCGAAGGGGCACAAGCCCTCATCCAGCGCAAGATCAAGGAGCTGGGCGGATGGACCCGCGCACAAAAGAACACCCTCTTCGCCTTCATCGTGGCCGTGGTACTGTGGGTAACGCCCGGTGTGCTCAACATTGTGTTCGGGGCCGACAGCGCCGAGCTCAAAACCTACAACAAGTTCTTCCCCGAGGCCGTGGTGGCCATGGTGGGAGCCCTGCTGCTCTTCTTCCTGCCCGTCGACAAGAAATGGAAACACATGACCATGAAGTGGAAGGATGCCGTGGCCGGCGTGGAGTGGGGCACGCTGCTGCTCTTTGGCGGCGGTCTGGCCATGGGAGGCATGATGTACAGCACCGGTCTTTCCGAGTGGTTCGGTCAGCAAATCATCAACATGCTCGGCGGCAATCCCTCCGAACTGCTCTTCGTGGCTGTGTTCTGCGTGATGGCACTGCTGCTCAGCGAGCTCACCTCCCACACCGCAGCCACCAACATGATTGGCCCGTTGGCCATTGGTGCTGCCATCACTGCCGGCTTCAGTCCCATTCCCGTGGCAGTGGGCGTGGCCTTGTCGTCGTCGCTCGGCTTCATGATGCCAGTGAGCACGCCGCCAAACGCCATTGTCTATGCCAGCGGCTATGTGCCCATCACCAAGATGATCAAGTCGGGCGTGATCATCGACTTCATCGGCATTGCCATCGTCACCATCCCCATCGTGCTCTACTTGGTTCGCTGGGTAGTGGGGTAACTTTGCCGCGTTATTCATGAATACGATAGAAATGGACAATACTCAGTTCGGCTTGTTGAGCCGAATCAAATATCCTGCCGACCTCCGGCAGCTCCGCGTTGAAGAGCTGCCGGAGGTGTGTGCCGAACTGCGCCGGGATATTATAAAAGAGGTGGCGGTGAACCCCGGCCACTTTGCTTCGTCGTTGGGAGCGGTAGAAATTACCGTGGCCCTGCACTATGTGTTCGATACACCCCACGACCGCATCGTGTGGGACGTGGGGCACCAGGCCTACGGACATAAAATTCTCACCGGAAGGCGCGACACCTTCTGCACCAACCGCAAGATGGGGGGCGTGAAGCCGTTCCCCTCGCCCGACGAAAGCGAATACGACACGTTCACCTGCGGACATGCCTCTAACAGCATCTCTGCAGCACTGGGCATGGCGGTGGCCGAAACGCTCAAACAGCAAACAGCCCAGGGCGACGAAAACGCTGCACAGAAACATGTGATTGCCGTCATCGGCGACGGGGCCATGAGCGGCGGACTGGCTTTCGAGGGACTGAACAATGTTTCCTCTACCGACAACAACCTGCTCATCATTCTCAACGACAACGATATGTCGATCGACCGCGCCGTGGGGGGGATGGAGAAATACCTGCTCAACCTCGACACCAACGAAACCTACAACCGCCTGCGGTTCAAGGCGGCTCGCTGGCTGCACGCCCACGGCATGATGAACGACGACCGCCGCAAGGGCATCCTCCGGTTGAACAATGCACTGAAGTCGGCTCTCTCTCACCAACAGAATATCTTCGAGGGCATGAACATCCGCTACTTCGGACCCTTCGACGGGCACAACGTGGTGGAGCTGGTGCGCATCATGCGACAGATCAAGGATATGCACGGTCCCAAGCTCCTGCACCTCCACACCACCAAGGGAAAGGGCTACGAACCGGCCGAGAAACAGGCCACCGTGTGGCACGCCCCGGGGAAGTTCGACCCCGAAACGGGCGAACGGCTCAGCGAAGACACCACCAACCTGCCCCCGCGCTTCCAGGATGTGTTCGGCGAAACGCTGCTCGAACTGGCCAAGCTGAACCCGCGCATCGTGGGCATCACGCCCGCCATGCCCACGGGCTGCTCACTGAACATCATGATGCGCGAGATGCCACAGCGCACCTTCGATGTGGGCATTGCCGAAGGGCATGCCGTAACCTTCTCGGGCGGCATGGCCAAAGAGGGCATGCAACCTTTCTGCAACATCTATAGTGCCTTCGCTCAGAGGGCCTACGATAATATCATACACGACGTGGCCATCCAGCGGCTGCCTGTGGTGCTCTGCTTAGACCGCGCCGGACTGGTGGGCGAGGATGGTCCCACCCACCACGGGGCTTTCGACATGGCGGCCTTGCGCCCCATCCCCAACCTCACCATCGCTTCACCCATGGACGAACGGGAGCTGCGCAACCTCATGTACACGGCACAGCTGCCCGATAAAGGGCCTTTCGTGATCCGCTATCCACGCGGGCGCGGGGTGTGCCGCGAATGGCGCAGTCTGTTTCAGGAAATCAAAGTGGGCACCGGCCGCCGCCTCCACGAGGGAAACCAGGTGGCAGTGCTCTCCATCGGCCCCATCGGCAACAATGTGGCCAAGGCGGTGGAGCTGCTCTCCATGATGCCGCCACCACTGCCCGGAATTACCGGCATAGCGGGCATGAACCCCGTGGCACACTACGACATGCGCTTCCTCAAACCGCTCGACGAAGACATCCTACACGAGGTGGGCCGCAAGTTCGACTATGTGGTTACCGTGGAAGACGGCGTGCGCAACGGTGGACTCGGCTCGGCAGTGCTCGAATGGATGAACGACCACAACTACTATCCGCAGGTGACCCGTCTGGGACTCCCCGACCATTTTGTGGAACATGGCACGGTGGCGCAACTGCAACACCTTGTGGGCATCGACGTGGAGGGCATCGTTCAGACCTTGCGAGCGATTAGACTATAGGACGTTGACTATAGACTATAGACTTTAGACTATAGACTTTAGACTATAGATTCTATTTAGACTATAGATTCTATTTAGACTATAGATTCTATTTAGACTTGATAATACTTAAAGAATGGAGACAATAAAATGGGTGTTGAAGTACTGATAGAAACGATTATAGAATGTGCAAAGAGGGTAAGAAGCCAGCTTACGCCTGGTTTCGAGGAGAAAGTATACAAGAACGCTATGTTCATAGAGCTCCGCGACTGTGGTATAGAAGTTGAAACAGAGGTGCCTTTCAATGTTTACTATAAGAAACATGTTGTTGGTTCCTACAAGGCTGATATCATTGCCGACAGGAGGGTGATTATAGAACTCAAAGCCACAAATGCCCTTTTACCCATCAACGAGGTGCAGCTCGTGAACTACCTCACAGCAACAGGCATCGATGATGGTATCCTCATCAACTTCGGTTCTGAAAAAATAGAAATCAGGCATCGCACCCGCCTATATAAAAGAAAAATGTAACAATGCATGGTGCATAGTGCTTCAGTCTATAGTATAAATAGACTCTATAGTATAAATAGACTCTATAGTATAAATAGACTCCATAGTATAAATAGACTCTATAGTATAAATAGACTTCATAGTCTGCAGTCTACAGTCTAAAGTCCATAGTCTACAGTCTGCAGTCTACAGTCTAAAGTCCATAGTCTACAGTCTGCAGTCT
>CACXFT010000129.1 GCA_902767045.1 uncultured Prevotellaceae bacterium | reverse complement strand
GTCCTCGGAATGTACCTGTAACACTAGATATAAGTCATGCCCGCGCTATCGCACGGGCATCGGCTGACTTACTCAAAGTGTTACATCATTGAAATTTCCGAGGTTTCAAGATTCTCTGAATAAATAGCTGATGCTATTGTTTGTTCCAACGAAAATCATACTGCCACCCTGCGCTCAGGGACCTCCGCGCCTCGCAGTCGAGGCCTGTGCCGTTTACGACACTTTTAGCAATACTTGCTGCAAAATTACAAATTTCCGTTGACTTTGGCGCAGGATTTGGCAGAAATATGTCAGAAGACGTTGCAAATTGGCAATTTTTCTGCTGTAGATGTCAGAAAGTGGTGGAAAGAATTTGGTAGTTTGCTCGTTTATTCGTATCTATGCATTGTGTAATTCTCACTCCCGGTTACTGAAAGTGCACACCTTCGGTGTGCTGCCCCATGAAAGTTTATCGGACACCAATGTTTGCTTAAAGACCGCTTTCAAGAACATCAAAGACTGCTTTCAAGGTTCTTGAAAGCTGTCTTTGAGGAGGTTGAAAGCGGTGTTTGAGGAGGTTGAAAGCGGTCTTTGAACATTCGGCGCCCAACGCATACGGAAACAAATGTTTTGTTCGTTGTTGAAGCTACACTATATATATAGTAGCTTCAACAACGAACGAAAAATTGTCAACGTTCGGTCGGGCATCGATAAATGGCGTTGTCGGCAGAACAGACCGACAAAAATCTTATCGCGGGCATCGATGCAAATGACACTGTTGGTGTGTCACATTCTAATGGCCTATAACGTTAGAACGGGTAGCCGATGGCCAGGTGCAGGCTGTGGCTGTTGCGGAAGCTGGGCATGTTGTAAAGTCCGTGCTTCTCCGACTGCGGCGTGTGCAGGCCCAGACCCCAGTCGATGCGGATAACGAAGAAGTCGAGGTCGTAGCGGAAACCGAAACCTGTGCCCAGTGCCATTTCGCGCAGGGCGTTTTTGGCCTGGAACTTTGCTCCCGGGCGGTCGGCATCTTCGCGAAGCGTCCACACGTTGCCTGCATCAATAAACAATGCTCCGTAGAGGTTGCCAAACAGTCGGGGTCGATACTCCAGATTGAAAAGCAGTTTCATGTCGCCCGTCTGGTCGAGATACGACGACCTCGTCCCCGTTCGGCGATATTTGCCCGGCCCGATGGACCTCACCGTGAAGGCACGGATGCTGTTGGCCCCACCCACATAGAACTGTTCCATGTAAGGTGCTATGGTAGAGTTGCCGTAGGCCCAGATTACCCCCACGCTGCCATGTGCCACCAGTGCGTCGTGGTCGGTGAGCCGCCATGTTTTCCGCAGGTCGGTTTCAATTTTCACAAACTGTGCGTAGGGGTTCTTGAACATCTGTTTGTCGTGTTCGCCCCAGCGTTTGCCTGCTGCCTTATATCCCAACGAAAGCAAGTTGGCAGCCTCGCTCACGGTTGTTTGCCAAACGGTGGGGTGGCGGCGCGTGGCCGATGAAGTGCGCACAAAGGTGTAGCGCATCATGGGTATGAACTGGTCTTTCATCGACACCTTCAGGTAGGGACTCTGGTCCATGATGGAATCAAACTCTTCGGAGTGCTTGGTCATGTAGTTATATTGCAGCACAAGCGGACTCCACTGGTGCAGCCACTTGGTTGAGGTTTGGAAGCTGTAGGTGAGTTCGCCCGACACCACATGACGCTTGAAATACTGTGCGCGGTTAATCACATCCGACGAGGCGCGCAGGGTGGTGGTGGGTGCGGGCAGGAATACTGGCTTTCCCGTGCGACGGAACCGCTTGCGCATGGAAAAGAAACGTGGTATGAGCCGCGGAATTTCGATGGAGGCATCGGCCCCATACTGGTATGAGTTCAGGCGCTTGCTGCCCGCCACATAGGTATTGCTTGTTTGCCATTCGTAGGAACCGCGCAGGTTTACACTAATCTTCTCGCCGCCACGGAAAGCATTGCGCTTGGTGAAACCCACCACGATGCCCGGCCCGAGCCAGCCGCTGGTTTTTCCGGTGAGGTTGCTTTCAACGTAGAAGTCGTAAGGCTTGTCGAACACGCAGGAAAGGGTGAGGTCGAGCGTGTCTTCATCCTGCCGTGGGGTGAACTTGAAGTCGATCATGGAGAAGAGACCGTTGCCGGCCAGAGCATTGGCCGACTCCACATAGTCTTGATAGCTGTAGAGCTGTCGTGGGCGCAGTTTCATGTTGCGCAGGATGATGCCCGCACGGATGGGAGAATGTTTGCCGTTGAAATGAACCGACAGTGAGCGGCGCACAATGGAGTCTTCGAGCTGCACGCGTGCCGTTTTGCGCAGTTCCAGTCGCACCTTGCCCATATACCACTTGCGCATCACCTCGCTTGGCAGACTGTCGGCCAGCTGAAAGCGCAGTTGCACTTTCTCGGGCACCGCAATGGTGTCGGCGCGGTAAGAGGCATAGGCCGGCTGGTAATAGTAATAGCCGTTGTTTCGCAACAGGTTGGAGATGCGCGTGCGTTCGCCGTCGAGGGTGGTCACGTCGAAGGCATCGCCCTTCTTGAGCAGACTCTCTTCCTGCGTGCTGCGGATGAGGCTGTCGGCTTCGGCCGGGAACTTCAGATAGGCAATAGAGTCGAGGGTGAACAGGGGGCCAGGGTTCACCGTGTATTCAATTTTTGCTTTCTTGGGGTTTTTCTGTGGCACCACCTCATGTGTGATGCTGCTGTGGAAGTATCCGTGTGTTTTCAGCACCGACTCGCCCACGCGGGCACGCAGTTCGGGGTTCACCCAGCTCATTAGCACCGGCGGTTTGCCAAACGATTTGGTCATCCATTTGCCGAAATGTCCGCGTGAGTTGGAGAACGCATTCCAAATCCACAACCGGTAGGGGAAGGGTGTGCGGTAGTAGCTGCTGCCAAAGAGTGCTCCGTTGGGTTCGGTTGCCAAGGCCGCCTCTAACTCTTCCTGCGTGGCAGTGAAGTGTTCGTTCTTTTCGTAGTTCTGATAATCAATCTTGGTGAGCCCGATGAAGAGCTGGTCGTCGTCGGGCACCCCTTTGGTGGTTGAACAAGCACCGAGCAGCAGGCAACCGGCTATCACTGCCAGTGTGCCTTTCAGGTGTGCTATACCTTTTTTATAATAGTTCATGTTGAAAGGAATCATTGCTTACTTGGTAGTTTTTATGGTGTCGGCAGTTTCTCTGATCACCTGTCTTTGCGGGGTGGCATTGGTGGGGAACGTCCGGTTTGAAGGATCCTTTAGTCGGAACAGCTCTTGGAAGTGGTTGAGCTTGCGTCGCCAGATGAAGCCCGCGCCATACTGTCCCACCTGACCTTCCAGCCAGTCGTAGCTGTCGCGGTCGTAGAAAAGCTTGAGGAATTGCGACGACCCCTGGTTGAGCCTGTATTCAAACTGCACGTTATCGAAGAAAGTTTCGTTTTGTTGTGTTTCATCGGCACTGCCCGACGACACCTTCCCGCCCACAATGATGCGCAGGCGGTTATCCCAGAACCGTTTGGCAAACTTGAACGAATAGTCGGTGTGTGTGTTTCCGCTGGCATCGGTGGTGTTGTCCATGCCAAAGCTCAGGTCGAGTGTGCGCAGCGCATTGCCGGCAATGCCGTTGATTTGACTGTTCAAGAAAGCGCTCAGTGCACTGTTCATGGAAAATCCGCTGGTGTTGCCATCGGCCAGATACATGCCGGTGGTGAGCATGGTAATGGCAATTTTTCCGCGTTCTTCTTTCGACATGGTGTTCAGTTCGTTGCTCACCGCCATATCCTGCGGTGCATCGATGATAAATTCCAGTCCCATGTCGTTGAGTGTTTTGGTAATCACCACGCCGCAGTCGAAGGTCACGCTGCGCCCCTGTTCGCCCTCGGACCCCACGGTGGCTTTGGTTTGTTCGGTGGCTGTGATGTTGAGTCGGGGGTTCATCATGTCGCCGGTGAACTCGATGTAGCTGCCGTCTTGAATGGTGAAAGTCTTCAGCGGAATAACGGGCAGCGAGTATTTCATTTCGCCGTTCGAGAGGGTGTATCGTCCGGTCATGCGCAGGTTGTCGGTAGCATTGTATTGCATGCGCAGGTCGCCGCCGCCAATGAGGTCAACATAGTTCGACTTGTCGGCATTCAATGCACACATAATGCGGGCACTCTCGTCGATGCTCAGTGTGAGGTCCATGGCAAAGCCCTCAATGGGCGGACGTTTCACCTCCTGCCGTGTAGAGTCTCGGAAGTCGGTGAACTCCACCAGTCCTTCCAATTGGTTATCGGCCGAAAGGGGAGAGTCTCGCAGGATGTAGGTCATGTCGGTAGACCCGAGCACATCGAGCCTGCCTCGCATGTTCAGGTTGTTCACCGGTCCGCTCATCATTCCAAAGAAGTTGACGAAAGCCTTTCCGAACGCTTCGGAGTAGCGGTTCTCTTTGGCATCGATAACTTGGAAGTTGCGTGCTCTCATGCGCAGGTTCATGCTCATGAGGTCGAGGTTCGAGAAGTCGAAGTCGCCCGTGATGGTGAGCGGCTGGTCGTTGTTGGCATACATGTTGAACTGTTCGAACAGCAGGTGGCTGCCATTGATGTGCACGGGTGTGTTGTCGAACCGCAGTTTCACACCATAGGTGTTGCTGTGCATGTAGGCCGAATCGAGCAGCACCTCGCCGTCAACGATGGGGCTTGCCAGCTGTCCGCGCACCGAAAGAGTTCCGTCGCCATAGCCATAGAGAGCCATCAGCTGTGCGGGCAGAAACGCATTGAGCAGCGAGAGCGGTGTGCGGTCCAGTCCGAGTTCGGCATCAAGATATCCCCCGTCTTCCGATTTATAGGTTCCGCTGATGGTGGCCACATTGTTGCCGTTATGGTTGAGCAGTCCGTCCACATAGTGCGAGCCGTCGCTCTTAGGCATGTAAACAAATTCCGATGCAAGGTTGCCAAGCGGACTCTTCTCATATATCAGGTTATCAATAGACAGGTTCGACGATACCGACATTTCCTGTTCGGTCATCATCACATGGAAGTCGCCGTTCATCATGCCGCACACATCCGGGGTGTAGGGAATCACCGAAAGAATCTTTTCCAAGTCGAATTTGTTCAAGCTGAACGTGATGTCTTGCAGCATGGTGCTGTCGGCATCGTTGCTATAGATTTGCACACCCTGTCCGTCGTCGGCAAGCAGTCGCAGGTTGGCCGAAATGCGTTGCCCTTTGCCTAAGAAGATGTAATTGTCGGGGTTTGCCTTGAACACCTTGTAGCCCAGTGTGGGATCAGGCCCATAGGTTCGGAACATAAAACCGTCGTTTTCCATCGAAGCCTTAATGCCCAGGCGCACGCCCAGCTGTCCGCGGTCGTCGAAGAGTCTGGTTCCCAGAATTGTTCCCTTGTCGTAGATGATTCCGTCGAAGAGCGCATTGAAGGTGTATTGCGGGTTTCGTTTGTTGTTGCATATCTGTGCCTGATAAGAAATCTTGGCTGAGTCGGACCTCACGGCAAAGTTCACCGTGTCGATGAGCATGCTGTCTACCACGAGCGAATCGATGTGCAGCCGTCCGTTGATGCCTGCCACGGGCGATGTGTTCATGTTCAGTGAGAAGAGTCCCAGTTCCACCCCATAGCGTCGGGCAATGCGCATGATAAAGTTGTCGCGCCCGCTCGAAAGGTTCACCGTGGCTAAGGGGAACTGTTCGCGCAGTCGCAGCTGGTCGATGGTTCGTTCGGTGTATTGTCGTTCCACCTCTTTCGCTACCCGCTCGCCCAACACAAGCAGGTCTTCATATCCACCGCGGGCATGCATGTCGAGGTGAAAGTCGCCACAGTCGGTGATGGCGTATGTGGTATCGTTGCTGGTGAGCGCATTAATCACAATGTCTTCAGGTCGGAAGTATTTCTTTTCTTCTTTCACCACCACATCGCTGATGAATCCCTGCACTTTGTGGAAATGGTCGAGGTCGCTCTCTAAGTCGAGGTGAGCGCACAGTCCAACTGAAAGCGGTTCTTCCACCAGCTTCAGGTTGTAGAGGTCGGCATGCGGCAGGTCGCAGGCCAGGGTAGCCTTCATACGCTTCCCGTTGGTGAGCGCATCTAAGCTGATGGTTCCCGTTGCCAGTGGGTTGCGGCTGTTGATGAGCGCATGTGCCACCCCGTGTCGCATGGTGGCATGTGCCGTGGTGTTGTCGAGATTATAGTCGCCAAACTTAAACTGCATGATTTCCACGTCGGCGAGCAGTCCGGTGCGTGTAGAGAGCGGGTCGGTGCCCGAACCACTCAGCTGGGCCTTGGCAGTGAGCGGATGCATGCCGCTGCCCGGAAGGAAGTTCTGCAGGGGCAGCCGGTTTGCCTGCAGAGCTGCTTTGTAGCTCATGCTCTTGATGTCGATATCGGCATTGCAGCGCACAGTTCCTCCCCCCTGTTTCAATGTGAACGTGGTGCCATAGCGCGACCCATCGGCCCGCAGTTTTCCGTCGAGGGCAATTCCTGCCGGAATGTTCACCGTTCGGCGGGTATCGGCATTGAGCATGGCAGCAAGGAAGGGCATGCGCTGCGTGGTGGCATGCACATCTATGTTGGCAAAGAGCCGTTCAGCATCGGTCAGGTTGCCGGCAAAGCCATCGGCCCGCAGGTTGAAGGCCGTGGGCAGCTTCACGTTCAGTCCGGCCAGGTGCATCTTGCGCATGTTGCCGCGAGCCACGGCATCGATGGTGAGCGGATAGTTGGGCCACTGGCGGCGGAAGCCCTCGGGCATGTCGGCCATGAGCATCATCAGGTCGTGCTTGCCGAAGGCACCATGAACGGTAACGCCAAACTTTCCCGGTGCGTGTTCGTCGAAAGCGTTCAGGTCTAAGTCTACATTGGCGGTGAGTTTCGAATCGGGCGTGTTCAGCACAAAGTCGGGCAACCGAAGTTTGGCAGAGTCCATGCTCACATGGGTGGTGAGCCTGTCAACCCTGACGCCTCTGCTTTCTCTGAACGAACACTCGCGCAGGTTGGCCCGCAGCTCAGGCGAGCAGAAGTAGAGCGAGTCTAAGCCTATGTGGAGCGAGTCGATGTCAACGGCAAACCCCGAGAGCGGAGTGTAGGCCACCCGCCCTTGGTTCCATTCCAAGTTCTCCAGTTCATAGAGTCCGCTGCCCAGGTCGAAATGTCCTCCCCGGGCACTGCTCTTCCCCATGTAGGCCGATATGCTGAGCGAGTCGCCCGGCATGTGAACCACCACGCCCGTGCGCTCTATGTTCAGCTGTTCCACAAAAATCTTCCAAAAGGTTTGGCTCTCGGTGGTGTCGGGCGGGGCAGTGTCGGCAAGGGCCACATCCACCTGCGCATCGGAAAGTCGGGCATTGTTCACCATCAGTTCCTCAGCACCTAAGTCAATGCCGTGGCTTTCCACCGAAAGCAGGCCCACCATGCCCTTCACCCGCACGTCGGGAATCAGTCCCAGCGTGTTCATCTTCAGCTGGTGAAATTCCAGGGCATCAATCTCCACCACTCCGCCAAAGAGCGGCAACAGCTGCACGTCTACAACCACCTGGCGCACATCGGCAATGGTGTCGGCTTCGTCAATCACCTTCACCCCCTCAACACTCAGGTTGAGCGGAAACTTCAGGCGCACTTGCTCAATGCTCACCTGCTTTCCTGTTTCTTCTGAGGCATAGTTGGCAGCCCGCTGCACGGCCCAGTTCTGCACGGGCGGAATGTAGAGCAACGCGGTTAATATTATGAATAGCAGAATGGGAGTGAGCAGTGCCACGCCCATCCACTTGAGTGTTCGTTTCATGTTGATATTCATTTCATTTTCAATCCAACCTGCAAAAATAAGCATTTTTTCCTAAACAACACCAAACGACCTCACATTTTTATATATACGCGTGCACGCAGGCGAGGCCGCCAATCGTTGAAGCGTTAAATATTATTAAGAGGAAGGGGCCAAACGTTCTCACTCGGCTTTTTTTATTACCTTTGCCTTTGAAAACAAACTTTTTATCTTCACATTAAAAACATAAAGAAAAAACTATGAAACCAACTTTGTTTCTTCTGGCTGCCGGCATGGGTAGCCGTTACGGAGGTTTGAAACAGCTCGACGGACTGGGACCCAACGGCGAAACCATCATGGACTACAGCATCTACGATGCCATTCAGGCCGGATTCGGAAAGATTGTGTGGGTGATCCGCAAAGACTTCGAAGAGCAGTTCCGCACACAGATTCTCAGCAAGTATGAAGGTCAGGTGCCCTGCGAACTCTGCTTCCAGGCCCTCGATGCACTGCCCGAAGGGTTCAGCGTGCCCGAAGGTCGTCAGAAGCCTTGGGGAACCAACCACGCCGTGCTCATGGGTAAGGATGTTATCAAGGAACCCTTCTGCGTAATCAACTGCGACGACTTCTACGGCCGCGATGCCTTCATGCAGATTGGCAAGTTCCTGAGCGAACTGCCCGAAGGCTCCACCAACAAATACGCCATGGTGGGATTCCGCTGCTGCAACACCCTTTCAGAGAATGGCAGCGTGGCTCGCGGCGTGTGCGAGTTTGACAATAACCACCACCTTGTTGAGGTTGTTGAGCGCACCGAGATTATGCGTGTAGACGGCACCATCAGCTACAAAGACGGCGACAAGTGGATTGGCCTGGAAGAGAATGTGCCCGTGTCGATGAACATGTGGGGCTTCACTCCCGACTACTTCCAGCACTCAGAAGAGTATTTCAAGGAATTCCTCAGTGACCCGAAGAATATGGAGAACCTGAAGGCCGAGTTCTTTATTCCCCTGATGGTGAGCAAGCTCATCAACGAGGGCACCAGCACCGTTGAAGTGCTCGACACCACATCGAAGTGGTTCGGCGTTACATACGCTGCCGACCGCGACGCTACCGTGGCACGCATCAAGAAACTCGTCGACGACGGCGTTTATCCCAACAAGCTGTTCTAATGAATCTTAATCTTCTCAACGATAAGCAGGTCGCCCAACTGGAAGAGTTGCTGGCGGCCTGCTCTCGCATTGTCATCACTTGTCATAAGTCGCCCGACGGCGATGCACTGGGCTCGTCACTGGCTTGGGCCGAGTTTCTGAAGGCAAAGGGAAAGCAACCCGCCGTGATTATTCCCGATGCTTTCCCCGACTTTCTGCGCTGGATGCCCAACACCGAAAAGGTGATTCGTTACGACAAGCACCAAGAGCAGGCCGATGCCTTGCTTCGAGAGGCAGAACTGATTTTCTGTCTCGACTTCAACGAATCTTCTCGGCTCGACGAAATGCAGACGGCTTTCGATGCTGCGCAGGCCCGTCGCGTGATGATTGACCACCACCTCAACCCCAACCTGCATGCCGAACTCACGGTTTCTGAACCCGAGCTGTCGTCAACCGCCGAACTCGTCTTCCGCATCATTTGGCAGCTGGGCGGTTTCGAAGAAATGAACAAGCATTGTGCCGTGTGCCTCTATTGCGGCATGATGACCGATACCGGCGCATTCACCTACAACTCTTCGCGGCCCGAAATATTCATCATCATCGGTCAGCTGCTCACCAAGCACATCGATAAAGACAAAATCTACCGCAACGTCTATAACAACTTCAGCGCCTGGGCCATCAGGCTGCGCGGCTATCTCATGTCGCAGAAGCTCAACGTGTTCGACGATGTGCATGCCGCCTATTTCACCATCTCGCGGCAAGATATGCGCCGCTTCCACTTCATCAAAGGCGATGCCGAAGGTCTTGTGAACGAACCGCTGCGCATCAAAGGCATGAAACTCTCTGTTTCGCTGCGTGAAGACGACCGGTGCGACAACCTCGTGTGGGTGAGCCTGCGCTCGGTTGGTCAGTTCCCGTGCAACGAAGTGGCAGAGCGCTTTTTCAATGGCGGCGGGCATCTGAATGCCAGTGGCGGAAGGTTGCTCTGCTCGCTCGAAGAGGCAGAGAAAACCGTGCGGCAAGCCTTTGCCGAATATGCCGAGATTCTTAAGAAAGGTTGAAAAACTGAAACTTTTGTGCTTTTGTTTCTCTAACTTTCTACTTTTTTACTACCTTTGCGCCAAATTTAAAAAGAGAAATGAAGAAACTGTTATACCTCACCACCATGCTGGCCTGCGCTCTGCTCCTCTCTTCGTGCGAAAAAGAGCAGACCTATGCCAAGCAAAAGAAGCGCGAACGGTCGGCCATCAACCAGTTTATCGCCGACTCGGCCATCACCGTCATCTCAACAACGCAGTTCTATGCCCAAGACTCCACAACCGACGTTTCGAAAAACGAGTATGTCTATTTCGATGCAACGGGCGTTTACATGCAAATCATCCGGCGTGGATGCGGCGAAGTGCTTCGCGACGGAGAAACAGCACAGGTGCTCTGCCGCTTCACCGAACGTAACCTGATGGTTGGTGCCGACAGCATCCAGCTCACCAACAACGTGCTCTACTATTCGTCCATCGTCGATAAGATGTCGGTGCGCAACACATCGGGCACCTTCACCGCATCGTTCGAAAGCGGACTGATGTACCGAACCTATGGCACCGCCTCTGTGCCCACGGGCTGGCTGGTGCCGCTCTCGTTCATCAAACTGGGCCGGCCGGCCAAAGAGGGCGACGAGATTGCCAAGGTGAAACTCATTGTGCCACACTCGCAGGGGCAGGTGCTTGCTTCGCAGTATGTGTACCCCTGCCACTACGAAATTACCTACGAGCGCGGTCTGTGACCGTTGCTCCGCAAAGGCAGAAACTATGTATAAACCTTTTAAACAATTCATAGCATTATGACTCTTATTAAATCTATCTCCGGCATCCGCGGTACTATCGGCGGAAGAGCGGGCGACACGCTGAACCCGCTCGACATCGTGAAATTCACATCGGCCTACGCCACCTTCATCCGGCGCAGTGCCAAGTCTAACAGCAACAAAATTGTGGTGGGCCGCGATGCACGCATCTCTGGCGAAATGGTGAAGAATGTGGTGTGCGGAACACTCATCGGCATGGGATATGATGTGGTGAACATCGGTCTGGCAACCACTCCCACTACCGAGCTGGCCGTGCGCTGGGCCGGTGCCGACGGCGGCATCATCATCACTGCAAGTCATAACCCCCGCCAGTGGAACGCTCTGAAACTGCTCAACAACGAAGGCGAGTTCCTCACCGCTGCCGATGGTGCACAGGTGCTCGACATCGCAGCAAAAGAAGACTTTGAATATGCCGACGTGGATCATCTCGGGCACTATTGCGAAGATGCCTCTTTCGACCGAAAGCATATCGAAAGCGTGCTGGCCCTGAAACTCGTTGACGTGGAGGCCATTCGCAAAGCCCACTTCAAAGTGGTGGTGGACAGCATCAACTCGGTGGGTGGCGTCATCCTGCCCGGTCTGCTTGAAGAGCTGGGCGTGGAATATAAGTTCCTCAACGGCGAACCCACAGGCGACTTTGCACATAACCCCGAACCCATAGAGAAAAATCTGGGTGGCATTATGGACGAACTCAAGAAAGGTGGCTACGACATGGGTATTGTTGTAGACCCCGATGTAGACCGTCTGGCTTTCATCTGCGAGGATGGTAAGATGTTCGGCGAAGAATATACACTCGTGAGCGTGGCCGACTATGTGCTCACCCACACACCGGGCAACACGGTTTCCAATCTCTCTTCAACCCGTGCCCTGCGCGATGTAACCGAGAAACATGGCGGCAACTACTGCGCTTCGGCTGTGGGCGAGGTGAATGTAACCACCAAGATGAAAGAAGTACACGCTGTTATTGGTGGCGAAGGCAATGGCGGAGTCATCTATCCCGAGAGCCACTATGGGCGCGATGCCTTGGTGGGCATAGGGCTGTTCCTCTCTTCACTGGCTCAGAAGGGCATGAAGGTGAGCGAGCTGCGCAGCACCTTCCCCGACTATCAGATTGCCAAAAACCGCATCGACCTCACCCCCGAAACCGATGTAGATGCTATTCTGGTGAAGGTGAAAGAGAAATTCGCCAAGGTTGCAGAGGCCCAGGTGAACGACATCGATGGTGTGAAAATCGACTTCCCCGACAAGTGGGTGCACCTGCGCAAGTCGAACACCGAACCCATCATTCGCGTATACAGCGAGGCTGCCACCATGGAAGCCGCCGACGAGCTGGGCAAGGAACTCATGCAGATCGTTTACGACATGCAATAGGCTTACACCTTATTTAATATATAAGAGATGGATGCATTCCCGCCAGGAAGTGCATCCATTTTTCTTTACCAAGATAATTTTCTTGGCATATACTACTTGAAACATCGAAGTTTTTTTGTCGATTTCCACAAAACTGCTTATCTTTGCAAAAACGAATAAACAGAATGGCTATGATGAGTAATTTGCGCAGATACCCGGTTGGCATACTATAAGAATGTGACTCGTCACTTTACCCCATTCTTTCCCTTTGCTTTTTTGGCAATAGAGGCGGCCACGGTGAAGGCCGTAGACCATGCCGCCTGAAAGTTGAAGCCCCCGGTGATGCCGTCGATGTTGAGCACTTCACCGGCGAAATAGAGGTTGGGATGGGTTTTGCATTCGAGTGTGCTATAGTCGATGCTGTCGAGCGACACCCCGCCGCAGGTCACGAACTCTTCCCTGAATGGTGTTCGTCCGGCAATGGTATAGTGGTCGTTGGTTATTGCATTGTGTATTTTGTTGAAATCCTTTTTGCTCAGCTGGCTCCATCGCGAAAAAGCTTTTTCGCCAATGGCTTTCACCGTGAGGTATTCCCACAGTCGTGCCGAAATGTCTTGCGGGTGGAACGAAGCCACCTGTTTCTGTTTGTGCTCATTAGAAATTTTCAAGAGCATGGCACCCGTTTCCACTTCGTTGCGCCCCATCCAGTTGATGATGAGTGGCATGCGGAAGTTGTGTTCGTGTAGCAGTCGGGCAGCGTAGCTCGACAGCTTGAGAATGGCCGGTCCGCTCAAGCCCCAGTGTGTGACAAGCAGCGGCCCATCTGCCTTCATCTTGCTGCCCGGAATCATGGCAATGGCATCGGAAGCAACAATCCCCTTCAGCTTTCTCAGCTCAGAGTCAACGATGGTAAACGAGAAGAGCGACGGCACAGGCTCCACTATTTCTATGCCAGCCGGCAGCAGCCATTGCAGTCCGTCGGCTTGGGGTGACCCGCCGGTGGTCACAGCTATGAAGTCGAAATCAGCGAGTGCTTTCAGTGAGTTTATTTTATGAGAGAGTTCTATGCCGATGTTCAGTTTCTCGGCCCGTTTCAAGAAGCAGTTGATGATGGCATGCGAGTCTTGAGCTGCGGGAAACACGCAATGGTCGTCTTGAGTAACCAGTGGCACCCCCTGTTTTTCAAACCATCGATAGGCATCTTCTTGACTGAAGTTCTTGATGAGTCGTTTCATCAGTCTGTGTCCGCGCGGATAAACCTGTTTGAAGTTCACAACCCCTTCAAACGAGTTGGTGCAGTTGCATCTGCCGCCCCCCGAAATTTCAACCTTTTTCAACACCTGTTTGCTTCGTTCAAAGATGGTTACTTCCATGTTGGGAACCATCTTTTTGAGGTTGATGGCGAGAAAGAACCCCGCAGCGCCGCCACCGATGATTGCTGTTTTCATTTTGTTTGGAATTTTTCTAAGGCATTTTTTGTTTTGTTGGCTCCTATGGCATAGAGGCGGTTATATTTGTCAAAGTCGAAAGTGTTGTAACGGTTCATGGGAATGTCTATTAACACATCGGGTGGTGTAATTTTGATGGCTTGTTGCGCATTGCGGTTAATCATGATAGAGATGGTGCGGTTGAGCAGCGTGTAGTAGTTCATGTCGGCATCGTCGGGAAGAATTTTGTTAATCAACGCCATCACCTTCGATTTCTCGTTTTGTTCCCTGAGCATGCGGCGCAGTTCCACCTGTCCCTGATAATCGTGCCCGCTCACGTTCACTGCCATTAGCAAGTCGCCTTTTTCCCTTTTCACCCTGTTCAGCGGCAGCGGGTTCACGAGTCCTCCGTCGATGAGTATGCGTTCGCCGCTTCGCACGGGGTTGAAGAAGAGCGGCAGCGAGATGGAAGCCCTGATGGCCTCGTAGAGGCTTCCCCTGTTGAACACCACCTCGTTGCCTGTTACGGCATCGGTTGCAATGGCACAGTAGGGGATATTGAGGTTTTCGATGTTCACGTCGGGCACCACCTCCATCATGGCGGCAATGATGCGGTCGCCTTTCATGATGTGGTTCAGGCTCAGTGCAAAGTCCATCAGTGAAATCACCTTCCGGCGGTCCATGGTTTTCATCCAAGCCTTAAAGTCGTCGAGCCTTCCCGCCGCATACATGCCCCCCACCAGCGCCCCCATGGAGGTGCCGGCAATGGAATGTATGTGGTAGCCCGTTGCTGTTAGTTGGTCGATGGCTCCGATGTGAGCAAGGCCCCGTGCACCGCCGGTAGAAAGCACCAGCGCCACTTCTTTGCTATGTTTCTTCTTATCTGTTATCCAGTCGAAAAAGGCCATGTTGCGAGAATTTGTTTTATAGTGGTTCCATCAGCAGGTCGGCCACCTCTTCGGGTGTGTTGAAGAGTATGCCGTCGGCAAGCTCTTCGTCGGTGAGTTCACCAAGCAGTTGGCGTGCGTGTTTCTCAAGAATGAGCGGAAACCCGTCTTCAGGGTCTCGTTTGTTGAGCATGGCTTGCAGAATAGCATCGCGGTAAGCTTTAATTTCTTCGATATTTGCCATAGTGACTTGTTTTCTCTTATTTGAGCGGCAAAGATAAATAAAAATATTGAAAAACGAAAAAGTTTCTTAAATAGTAAGGTTTTAGAAACATTTTTAATATTTATTAGTTACGATAATTCGCTGCAATGTGCGAATTGTACTAATTTTGCACTTTCAAAGCAGATTCGGCTTGCGTCGGGTCTAAATTGTTGTGTAATCATTTAAATAAATTAAAACAGAATATGGCAGAATCAATAGACATTCGCGAATTGAACATGCGAATTGAGCAACAGAGCGGTTTCGTTACCAATCTGGTTGCCGGAATGGACCGTGTGATAGTAGGACAAAAGCATTTGGTAGACTCTTTGCTGATAGGTTTGCTCAGCGATGGTCACATTCTTCTCGAGGGTGTGCCCGGCTTGGCCAAGACGCTGGCCATTAAAACCCTCTCGCAGCTGATTGATGCCGACTACTCGCGCGTTCAGTTTACCCCCGACCTGCTGCCCGCCGATGTTATTGGCACCATGATATATTCGCAGAAAGAAGAAAACTTTCAGGTGAAGAAAGGCCCCGTGTTTGCCAACTTCATCCTTGCCGACGAAATTAACCGTGCGCCGGCCAAGGTACAGAGCGCACTGCTCGAAGCCATGCAGGAACATCAGGTAACCATTGGCGAAAAAACCTTTGCCCTGCCCAACCCCTTCCTGGTGATGGCCACCCAGAACCCCATTGAGCAGGAAGGAACCTACCAGCTGCCCGAAGCACAGGTAGACCGTTTCATGCTGAAGGTGATCATCGGCTATCCCACGCTCGAAGAAGAGAAGAAGATTATTCGCAGCAACATTCAGGGCGGCGGTCTGCCCAAGGTTACTCCCGTTACCACGGCGGCCGAGATTCTGAAGGCACGCGAAGTGGTGAGCGAGGTTTATCTCGACGAGAAGATTGAACAGTACATTGCCGACATAGTGTTTGCCACCCGTTTTCCCGACCGCTACGGACTGGCCGAACTGAAAGACCTGATCACCTTCGGCGGTTCGCCCCGTGCCAGCATCAACCTGGCAAAGGCTTCGCGTGCCTACGCTTTCATCAAGCGCCGCGGCTATGTGGTGCCCGAAGATGTGCGTGCCGTTGCCCACGACGTGCTTCGCCACCGCATTGGACTGAGCTACGAGGCTGAGGCTGCCAATGTGAGCTCCGAAGAAATAGTGTCTAAGATTATAAATAAGGTGGAGGTGCCTTGATGCATCATGGAAACATCTGAGATTTTAAAGAAAGTAAGGAAGATTGAAATCAAGTCGCGCGGCTTGAGCCAGAACATCTTTGCAGGCCAATACCATTCGGCCTTCAAGGGTAGGGGAATGGCATTCTCCGAGGTGCGCGAATACCAGTTTGGCGACGATGTGCGCGACATCGACTGGAACGTTACCGCCCGTTTCCACCGGCCATACGTGAAGGTGTTCGAAGAAGAGCGCGAGCTAACGGTGATGCTGCTCATCGATGTGAGCGGTTCGCTCGACTTTGGCACGCGCCGGCAGATGAAGCGTGAGATGCTGGCCGAGATTGCAGCCACGCTGGCCTTCAGTGCCATACAGAACAACGACAAGATTGGGGTCATCTTCTTTTCCAACCATATTGAAAAGTACATACCGCCCAAGAAAGGGCGCAAGCACATTCTCTACATCATTCGCGAGATGCTCGACTTCAAGCCTTCGAGCACCCTCACCGATGTGGGCATGGCCGTGGAGTTTCTTACCCAGGTGATGAAACGCAAGTGCACCGCTTTCTTGGTGAGCGATTTCTACGACCGCCGCATAGGGGCTGCCTTTGAGAAACAGGTGCAGATTGCTAACCGCAAACACGACCTGGTGGCCATTCAGGTTTACGACCCCTTTGCTAAGAGTCTGCCCGATGTGGGACTGCTCACCGTGCGCGATGCCGAAACGGGCAGAGACTTGCTCATCGACACCAGTTCGCGCAAGCTGCGCCAGGCACATGCCCAATACTTCAACCAACGGCAGAACACCCTGCGCGAAGTGTTTGCAAAAGGAAATGTAGACTGGATTTCGGTGGCCACCAACGAAGACTTTGTGAAGGCACTCATGTTGCTTTTTGCTCGCAGGGCTTAGCCCCAAATGTACTCTTTTTTAGAAATTGAAAAGATGAAACGAATTGTTTATACGATGCTTTTGCTATTGCTCTCGCTGGGTGGAAAGGCTCAGGTGCAGGTGGAGCAGAAGATAGATTCTGTGGGCATGTTCATCGGGCAGCAGGCACATATGTCGGTTGGCGTTACTGCCCGCAAGGGTGCCCATGTGCAGTTTCCCGACTTTGTGAATCTGCCCCAATACATTGTGCCCGGGGTGGAAGTGCTCGCGTGGAAAGGCGACACGGCAGATGCCGGCGATGGCATGCTGAAGATTACACGCACCTACACCCTCACCTCGTTCGACGAAGCACTCTATTCCATACCGTCCATGCAGGTGAAGGTAGATGGCAAAGCCTATAAGGGAACCAAGGTGGCCCTGAAAGTGATCACCGTGGAAGTAGACACCCTGCACCCCAACCAGTTCTTCCCTCCGAAGGATGTGCAGGACAATCCTTTCTCGTGGGACGACTGGAAACGCGCCATCTGGCTGGGCGTGTTGGTGCTGGTGCTCATGGCCGTGGCCCTCTATCTGTGGACGAGGCTCAAGAAAAACAAACCCATTATGGTGCGCATTCGCGTTGTGAAGCGGGTGCTGCCCCATCTGAAAGCGCTCTCGGCCATCGACAAAATCAAGGCCGAACACATGCAGAGCTCCGAAGACCAGAAGGCTTACTACACCCGGCTCACCGACACCCTGCGCCAGTATATCGTGGAGCGATTTGGCTTTAATGCCATGGAGATGACAAGCTCCGAGATTATTGAGCACCTGCGGGCGTCGGGCGACCCCACCATGATTGGCGAGCTGCGCGAACTGTTCAGAACGGCCGACCTGGTGAAGTTTGCCAAGTATTCCACCCTGCTGGGCGAAAACGACATGAACCTGGTGAACGCCGTGAGCTTCATCGACCAGACCAAGAAGGAGGGACAGCCCACCGAAGAGCGCATTGTGCCCAAGCTTTCCGACAACGACAAAAAGATGCAAGCCAACCGGTTCATCATCAAGGTGCTGCTGGCCATCATCAGCTTCTACATCGTTGCGCTGTTGATTTATATTGTTTATTATGTGTCAACCCTGCTGATATAAAGATATGGAATTTGCTAATAAAGAATATTTTTTCCTGTTGCTCTTGCTCATACCATACGTGGTGTGGTATTTCGTCTACAGGAAGAAGAGCGAACCCACCATGCGCATGAGCGACACCTATGTCTATCTGTCGGCTCCCAAAAGCTGGCGCATGCGGTTGGTTCATCTGCCCATGCTGTTGCGATGCCTGGTGTTTGTGGCAGTGGTAACGGTGCTGGCAAGGCCCCAGACCATGAACTCGTGGGACAGTCGAACCACCGAGGGTATCGACATTATGCTGGCCATGGACGTTTCTACCAGCATGCTGGCCGAAGACCTGAAGCCTAACCGCATGGAAGCGGCCAAAAGCGTGGCGGCAGAGTTCATTGCCGACCGTGCCAACGACAACATCGGGCTTACCATCTTTGCCGGAGAAGCCTTCACTCAGTGCCCCATGACAACCGACCACACCAGCTTGCTCAACATCATGCAGGGGGTGCGCACCGACATTGTCACCCGCGGGCTCATCAGCGACGGCACCGCAGTGGGCATGGGACTGGCCAATGCCGTTTCACGCCTGAAAGACTCCAAGGCCAAGAGCAAGGTGGTGATTCTGCTCACCGACGGTTCTAACAACATGGGCGACCTCTCGCCCATGACCAGTGCACAGATTGCCAAAAGTCTGGGCATTCGCGTCTACACCATTGGCGTGGGCACCAACAAGGTGGCTCCTTATCCAATGCCCGTGGCAGGCGGGGTGCAGTATGTGAACATTCCCGTGGAGATAGACACCAAGACCTTGAGTGACATTGCCGCCGTTACCGATGGAAATTTCTACCGCGCAACCAACAACAAAGAACTGAAGCAGATCTACAATGACATCGACAAACTGGAGAAGACAAAGATGAACGTGAAGAAATTCTCTAAGCGCTACGAGGCCTATCAGCCTTTTGCCATTGTTGCTGTGGTTCTGCTGCTGCTCGAAATTCTGCTCCGCACCACGGTGTTGCGGCGCATACCTTGATGGAGCGGGAGTGTGTTTTTTGCAAATGTTATTTATCCGTTTGAAAAAAGAATAAGAACGTGTTTAGATTTGAAGACCCCATATATCTTTGGCTGCTGCTGATAGTTCCCGTGTTGGCAGCAGTGCGTTTCGTGGTGTACAGGCAGCGCAGAAATAAGTTTCGTCGCATGGGCGATGTGGCTCTGCTCAAACAGCTCATGCCCGATGTGTCGAAATATCGCCCTACGGTGAAATTCTGGCTTCTGGCCGCTGCCTTCTCGTTGCTGGTGGTGATGCTCGCCCGTCCGCAAATGGGCTCAAAGATTACCAACGAGAAACGCAATGGCATTGAAACCATCATCTGTCTCGACATCAGCAACTCGATGCTTGCAGAAGATGTGGTGCCCTCGCGACTGGAAAAGAGCAAACTGCTGGTGGAGAACCTGGTAGACCATTTCACCAACGACAAAATCGGACTGATTGTGTTTGCCGGCGATGCCTTCGTGCAGTTGCCCATCACCAGCGACTATGTTTCGGCCAAGATGTTCCTGCAAAGCATCGACCCCTCTATGATTGGCGTGCAGGGCACCGACATTGCCCATGCCATCAAGTTGGGCATGAACAGTTTCACACAGCAGGAAAAGATTGGACGTGCCATCATTCTCATCACCGACGGTGAAGACCACGAGGGTGGTGCCCTGGAAGCTGCACAGCTGGCTCGCAAGAAGGGAATCAATGTGTTCATTCTTGGTGTGGGTGACCCCAAGGGCGCACCCATCCCACTGGGCAATGGCGACTACCTCACCGATGCCATGGGGCAGACCGTGATGACTGCGCTGAACGAAGACATGTGCCGACAGGTGGCTCAGGCCGGCAGCGGCACTTATATTCATGTAGACAACACCAGCGATGCGCAGGAAAAACTCAACGACGAGCTCACCAAACTGCAAAAGGGTGAAACCAATTCTGTGGTATACAGCGAATACGACGACCAGTTTCAGGCTTTCGGCATTCTGGTGCTGCTGTTGCTCGTCATTGATATTTGCATTCTTGAAGCTCGCAACCCCATGCTCAAGAATGTGAAACTCTTCAACAAACGTGTGCGGGGGCAGGCGCAGATGCAAATGCTCTTGGCAGTTGTGGCAACGGTTGCTTTCCTATGCATTCCGCAGAACCTCGCGGCACAACGGGCCGACCGCAAATTTATTAGCAGCGGCAACAAACTCTACCGACAGCAACAGTTCGACAAAGCCGAAGTGGAGTATCGCAAGGCTGTGGCTGCCAACGAGCGCAACCCGCAGGCCATCTACAACCTGGGCTGTGCACTTATGTCGCAACAGAAAGACTCAGCGGCTATTGTGCAGTTCGAAAGGGCCGGAAAGCTGGAAACCGAGCCCAAGCGCAAGGCCATGGTCTACCACAACATCGGGTGGATTTGTCAGAACCACCAGATGTATGCCGAAGCTGTTGAGGCTTACAAAGAGAGCCTGCGCAACAACCCCGCCGACGACGAAACACGCTATAACCTTGCACTCTGCAAGCGGCATCTGAAGAATCAAAAACAGAATAGCAGTCAGAACAACCAAGACAACAAGCAGCAACAGCAGAAACAAGATAAGCAACAACAACAACAGCAGCAAGATTCTAAAGATCAGCAACAGCAACAGCAGAAACAGCAACCCAAAGACCAGATGAGCAAAGAAAATGCCGAACAGTTGCTCAATGCTGCCATGCAGGAAGAAAAGCAAACTCAACAGCGCATGAAGGATGCCCAGCGACAGCAAAGCCGGCGCAAGCTCGACAAGAATTGGTAACCCCATTTCTCCCTCACGCGTGCGCGTATATATTAATAAGGTGAATTGTATATGAGAACAATCATGTATCAAGCTATTCATATAACCAAAAAAACAACCACCCGGAGCGTGTGGCCCATGGTGGTGGTGCTCATGTTGCTGCCCACGTTGCTTTGCGCCCAGCAGCTAACGGTGTCGGCACCTTCACGAGTGTCAGCCGGCGAAAACTTTCGCATAGCGTATAAGGTGAACACACAGGATGTGAGCAACTTCAACTCCGGGCTGCGCTCAACAGACGTGGTGGAGATTGTGGCCGGTCCCTACACCTCGTCGCAGTCGAGCTTTCAAATGGTGAACGGCCACACCACCTCTTCTTCGTCTATCACTTACACCTACACGCTCTACGCTGTGAAGAACGGAACCTACAACATTCCGGCTGCCACCATCAAGGTTGGCGGTAAAACGGTTAGTTCTGCTCCGGCCAAGATTACCGTGGCGGGAACTGCCCGTAGCAACTCTAACGGTGCTCCGCGCATGCATGGCGACGACAGCGCCGAAGGACAGGCACGGCAGGCAGGAACACACATTTCTGGCAACGACCTCTTCATCAAGGTGAGCGCCAACAAGCATCGGGTGTTTGAACAGGAACCCATCTTGCTCACTTACAAGGTGTATACGCTTGTAGACCTTACACAGTTAGAGGGAAAGATGCCCGACCTCACCGGCTTTCACACGCAAGAGATTCCGTTGCCGCAACAGAAGAGCTTCCATGTGGAGAATGTGAACGGCAAGAACTATCGCTGTGTAACGTGGAGCCAGTATGTGATGTATCCGCAGATGACGGGAAAGCTGGAAATTCCCAGCATCACCTTCAAAGGAATTGTGGTTCAGCAGAACCGAAATGTAGACCCCCTCGAGGCTTTCTTCAATGGGGGCTCGGGCTACATAGAGGTGAAGCGAGAAATTAAAGCACCCGGAGTGACCATACAGGTTGACCCGCTGCCCGACCGTCCGGCAGGTTTCTCGGGCGGAGTGGGGAGGTTCACGCTCTCTGCCCAGTTAGAAGCTTCTACCGTGAAGGCGGGCAACCCGCTCAAACTGCGTGTGGTTGTGGGAGGCGTTGGCAACCTGAAACTCATCAAGCAACCCGTGGTGGCATTCCCCAAAGACTTCGATACCTACGATGCCAAGGTCACCGATAAAACCAAGCTGACCACCAACGGACTCGAAGGGAACATGATCTACGACTTCCTCGCAGTGCCGCGCAACCAGGGCACCTACACCATTCCGCCCATCGAACTCACCTACTACGATACAGCGGCTAAAGCCTATAAAACGGTGAAGTCGCAGCCACTGCAGGTAACCGTGGAGGCAGGCGATGGTAAAACGGGCGACGTTGTTGACTATTCTCAGCAGAAAGCTAAGGATATCAGGCCCATCAAAACGGGCAAGGCATCGTTCGAAAACATCAGCAACTTCTTCTTCGGCACCACTGCATACGTGCTCTGCATCCTGTTGCCCCTTGTGGCTTTTGTGGTGTTGCTCATTGTGTTCCGCAAACGGGCCATCGACAATGCCGACCTTGGGAAGATGCGCGGAAAGAAAGCCAACAAGGTGGCCACCAAACGACTGCGCAAAGCCAAAGAGCTGATGAACGGCAACCGGCAGGGCGAGTTCTACGACGAGGTGCTCCGTGCCTTGTGGGGTTATGTGGGCGATAAGCTCAACATGCCGGTTGAACAGCTCTCGCGCGAGAATATCTCCGATAAGCTCTCGCAGCGCGGGGTCGACGAAACAACGGTTGAGAAATTCATCTCGGCCCTCGACGAGTGTGAGTTTGAACGCTATGCACCCGGCGATGCGGCAGGCAACATGAACAAAACGTTTACTTCTGCCATGACAGCTATCATGGAAATAGAGAACATGATGAAGAAAAACCGTCGCAGTTCTTCCCGCTCTTCAGTTCGTTCTTTCATGCTGGCTCTGCTCTTCTTGATGCTGACTGTTCCCGCAGGGGCCGTGAGCAAACAAGAAGCCGATGAGGACTACAAGAAAGGACAGTATCAGCTGGCCATCAAGCATTATCAGCAATTACTGAACGAGGGCGGCTATTCGGCCGAGATTTACTATAATCTTGGCAATGCTTATTTCCGCACCGACAGCATCACGCAGGCTATGCTCTCATACGAGCGGGCACGTTTGCTCGCACCCGGCGATCAGGACATTCGTTTCAACCTGGAGTTTGCACGAAGCAAAACCATCGACAAGATTGCACCGCAGAGTGAAATGTTCTTTGTCACATGGTATCATTCGCTGGTGAACCTGTTCAGCGTTGATACATGGGCTTGCACTGCCGTGGGGTCTATCTGCCTGGTGGTTGTGTTGTTGCTGGTTTATTTGTTTGCCTCGCGCATGGTGCTGCGCAAGGTGGGCTTCTATGGTGCTGTTTGTCTGTTGTTGCTCTTCGGCTTGAGTAATCTCTTTGCCTACCAGCAACGCCAACTGCTCACTGAACGGCGGGGAGCCATTGTGGTGGCACCGACTGTTGTGGTGAAAAAGACCCCCTCTGCGGGCAGCACCGATGAGTTTGTGATTCACGAGGGAACGCGCGTAGACATCACCGACAAGACCATTGCCGGCTGGCGTGCCGTGCGCATTGCCGATGGTCGGGAAGGCTGGGTGCTGGAGAAGCAGATTGAAGAAATTTAAGGTGGGTTCCCGTGGGAATTAATAGAACCCACCTTAACCCCAACCCCTGCGAGAAGAGATGGATTGGAACAAGCTGATTGACTTAGACCGCCAGCTGCTGTTGTGGTTCAACGGCAGCAACTCGGGCTTTCTCGATGTACTGGTGCTCACCTTTACATCGGGGTTCACTTGGGTGCCGCTCTATGTGGCTTTCCTCTATGTGGTTTTCAGAAACAGCCTTTCGTGGCGGCAGGTGCTGCTCACCGTGGCTTGTGCACTGCTGTGCCTGTTGCTCTCCGACGGTTTGCCCGATGGCATTATGAAACCCTTGGTGGGGCGCCTGCGACCCAGTCACGACCCCGCACTGGCCCATTCCATTCGTTTGGTTAACGGTTATCGGCACACCCTTTATGGGTTCTTCTCGGCCCATGCCTCCAACACGCTTGCGCTGGCTTTGTTTTTCAGCAAGTTGGTGAGTCGCCGATGGGTAACAGCGGTTCTGGTCGGATGGTCGATGCTCAACTGCTGGACCCGCATGTATCTTGGCGTTCACTATCCCACCGACATTCTTGTGGGACTGCTCTGGGGTGTGCTGTCGGCCTTCGTTGCCAGCTATGTTCATCAAAAAACGTTTAAACAATTTCTGCACCGGCCCGTTGAACCCCATCGCTTGGGTAGCAACACCATTGGACAGGCCTTGCTGCTCGGGTGTTGCTATGTGCTGGTGCGTGCTATTTCAGAAACATGGATACAAAACATTTAAGAATAGAAGATTATCAATATGAGCTCCCCGATGAGCGCATTGCCAAGTTTCCACTCGCCCAGCGCGACCACAGCAAACTGCTGGTCTATAGGCATGGCGAAATAACTACCGACCACTTCTTCCATCTGGCCGACTATCTGCCTGCAGGTTCGCTCATGGTGTTCAACAATACCAAGGTTATTCAGGCCCGGCTCCATTTCCGCAAAGAAACGGGGGCTCTCATTGAGGTGTTCCTGCTTGAACCGGCAGCACCGGCCGACTATGAACAGATGTTTCAAACCACGGCGGCGTGCGAATGGCTCTGCTTGGTGGGCAACTCCAAGAAATGGAAGGAAGGGGCACTGGAACGCAGGCTTGAGCTGAACGGCAAACGTGTGGTGCTGCGTGCCACCCGCCTGGCACAGCAGGGAACCAGTCAGCGTGTGAGGTTTGAATGGGAAACAGAACAGGCGGAGACCGACGCCGTTTCATCGGGCACCAACTTTGCCGAACTGCTCGATGCCGTGGGCGAACTGCCCATACCGCCCTACCTGAACCGCGAAACGCAAGAGAGCGACAAAACCACTTACCAAACCGTTTATTCCAAAATTAAAGGGAGTGTGGCTGCACCTACTGCCGGACTTCACTTCACCAACAGCGTGTTGCAATCGCTCGACGACAAGGGCATAGACCGCGAAGAGCTTACCCTGCATGTGGGGGCAGGAACCTTTAAGCCGGTGAAGACAGCCGAGATTGCCGACCACGAGATGCACACCGAAACCATCAGCGTGCGCCGCGAAACACTCTTGAAACTGCTTCGCCATAACTGCAAGGCCATTGCTGTGGGCACCACCAGCGTGCGCACGCTGGAGAGTCTTTATTATATGGGCGTGAAGCTTGAGCACAATCCCAACCTCACCGAAGAACAGCTGCATGTGAGCCAATGGGAACCCTACGAACAAGCTCAGACATGCGAAAACAACGAACCAGCTGGCGTGCTGCCTGCAACATGTGCCATCAGCAACCTTGTTGAATGGCTCGACCGCAACCACGCCACCACCCTGCACTCTAGCACGCAAATTATCATTGCTCCGGGCTATGAATATAAGATTGTGCAGATGCTCGTTACCAATTTCCATCAACCCCAGAGCACCCTGCTGTTGCTGGTGAGTGCCTTTGTAAAGGGCCATTGGCGCCGCATCTACGACTATGCCCTTGCCAACGATTTCCGGTTCCTCAGCTATGGCGACTCGTCGTTGCTCATTCCATAAATTCTGGCGGAAACTCAGCACGGGCCATATAGCAATACTATACGGCCCGTGCAGGAATAAAAAAATCACAACTAACTAATAATAACTAACCTTATACAAAAGCAATTTTTTCTTTTATTTGGCTATGAACGTATACCTTAGTCGTCCCATACGCTGAAGGTGGAAGTGCTCTCATCTGAACTTGTCTGCACGCGCGCTGCTGCCTCGTCGGCATTCACCGAAGGACTACTACTTTGCAGCATGATGGAAGCTGCTGCTATTGCTTGTTCCGATTCGAGTGCCTCCATGTCAATGGCGGGTTTCTGATATGTCTTTTTCATTGCGTTCTTTTTTTAAAAATTTGTTACTGCTTATTTTACAAACACTTTCTTTCCGTTCACGATGTACAAACCGCGTGTGCTCTTCGCAACGCGACGCCCCTGCAGGTCGAACATCTGCTTGCTGTTTGCTGTTTGCTGCTTGAGTTCGTCAATGCCGTTGGTTTCGTTGTCGAACGAGATGGCTATGCGGGCCTCTGCACCAGCGGCGTTGAGGTAAGCCTTGAAGGGGTCGAGGTAGGTGTCGGCTGTGATTTTCCTGAACTCGGGTGTTCCGCTGTTGTTGTAGAGCACATATTTGTCGGTCACATTGTTCATCAGGGTGCGAGTAACAGCTCCGGTGAGCAGGTTGACCGATACGCTTGCAGCAGCATCGTCGGTGGTATAGAGCTGGTAGATGCCCTGGGCCCCTTCGAGTATAACACCCTGGCTGGCGGGGATATTGTTCAGCTGTGAGGTGATGGCTTTGTCATTGTCATTGTCAATGCTCGAAACGCAGTAGGCCGAAACGCCATCGGGCAGTGCGCAGGTGCTGGTCCCATAGAATGTGGCATAGCGCGATTCCGGAATGTAAACAGGGCGGTAGCCGGCTTTGACGGTGTAATGGGAGTGGTAGACAATGTTGGTCACCGTTGTGTTTGTTCCGTTCAGAGCCAAGCCGTATGTTTTAATGGCTTCCAGCTCGGCATCGGTGATTTCGATTCTAACTGGTTTTGCATCACCCCCAATAGGTATCGTCACGCTCCCTTCGTCGTCCTTGAGTTCAACCCATCCTTTGCCGTCGGCATTGCCGCCACCTTTCACCTGAAACAGAGCTTTCCCCTCATATTTGTTATCGGTGAGGGCGACGGTGGCAGTGATATAGTCGCCCGATGTTAATGTGTTTTTGAATACATCTTTGTTGATGATTTCCGTACTGGTCCAACCCCCAGCGGTGGTTTCATGCCTATCCTTGAGCGTTTGGCTGCAAGAGCCGTTGTCGAACACGTTGTTTGACTGCACCGTTATGTCCAGCACCTTGTAGTAAATGCCTTTGATAATCAGTCCGCGTTCTTTTATCCTATTAGCCATCTCTGTTCCCGTGAATGTCAGGCTTTTTTCAATGTTATCGACCGTGTAGTTGACTGTTTCGCCTTGGATCTTGAACCAAATTACGCCGTTGTTGACGTCATAAGTAACATGGGGCATGTCGACCCAATTCCAGTCGTCATCTTTAAACTGAACGTACGTCTGGACACCTGTTCCAATGTTGGTGATGTGAATTTTCACCACGTCGCCATCCGATAGGGTGTGGAAGATAGCTTTACCTTGAGTGTCAAATTGCTCGCCCGGCCAATCACTGCTATCCCACGAGATGGCCACTGGCGCACTTGGCTGGTAAGCTACATATTCGCCTGCCTTTGTTACCCCTGCGGTTAGCAAGAGGGCACATAACACTAAAGTAATTTTTTTCATTCTTTTACCTTTTTAATTTAAGTTAGTTTTATAGGCTCAGCGGATTTACCCGGTTGGTAAAGCTTGGCTAATCAAGAATAAAGTTGTACCTTTGCATCATGAATCATACCCAACTGCTG
>CACXFT010000128.1 GCA_902767045.1 uncultured Prevotellaceae bacterium | reverse complement strand
TTCCCATTCCGAACAGAGAAGTTAAGCCCGCCCGCGCCGATGGTACTGCAATGCAATGCGGGAGAGTAGGTCGCCGCCTTCTTTTATTCATGCGGAGAATAGGCAATAATATTGCTTGTTCTCCGTTTTTTTTATGTTATGCAGTGGATTGACAGTATTCGACAGGTGAAGATTCTGCTGGTGATGATGGCGGTGCTCATTGCCGTTGCGTCACTGGTGGCTTCCCATTTCCTCATTCGCGACCTCTATGAAGAGGAACACAAGAAAATGGAAATATGGGCCGAGGCCATGCGCGCTCTCAACGATGATAACGAAGACGGCGGCATGAACCTGGTGCTGAAAGTGATAGAAGATAACACCACCATTCCCATCATTGTCTTCGATTCCAACAGCCAGGTGCAGGTCTTCCGCAATATACGGCTGCTCGGCATGAATAAGACCGACTCTCTGGAAGAACTCTCGTCGAAGGGACAACGCATGAAGGCTCAGGGGCAATTTATTCGCATTGCTTTCGACAGTTCTCAAAAAAACGATTACATTGATGTTTGTTTCGACGATTCGCTCATGCTCAAGCGCCTTGCCGTGTATCCTTATATACAATTAGGTGTGGTGCTGCTTTTTGTGGTGGTGGCCATCTTTGCCTTGCTCACTTCTAAAAAGGCCGAACAGAACAAAGTGTGGGTGGGCCTTTCGAAAGAAACTGCCCACCAGCTGGGAACACCCATTTCCAGTCTGATGGCATGGATCGAAATAATGAAAGAGAATTATCCCAACGACGACCTTATTCCGGAAATGGACAAAGATGTGCGCCGACTTCAGCTCATTGCCGACCGATTCTCGAAAATAGGGTCTATGCCCGAACCTGTGCCTGCGAGTCTGAATGAAGTGATTGACCATGTTGTTGACTACATGGACCGCAGAACTTCGAGTAAGGTTAAGATGGTGAAAGATTTTCCCGACCACGACGTCATTGTGCCCATCAACGACTCCCTCTTCGAATGGGTTATAGAGAACCTTTGTAAAAATGCTGTTGATGCCATGGAGGGGAAAGGCACCATCACCATTCATGTGGAAACAACCCAGCAACGGGCTGTCATCGAAGTCTCTGACACGGGCAAGGGCATCAAGAAACGCGACATCGACAGCGTGTTCACACCCGGTTTCACCACCAAGCAGCGCGGCTGGGGGCTCGGCCTTTCCTTGGCTAAGCGTATCATAGAAGAATACCATCACGGCCGCATATTCGTGAAAAGTTCAGAGGTAGGCAAGGGCACCACCTTCCGCATAGAACTATATCATGTGAAATAGATGATGATATAATGTAATTTCTATCCGAATCGCTTGGCGGTTCGGATATTTTGTTTTATCTTTGCTGCAAAACAAAAAAAAGAACTATGGTTTTAGAAGAACGTGAACGCTACATCAATCCCTATACCGACTTTGGGTTTAAGAAACTTTTCGGCACGGAATTGAACAAAGACCTGCTGATCAGTTTCCTCAATGCGGTGTTCAACGATAGCAGTCGTGAGATAACCGACATCAGCTATCTCAACACCGAGCGGTTGGGCGAGGGCTATGGCGACCGTCGTGCCGTGTTCGACGTGTACTGCACCACCAGTTCGGGCAAGCGCTTTATCGTGGAAATGCAGAAAGCCGAGCAGGAGTATTTCAAAGACCGCAGCGTGTTTTATGCCACGGTGCCCATTCGCGAGCAAGCACCGAAGGGCAAGTGGAACTACCGCTTGGAGGATGTCTACACCATCGGCATCCTGAACTTCGTTTTCCCCGATGGCGAATATCCCTCCGACAGCTTCAGGCACGAAATAAAGCTGAAGGACGTGGAAGACAACCATGTCTTCTACGACAAGCTCACGTTCGTTTACTTGGAAATGCCGAAGTTCAACAAAACGGAAGACGAGCTTGAAACGATGTTCGATAAGTGGATGTTTGCCCTTCAGAACCTCTCCCGTCTGTTGGAGCGACCGCGTGCATTGCAGGAGCGAGTGTTTACCCGCCTGTTCGAAATGGCCGAGATTGCTCGCTTCACTCCCAAGGAACGCCAGGAGTATGAAGAGAGTAAAAAGGAATACTGGGACTATTACAGCACCATGCAAACTGCACATAAGAAAGGTCTGGAAAAAGGTCTGGAAAAAGGCATGCAAAAAGGTCTGAAGCAAGGTCGTTTGGAGGGTCGTGCAGAAGGACACTTAGAAGATGCCCGACGAATGAAGGCCGACAATATGCCTGTGGAGTTGATAGCCAAATATACAGGCTTGTCCATCTCTGAGGTCATGGAGTTATAACGTTTCTATAACGTTTCGAAAGAATTATATCCACTTTTCTATCCGAATCACTTGGCGGTTCGGATTTTTTGTTTTACCTTTGTCCCGTCGCTCATGAAGAGCGGCATACATAGAGGAAAGCTAAAAGCTTTGTTCCGACTGTGAATCTGGAAAATTCAATGTACTAAGGAGCAAGTTTGAAGGCTGTTCTTCCTGTTGTGTATATATACGTGTACCTTATTATATGTAAGGGACAGCTCACATATATACCTACAGGTGTGAGCTGTCATATCATTCTTATTAGTACAGGTATTCCAGAACCTACAGTCAGAGAATGGCAAGTAGGCTCACACTCTTTGTGTGTAGTTGATAATCTATTAACAAAGAATGAGAATATGAAAACAAAAAGCTTTATTTTATTGCTATGCGCCGTTCTTTACGGGCTGGCAGTCCGAGGTGCCAATATTGAGTTTGCAGACGCAAACGTGAAAGCTCTCTGTATTCAAAACTGGGATACCAATGGCGACGGTGAACTGAGCGAAACCGAAGCAGCCGCAGTGACCGATCTAGGAGGAGTGTTCCAAAGTAATTCAAGCATCACATCTTTTAACGAGTTAAAGTATTTCACAGGGTTGAAGCGCATAGATAATAAGAATTTCTATGAATGTAGTAGCCTTACTTCTATTGTTATTCCCAACAGCGTGACCAGTATCGGAAGTTATGATTTCTACGGCTGCAGTAGTCTTGAATCCATTCAAGTAGCGGCAGGGAATACCGTCTATGACTCTCGCAACAATTGCAATGCCATCATCGAATCCAATAGCAACACTCTTATTGTAGGCTGCAAGAAAACAATTATTCCTGACAATGTGACCAGTATAGGCAGCATTGCTTTCAGTGGTTGCACTAGCCTTACCTCCATTGAAATTCCTAGTAGTGTGACCACAATTGGAAACCGTGCTTTCTATGGGTGTACAGGTCTTACGTCCATCGTTATTCCCAATAGCGTGACTATCATTGGACAAGAAGCTTTCCGTGTCTGCCGAGGCCTTACCTCAATCATTATTCCCAGTAGCGTTACTACTATAAGACGTTTTACATTCGCAGGCTGTAGTGGCCTTACATCAATTGAGATTCCCAATAGCGTGACCACCATTGGAACTGGCGCTTTCTCTGGATGTAGCGGCCTTACCTCCATCGTTATTCCCAATAGCGTGACTAGCATCGCATCCAGCGCATTCTATGAATGTAAAGCCCTTTCTTACTTAGTGATACCCAATAGTATTACCAATATCTTACATAGAGCTTTTTATAATTGCAGTGGGTTAGATGCTGTTATATCTGAGAGCGAGCAACCTGCAACACTTGAGTCAAGTGTATTCTTTGGTTGTAAAAATGCAACGCTTTATGTACCTTATGGATGTTCGGGTGCATACTCGTCGTGGGCGGCATATTTCAAATATGTTAAGGAGATGCCTGCTACCAGGCCAAATACTCCTATAGACTCTGATAGCCCTGCCATTAAATTTGCAGATGGCAATGTAAAAGCTCTGTGTGTTGTTAACTGGGATACTGACCATGACTGGGAACTGAGCGAGGCAGAAGCTGCAGCAGTTACTGACTTGGGATATGTGTTCAGTAACAATTCAAGCATCACATCTTTTAACGAGTTGCAGTATTTTACAGGATTGACAAAAATTGGTGATTATGCTTTCTTTAATTGCTGGTATCTTTCTTCCATAGAAATACCCAACAGCGTGACCAGCATCAGTAACAGTGCATTCCAAGTCTGCATTAGTCTTACTTCCATAGAAATCCCCAACAGCGTAACCAACATTGGAAACAGTGCTTTCTGGTTATGTATTTAGAGACCTCTAAACAACCACAAACAATGAAAAACACATAGAGATAAGCCCTTGTATATCAACCACTTTTAGATTTTAACACTTCGGACTTGCTTTTTGGTGGTTCTCAAAAATCCGCTTACCTTTGCAACGCATTTC
>CACXFT010000127.1 GCA_902767045.1 uncultured Prevotellaceae bacterium | reverse complement strand
CCCCCTAAGTTAGGGGGTTGGGGGTCTGTCAAGTTACACGAACCACCCCTAACCCCTCCTTTATGAAAGGAGGGGACCACGAGATGGAGATTTTCGCGCGCATTTATCATTTATCATTTATCATTTAGCGGCGCCGTGCGCCGCGCTTTACTCCCTAATCTGTCCTTTGCCTTCGATGAGCCACTTATAGGTTGTTAGCTCTTCGAGTGCCATGGGACCGCGCGGTCCCAGCTTTTGGGTAGAGATTCCAATCTCGGCTCCCATGCCAAACTGGGCACCGTCGGTGAACGAGGTGGGGGCGTTCCAATACACACAGGCAGCATCCACCTGTTCTTGAAACTGCATGGCGGTTGCTCGGTTGCGGGTGATGATGCACTCGCTGTGCCCCGAACCGTAGCGGGCTATATGGGCGAGGGCTTCGTCGAGCGAGCCCACCGTTTTGATAGCCATCTTATAGTCCATGAACTCGGTGCCGAAGCTGTTATCGGTGGCATGTTCCAAATAGGGATAGATGTGGTGCAGCGTGTTGTAGGCTTCATCGTCGGCATAGATCACAACATGCTTCTCGGCCAGCGGTTCGCATAGTTCAGCCAGCGCCCAGATGCGCTCGCGGTGTATGATGAGGCAGTCAAGGGCGTTGCACACGCTCACCCTTCGCGTTTTTGCATTGGCAATGATGGCGCGCCCCATCTCTATGTTACCATCTACATCGAAATAGGTGTTCACCACCCCGGCTCCCGTTTCAATGACAGGGACGCGGGCATTGTCGCGCACGAACTCGATGAGCCGTTTGCCGCCTCGCGGAATGCACAGGTCAACATAGCCCACGGCCCCTAACAGTTCGGCCGTAGCTTCGTGGGTGGCCGGCAGAAGTTGCACCACATGTTCGTTGACTCCCATTTTCTGCAGCACCCTTTGAATGAGTTGAACGATGGCGCGGTTAGAGTTTTCGGCATCGCTTCCGCCTTTCAGGATGCAGGCATTTCCGCTTTTGAAGCACAGGGCGAACACATCGAACGACACGTTGGGCCGGGCCTCGTAGATGACCCCTATAACGCCGAAGGGCACACTCACGCGGCGCAGCGAGAGTCCGTTGTCGAGTGTGCGTTCGAGCAACGTTCGACCCAAGGGCGACGGCAGCTTGGCCACATGGCGCATGTCGGCAGCAATGCCTTCCAGCCGGGCTTCGTTGAGTTGCAGTCGGTCGTAGAGCGGGTTGTCGGGTTGCATGCGTGCCAGGTCGCGGGCGTTGGCCTCGAGCAGTTCCACCTTATTATATATAATAGCATCGGCCACTTCGAAGAGAACTTCGTAGCGCCTGCTGTCGGAAAGGGAGAGCAGCTTTTTGCTGGCCTCTTTTGCTTGTTGGAAGATGGGGTTTGTCATGCTTGAAATTTTTTTTAAGTGGGAATAAACTCTGTGTGGGGAGTTTCCTCTCTGTGTTCAATTAGGTTGATGAGAATGTCGTCGCGCTTGCCGTTGGCAATAATCACCCGAATGCCCGCAGCCTGAATTTTCGTGGCCGTGGCATATTTCGACTGCATGCCGCCGCGCCCGGCCGAGCTCTTCTCGGTTTGAATGTATTGCGAGAGGTCGGTGCCGGGCCTCACGGTTTTGATGAGTACTGACGAGGGTAGGGCGGGGTTGCCAGTGTAGATGCCGTCGATGTTGGAAAGAAGCACCAGCGTGTCGGCCTGCATCATCTGCGCGATGAGTCCCGAAAGCTCGTCGTTGTCGGTAAACATCAGCTCCGTTACCGACACGGTATCGTTTTCGTTCACAATGGGCAGCACCCCGTTTTCCAGCATCACCCGCATGCACGCCTGCTGGTTCTGGTACTGTTCGCCCGGTTGGAAGTTCTCCTTCATGGTGAGCACCTGTCCGACGTGTATGTGGTATTCGCGGAACAGGTCGTAGTAGAGTCCGATGAGCTTCGCCTGTCCGAGTGCCGAAAACAGCTGTCGTTGTTCCACCGAGTCGAGTTCGTGCTTGGCCTTCAGCTCTCGCCTTCCGCATGCCACCGCTCCCGACGACACCAGAATCACCTCGCATCCGTGTTGCCGGAGCCAGGCAATCTGGTCTACCAGAGCCGACATGCGCGTTACGTCGAGTCTTCCGTCGGCCCGCGTGAGCGCATTAGAACCAATCTTTACAACGATTCGTTTCATTGCTGCTGTTTATCCTTGTTTCTAATTTCCACTCGTCGGATTTTTCCGCTGATGGTCTTGGGCAGCTCATCCACGAACTCAATGATGCGCGGGTATTTATAGGGAGCCGTTTCGCGCTTCACATGCTGTTGCAGTTCCTTGATGAGCGCGTCGCCCGCCTTGTCTTTCCATTCCTTGCCGAGCACCACGGTAGCCTTCACCACCATGCCGCGTATGTCGTCGGGAACTCCCGTGATGGCACATTCCACCACTGCCGGGTGGGTCATCAAGGCCGATTCCACCTCGAAGGGACCTATTCGGTAGCCACTCGACTTGATGACATCGTCGATGCGTCCCTCGAACCAATAGTATCCGTCTTCGTCGCGCCATGCCATGTCGCCCGTGTGGTAGAGTCCGTCGTGCCAAGCCTGTCGGGTGAGCTCTTCGTCGCGGTAGTATTCCTTGAACAGTCCGATGGGTTTCTGCTTGCCCACGCGCACCACAATCTCCCCTTTCTCACCATCTTCACAAGGAGTTCCGTCGGGTTTAATCAGGTCGATGTTGTATTGTGGGTTAGGCATTCCCATTGAGCCCGGCTTGGGTTTCATCCAGGGCATGGTGCCCAGCGTCATGGTGGTTTCAGTTTGACCGAACCCTTCCATCATTTGGATGCCTGTTTTCTCTTTGAACTTATCGAACACCGCCGGGTTCAGGGCTTCGCCGGCCGTGGTGCAATACTCCAGTGCCGAGAGGTTGTAGCGCGAGAGGTCTTCCCGAATCATGAAGCGGTAGATGGTGGGCGGAGCGCAGAACGAGGTCACGCGGTATTTCTCCATCTGCCGCAGCAGCGTGTCGGCATTGAACTTCTCGTGGTCGAACACGAACACGGTGGCCCCGGCAAACCATTGTCCGTAGAACTTCCCCCACACGGCCTTTCCCCATCCGGTGTCGGCCACGGTCAGGTGCAGCGACCCTTCGTGCAGGTTGTGCCAGAACACGCCCGTGGTGAGGTGTCCCATGGCATAGAGAAAGTCGTGGGCCACCATCTTGGGTTCTCCGCTGGTTCCGCTGGTGAAATACATGAGCATGGTGTCGCTGTTGTTGTTCTTCACTGCGGGCCTCACAAAGGGCGGTGCCTGCTTCACCTCGGTGAGATAGTCGTGGAAACCCTCGGGAATGGCTTTCCCGTGGTCAGTGACGGTGATATACTGAGTGACCGTAGGACTTTCTTCGCGTGCGGCCTGAATCTGTTGCACCACATAGTCGTCGTCAACGCAAACGATGGCTTTCACCGAAGCCCGGGTGTTGCGGTAAACGATGTCGTGCTTGGTGAGCATGTGCGTGGCGGGAATCACCACGGCCCCAATCTTGTGCAGTGCGAGCATCACAATCCACCACTCGTAGCGCCGTTTCAGGATGAGCATCACTGGGTCACCCTTGCCAATGCCGAGTTGCATGAGGTAGGCGGCCGCCTGGTCCGACTGCTCCTTCAGCTGCGCGAAGGTGGCGCGAATCTCTTCGCCCAAGTCGTTGGTCCACAGCAAGGCCAGCTTGTCAGGTGCTTCCTCGGCCCATACATCCATCACGTCGTAGGCAAAGTTGAAGTGTTCGGGAATGATAAACTGCAGGTTATCCCTATAATCCTCTACCGAAGAGAACGATGTTTGTTTTAAGAATCTTTCTATCATTTTTTTTAGATAAGTCGTTTGGTTGTGTTATTCTACGGTGAAGGCGAAGAATTTCACCGCCTTGTCGCCAATGGCACGCATGCCGTGGGGTTTGGTGCTGTCGAAATAGATGCTGTCGCCCTCTTCAAGCACAATGGTCTTGCCCCCAATGTAGAGTTCCATGGCCCCTTCGAGCACCATGTTGAACTCCTGTCCCGGGTGTCGGTTTTTGTAGATGGAGTGTGCATTGGGCTTGGGTTCCACGGTAACGATGAACACTTCGGCCTTTCGGTCGGCGAAGCCGCTGGCCAGACTCTGGTATTTATAGGCCTTGGTGCGTTCCACCGACAGCCCCTGTCCCTTGCGCACCACGGCGTATGAACTCATGTGCGGTTCCTCGGCAAACATCAGCGCATCGGCCGACACGCCATATTTTCGGGCAATCTTCATCAGGTTAGAGATGGTGATGTCTACTTCGCCCCGTTCTATTTTCTCGTATCGGTCTACGGTGATGCCGCACAGGGCTGCCACTTCCTCGGCAGGAATGTCGAGCGCATCGCGCAAACCGCGCAAGCGCTCGCCTATTTGTTTCAGTTGTTCTTCTATCATTGTTTCTTTTGTTTATGAACTATGCACTATGAATTAAACACTATGAACAATGCACCTTTCTCAGTGCATTCCGGCTTTCAGTCCGCGCACCACAGCCGATGTGAACCCTGCGTGCTCCATTTCGTTGAGTCCGCGTATGGTGATTCCCCCCGGTGTGGTCACTAAGTCGATGGCCTGTTCGGGATGCATGCCGGTTTCTTCGAGCAGGCTTACAGCCCCTTTGATGGTCTGCATCACAATCTGCTGTGCTTCGCCGGCACGGAATCCCAGTTCCACACCCCCCTCGGCAGCAGCCCTGATGTAGCGCATGGCGTATGCGATGCCGCACGAGGCCAGCACGGTGCCGGCCGTCAGGTGTTTCTCGTCGGTGACCATTGCTTCGCCCAGCTCTTCGAAGATGCGCTTCACCACCTCGGTTTCTTCCTTCGTTGCATCGATGGGGGCGATGAAGGTCATGGAGTTGCACTGCGCAATGGCAATGTTGGGGATGACGGTGAAGAGGGCAGCCGCTGCCTTTTGGTCTTCATCGTCGTTGGCAGGTGTGTGCAGTGCTGTGGTCAGCCATTCTTTCAGTTGACAGCCCCTCACGCCCGCTGCAAAGTTGATGATGATGGGGCGGGTGAGTGGGGCTTTACATTGGTGGCTGAGCTTGATGCTGTTGCCAATCTCGGTTATCACCCCTTCCACGAACCAGGGTTTCACGGCAAGCACCGTGATGTCGGCCTCGGCCACAGCCGCCTGGTTGTTGGTGGTGACGCTGGTGCCCTGAGCGGCGAAGCGTTCCAGTTTGGCCTGCGAGGGGTTGGCCAGTGTGATGTCGGCGGGCTTGAACGCCTGCGAGCGCAGCAGCCCGTCGGCAAAGGCTCCGCCCATGGCACCCGCTCCTATAATTGATATGTTCATGTTTTGTAGGAATCTTACTCAATCAGTTTCTTCAGTTTATAGATGAAGGCGTTGGCTTCGGCCTTCTTCAGACACAGTGGCGGCAGCAGGCGCAGAGTGTTGGTTCCTGCACAGCCGGTGAACACATGTTCTTCGTAGATGAGCCTACTGCGCAGTTCTTTGTGCGGCACGCTCAGGTCTATGCCAATCATCAGTCCGCGCCCACGCACATCTGCAATCATCGGATTGCTCTTTTGCAGTTGTTGCAGTTCAGCCATCAGGTGTTCGCCCACCTCCAGTGCATTCTGCACCAGCTTTTCCTGTTCCATCACGTCGAGCACGGCAAGCGCAGCCGCGCACGCCAGGTGGTTGCCGCCAAAGGTGGTGCCCAGCTGTCCGTACACCGGTTTGAACTCGGGTGAGATGAGCACCCCGCCCATGGGGAATCCGTTGGCAATGCCCTTGGCCACGGTAATGATGTCGGGCCGTATACCTAACCACTGGTGGGCGAAGAACCGTCCACTGCGGCCATAGCCGCACTGAATCTCATCGCAGATGAGCACAGCCCCGTGTTGGTGGCACAGGCGGAGCAGTCCCTGCGCAAATTCGGGTGTAGCCAGCTGAATGCCGCCCACACCTTGAATGCACTCGATGATGGCCGCGCACACATCGCCCTTGGCCAGTTCGCGTTCCCATGCCTCCAAGTCGTTGAGGGGCAGGTAGGTAACATGTCCGTTCTGGTTCACCGGTGCAATAATCTTCGGGTTGTTGGTAGCCTCTACGGCCAGAGAAGTGCGCCCGTGGAAAGCCTTCTGACACGAAAGAATGCGTGTGCGCCCCGTGTGGAACGAAGCCAGTTTCAGTGCATTCTCGTTAGCCTCGGCCCCGCTGTTGATGAGAAACAGCTGATAGTCGTCGTAGCCCGAAGCCTTGCCCAGCCGTTCGGCCAGTTGCACCTGCAGTTGGTTGATTACCGAGTTGCTGTAGAAACCCAGTTGCTGCAGTTGGCCGTACACCTTATTAATATAATGGGGGTGAGCATGCCCGATGCTGATAACGGCATGTCCGCCATACAGGTCGAGATATTCTTGTCCGCGGTCGTCCCAGACGTGGCAACCCAGTCCCTTCACAATGTTCACGTCGAACAGTGGATAAACGTCGAATAGTTTCATGTTGTTTGTTTTTTATTTTTCAGAAAGCAGCAGCTTTCAGCCGGAGCCCGGTGGTTTCGTCGATGCCGAACATCAGGTTCATGTTCTGCACCGCCTGTCCCACGGCTCCCTTCAGCAGGTTGTCGATGGCCGACGTAACGAGCAGCCGGTTGCCCACCTTCTCCAGGTGAACCAGTGCCTTGTTGGTGTTCACCACCTGTTTCAGGTCTATGGCTTTGTGGGTATAGTGGGTGAAGGCAGCGTTGGCATAGAACTGCTCATAGGCTTCAGTTATGCTCTCCAGCTTGGCATCGGTTTTGATGATGGCCGAACAGAAGATGCCGCGGGCAAAGTCGCCCCGATAGGGAACGAAATCGATGCTCACCCCTTCGCCTTCGGTGAGAGGTGAGGTGATGGCGGGTGCCCCTTTGGGCTTCACATGGTTCAGACTGTGACAAATTTCATAGAGATGCTGGTGGTTGAACACCTTATAGACGCTCATGTTGTTGGTGCGCCACGAGAAGTGTGTGGTGGCAGCCGGTTTCTGTCCGGCCCCCGTACTTCCCGTGATGGCCGTCACCGCTACGTCGTTGGTGAGCAGCCCCATCTTGGCGGCAGGCAGCAATGCCAGCTGAATGCAAGTGGCAAAGCAGCCGGGGTTGGCCAGTCGCATGGTCTGTTCAATCTCAGTTCGGTTTATTTCCGGCAGACCGTAAACGAACACCTCGCCCCCGTGTCCCCAGCGGAAGTCTTGCGCCAGGTCGATGATTTTCACCGAAGGGGGAATGGCGTGTTCGCTGAGAAACGCCTGACTCTTTCCGTGTCCGAAGCAAAAGAACACCACGTCAACCTCATCGAAGGGCATCTCGGAGGTGAACCGCAGGCTGGTGTCGCCCACGAGTCCTTCGTGCACATCGGCCACTAAGTTTCCGGCGTTGCTTTCAGAGTTGGCAAACACCACTTCCACCTGCGGGTGATTGACGAGCAGGCGAATGAGCTCGCCGCCCGTGTAGCCGGCTGCCCCAAGTATTCCTACGCGAATCATACCCCCGGGTTTTTAGGTGCCAGCAACCACAGAATGATGTACACCCAGAAACCTACGCCCCAGCCTAAGAAGGCTGCAACAAAGGCAATGCGAACAAGCAGAGGGTCGATGTTGAAGTACTCGGCAATGCCCCCGCACACGCCACCAATTTTCTTGTCGGTGGTTGACAGATAGAATCTCTTGTTTTTGGGGTTTTCTATTTCTACCATATTTTTGTTTGTTTTTGGTTGTTATTATAGAGGGATGGAGCTTGGGAACTCTCCACTCTCCACTCTAAACGCTCATCTCTCCTCTTCGGGATGTATGCCATAGTACACGCGCAGGGGCGTGCTGCTCACCTTGATGAATCCCTTTGCTTCTTCGCTGGTCCATCCGTGTTGCATTTCGCCATACTCGCCGAGTTTCGACTTGAGCAGGTCGTCCGGCGAGTCAACGCCCACCGTTTCAAAGCCCAAGGGCCGCAGTTTCAGGATGGCCGTTCCGTTTACGTTGCGTTGCGACGAGGTGAGCATAGCCTCTATGTCGGGCATCACCGGTTCCAGATACTGGCTCTCGTGCAGGAACATGCCATACCAGTTGGCCACCTGGTCTTTCCAATACTGCTGCCATTTCGAAAGGGTGTACTTCTCGAGCATGCGGTGCGCCTCGATGATGAGCTTCGGAGCAGCCGCCTCGAAGCCCACACGACCTTTGATGCCGATGATGGTGTCGCCCACGTTGCAGTCGCGACCGATGGCGTATGCAGCCCCCCGCTCTTCAATCTTCTGAATGGCAGCCACCTTGTCGGTGAACGGCTCGCCGTCTACCGCCACAATCTCCCCTTTCTCGAACGTAATCTTCAGCAGCGACTCATCCTGTCGGGTAACATGCTTGAGGTAAGCCTCTTCGGGCAGTCCCTGAGCCGAGTCGAGCAGTTCGCCGCCACAGATGCTGGTTCCCCATATACCCACGTTGTAGGAATATTTCAGTTTGGCGAAGTCGGCATTGAACCCATGTGCATTCAGATAGTCGACCTCTTCCTGTCGGGAGAGTTTCTCGTCGCGGGTGAGCGTGATGATTTTTACCCCCGGAGCCATCACCAGGAATGTCATGTCGAAGCGGATCTGGTCGTTGCCGGCACCGGTAGAGCCGTGTGCAATGGCCGATGCTCCAATCTCCTTGGCATAGCGCGCAATGGCGATGGCCTGGAAGATGCGCTCCGAGCTCACCGAGATGGGGTAGCAGTTGTTGCGCAGCACATTGCCGAAGATCATATATTTCAGCGACTTCTCGTAGTATTCCTGTGTTACGTCGAGCGTTACATATTTCTTCGCCCCCAGTCGGTAGGCATTCTCTTCGTTGGTTTTCAGTTGTTGAGCCGAGAATCCGCCCGTGTTGGCGCAAGCGGCATACACCTCATAGCCCTCGTTGGCCAGTCGCATCACGGTATAGCTGGTGTCGAGTCCGCCGCTGAAGGCAACCACTACAGGGCCCACCCCCGACCCCTCCCCGGGGAGGGGGGTGTTTACTTGTTTGTTAGTTTCCATATTGTTATTTTTATTTGCTGTATAACATATTCTATGTTTCCGATGACCTCGTCGTTAGTGAATCTAATTATCGTGTAACCCATTGAATTCAACCACTTCGTTCTTTCTTCGTCGCTTGTTATTTGATCTGGCTGTTGATGATAGGCTCCATCAATTTCAATGAGAAGTTTGATTGTGGGGCATGAGAAGTCTGCAATATAGTCACCAATTACATGTTGTCTTCTGAATGCAACTCCTAATTGTTTTCCTTTTAAAAAGCGCCATATAATGCTTTCAGCTTCAGTCTGATTCTTCCTGTTGTTATAGGCAAACTCTTTAAGTTTTCCGTAGTTATCTTTATTTGCCATTTCGAAGGCTTTCCGTTTAGGTCCCCCCTCCCCAGGGAGGGGCTGGGGGTGGGCGTCAATGTTCTGTATTCTTTGCAATACACTCTCCGGAATCTTTGCCGGCAGGTGTTCTTCGGGGTCGAAGAGCATGCCTGTGCAGATGCAGTATTTGCGCCCCGTGCGGTGCAGCACGTCAACGTTGATGCACCCCTCGCAGCCGCGCCAGAAAGCCTCGTCGTCGGTGAGGTCGGCAAAGGTAACGGGCTTGTAGCCTAAGGCCGTGTTCATGGCCATCACCGCCGCCCCGCTGGTGAGCGAGAATATCTTTGCGTGCGGCCAGCGTGTGCGTGCCAGCGAGAAAGTCATGTCTTTGATGCGCTTGGCCAGTCCCAGTCCGCGGTAGTCGGGGTGCACGATGAGTCCGCTGGTGGTCACATACTTCTTGTTGCCCCATGTTTCAATGTAGCTGAACCCCGCGAACCGGTTCCCGTGCAGAGCAATCACCGCCTTTGCCTCGCGCATCTTGGTAGCAATGTATTCCGGCGTTCGTTTGGCGATGCCCGTTCCCCTCACCTTGGCAGCCTCTTCGATGGTTGTCAGAATGGTGTTGATATAAGCCTCGTGTTCGCGGTCGGCCACCACCACCTCTATGTCTTCTTTTTTGATTTCCATTTCAAAAGATTGTGTTGAAAGCTATCTGTCAATGCCGGGCACCACCTGGCTCAGTTCCTCCGTCACCTGCTGCCGGCTGCTCCCTTCTTTGAGAGCAATAAAGATGGTATCGTCGCCGGCGATGGTTCCCAGAATCTGTGGAATGTCGGAGTTGTCGATGTTATAGGCAATCAAGCTGGCATATCCGGGCCGTGTTTTCAGAACCCCCATGTTGCCCGAGAAGTTGAGCGAGATGTAGCCCGGCGTGTTGAGCATTTCGCGTGCCTTCTGGCTTGAGGGAACCCTTTTATACATGGTTTCGTTTGGCAGCACATACACATATTTCCCGTTCATCGATGCAGCCTTGGCAACCTTCAGCTGCTTCAGGTCGCGGCTCAGGGTAGCCTGCGTGAGTTTGAAGCCTTCTTCCTGCAAAGCCTTCAGCACCTCTTCCTGGCTGCCCAGCTCCTTGCTTGATATGAGCATCTTCAACGTTTCAATTCTACTGTTCTTGATCTTCATGCTTGAATAAATATGCATTTAACGGTTGCAAAATTACAACTTTTTGCATAGTCTGCCAAATATTTTTGCATATTTCTTTCAGGAAAAATAATAATTTCTTTCCTTTTGCCCTATTGTGTGTATAAGTATGCACTTTGTGGAGCCTTCTGCATGGCATGGTTCTGTTGGCTGCAGAACTGGTTTGAGTGTGCAGAATTTCTCTTCTTAAACCGTAAAAGCTTAGGTTTTGGTTTCGTACATGTCCCGTACGAAACCAAAACGTATATTATTGTTCGGAAATCGCTCGTTTGTTACAATCTTTTTCGTAACTTTAGGGTTGGGTGACTTTCTGGCGACCGCTACAATTCATCCCATCGAATAGAATATGATTCTAACAGTTTGATGGGTATTTGCAGTTCGGTGGCGGTTTTGCGCCAGTCTTTGATGGCTACTCGAACCTCCTCAATAATATCTTTTGCCTCCTGTTGTTCAAGCATGTAGCTCTCACTTGCAGAGAGTAAGGCGTTGATGTCTGCCTCT
>CACXFT010000126.1 GCA_902767045.1 uncultured Prevotellaceae bacterium | reverse complement strand
GCGGGAGCCGGGATTGAACCGGCGACCTCATGATTATGAATCATGCGCTCTAACCAGCTGAGCTATCCCGCCATCATGCTTTCTCGAATGCGGGTGCAAAGGTAATACATTTTTTGATAACCACCAAAACTTTTTGCATTTTTATTTGTTGCACTCAAAAAAAACATGTACATTTGCCATCGAAACAAGCAAACTACATACCTAAAGACTATCATGGAGAAACAAAAACTGTATATTGAGCGTGAGCTGAAGTCGAACTCGCAGTCTATTATATGGAACCTGATTAGCACGCCCGAGGGCTTGTCGCGCTGGATTGCCGACGAGGTGTTGCTCAACGGCAATGCGCTCACGCTTACTTGGAACAAGGCCGACGGCCATCGCAAAACCGTGGGGGCTCAGGTGGTGGGAAAGGCCAAGAACCGTTATTTCCGTTTCCGCTGGGATGACGAAACGGAACCTGAGGCCATCATAGAACTGCGCATGGAGCGCAGCGAAATCACCAACGACCATTTTCTCTGCATCACCGACTATGCCCTGCCCGACGAGCTTGACCAGCTCGAAGACCTTTGGGAAGAAGACTTCTTCCGCCTGCGTCAGAACACGGGATTGCTGTAATTCACGAAAGCGTAGTTGTGGGCGTGCCTTTCGTCGGCGGAATGTTCTTCGCGCCATGTTTCGTGCCAGTTTTGGTAGGGCGGGAAGAAAGCATCTGCATCGGCGGGTGTGTCGTCAATCTCCGTCAGGCACAGTCGTTGGGCAATGGGCATGGCCTGCTTATACACACTCTCGCCACCTATTATATATATATCCTCCTGCGGTGTGCAGTGGCGCAGGGCATCTTCCAGCGAGGGGTACACCTCGCACCCGGGCAGTTCCGTTACCGAGCGGCTGAGCACCATGTTGCGTCGGTTGGGCAGCGCACCCTTGGGCAGACTGTCGAAGGTGCGCCTTCCCATGATGATGGTGTTGCCGGTGGTGAGCTGCTTGAAGCGTTTCAGGTCGTTGGGTAGCCAGTAGATGAGTTTGTTTTCGAAGCCGATGGCGCGGTTGCGTGCAACGGCAGCAATCAGGTTGATCATATTCCTTTTTTTCAGTTGTGTTTTGTTTACACACTCACCTCGGCCTTGATGTGGGGCCAGGGATTGTAGCCTTCGAGCTGGAAGTCTTCGTAGCGGAAGTCGAAGAGCGAGTGCACGTCGGGGTTGAGCTTCATCACCGGCAGTGGTCTTGGCTCCCGGGTTAGCTGCAGGCGTGCCTGCTCGAGGTGGTTCAGGTAGAGGTGTGTGTCGCCAGTGGTGTGAATAAACTCTCCCGGCTGCAGGTTGGTAACCTGTGCCATCATCAGCAGGAGCAGGGCATAAGAGGCAATGTTGAACGGAACGCCCAGGAATGTATCTGCCGACCGCTGGTAGAGTTGCAGCGAGAGTTTTCCGTCGGCCACATATAACTGGAACATGGTGTGGCAGGGCGGCAGCGCCATGCTGTTCACCTCGGCCACGTTCCATGCCGAAACAATCATGCGCCGCGAGTCGGGGTGATTTTTAAGTTGGTCAACAACGTTCTCTATCTGGTCGATGGTTCCCCCGTTGTAGTCGGGCCACGACCTCCACTGGTGTCCATACACGGGACCGAGCTCGCCCTGTTCGTCGGCCCACTCGTTCCAGATGCGCACGCCGTGTTCCTGCAGCCAGTGCACGTTGGTGTCGCCGCGCAGAAACCAGAGCAGTTCGTAGATGATCGACTTCAGGTGCAGTTTCTTGGTGGTGAGCAGAGGAAAACCCTCCTGCAGGTTATATCTCGACTGAGTTCCGAAGATGCTCATTGTTCCCGTTCCTGTTCGGTCGGTTTTCTGTGTTCCCTCGGTGAGGATGCGATTAAGAATGTTTAAGTATTGCTTCATATTCGTTGGGTATGTGTGTAGATTTGATGCGCCACTCCTTGGGATAGAGGTTGTTGGCGCGGTTTCCAATGTTTTTTACCATGCCGAGCGGGAGCCCCTGGAAAGAAACCACGAGCGGTCCGCGTGGCGTGTCGGGTGGCAGCGTGATGGCTTCGCGTCGCAGGAAGGCAAGAGCCTGGGAGTAGCCGATTTCCCCCTTTCCCTCCAAGGGGGGGATGATATGCTTTTTTATATCGTTGAGGAATGATTGTTCTATTTCTTTATCTGGTGGAAGGGTATTCTTCCCCCTTTGGGGGGATAAGAGAGGGGGTTTCCTCACCACCGCCATGAACAGCCCTTCGCCACGGGTGCGACCGGGCAGGAAACGGTACATTCCATCGGTGGGGAAGGACATGGGCAGTCCGTTGATGATGCCCCATGCGGGGTTGATGGGCAGGGAGATGACCTCGGCTCCCAGTTCGTGACAGATCCAATGAACGTTCTCTTCGTTTTCGTGCGCATTGAACGTGCAGGTGGAATAGAGCAGATAACCACCCGGCCGCAAGCAGTGCCAGATGTCGGCAATGATGTCGCGCTGCAGTCGCCAGCACTTCTCCACGTTGGCCGTGCTCCATTCGCCAATGGCAGCGGGGTCTTTGCGGAACATCCCTTCGCCCGAGCAGGGCACGTCGGCGAGCACGATGTCGAACAACATCTTCGATTTCTTATAGTCGCGGGGATAGCAGTTGGTGATGTGGAGGGTGGGAAGGTGCGAGGGTGCGAGGGTGGGAAGCTGCCATTTCTGCAGGTTCTCGGCCAGGATGTTGGCCCGTTGCCGGTTGGGCTCGTTGGCATAGAGGGTGCTCCCCTCTGGCAGTACCGAGAGCGCACAGGTAGACTTTCCCCCTGGGGCCGCGCACAAGTCGAGCATGGTCACCGGCGTTGCACCCACGGTGGTTGTTTCTTGGTTGATTCGTGCGAGCACTTCTCGCAGGGCAAACTCGGCGAACATCGATGAAGCCTCCTGCACATAGTAAGCCCCCGCATGAAAGAGCGGGTCGAAGGTGAACGCCGGCCGACCTTTCAAGTAGAATCCATATTGGCTCCAGGGCACCCGTTCGGCATCTTCCGGCAGCTGCCACTCTTTCAGGTTGGCCACAGCGGGGTTCAGCCGTATGCTCACCGGGGTGGGCTGTTGCAGTCCGTCGGTGAGCACCTGGTATAGTTCGTCGCCTAAAAGCGAGCGGGTGTAGCTTTCAAATTCCTCGGGCATTTGTCATTTATCATTTATCATTTATCATTTAGCGAAGCGCCTCATTTATCATTTAGCGAAGCGCCTCATTTATCATTTAGCGAAGCGCCTAAAACTCCACTTTCACGCCCGCCATGAAGGTAGCGCGTGGCATGGGATAGCCGGCATTCACTTCGTATTTCTTGGCCAGCAGGTTTTCGCCCCTTGCCCACAGGTTCACGTTCTTGAACAGGTTGTAGCCCAGGGTGGCATGCAGCAGCGAGAAGTTTTCTTTCTTCTCGGTGTTGCCAACAGCCGTGTAGAGACCTCTCACATCCTCGCCGCCGATGGATGCCGTCCATTGTGCTTGGCGGTATTTGATGTTGATGAACGACTTCCGTTGGGGAGCCCCCAAAACCGGATATTTCATGTGCAGGTAGCTGAAGTTGAAGTCAACGCTCCAGTGTTTGCTCAAGGGGTAGTCGAGTTGCAGTTCGGCCCCATAGTTCTTCACCTTTCCCGTGTTCACAAACTGCATGCCCCCGCCTTGGCGCGGCATAGAAGCGATGATATTGCTGCCGTCGATATAGAACAGGTTGATGCCATAGTTGGTGCCCCGGTTGGGCAGTCGGTGTTTCCATGCCAGTTCGTAGCTCACCAGTCGTTCCGGCTGCAGCTGGTCGTTCTTGGTTCCGAAGAGATACATCTCCCTGATGGTAGGGTTGCGGAACCCCTTGCTCACCGAAGCTTTCAGTTCGCCATGACGTATGGGTCTGAAGGCCAGACCTCCCTGCGGAATCCATTGGTTGCCTGTTTGTGAGTGGTGGTCGAGGCGAATACCAGCGTTGAAGGTGAGCCAGCTGAGCAGTTCCTGTTGAAAGTTGATGTAGCCGGCAATTTCGTTTTCGTGTTTGTTCACCATCGGGTCTTTGTTCTCGCCTGTTGCTATCACCCTGTTCCACGCCTTTCCATAGATGTGCTGGTAGTCGAGTCCCACGGTTGTAGTGTTGCCATGGAAGAGGTTCACGTTCTGGTACCACATCAGTCCGAGCATGGCATCGTCGGAGCGGAAGTAGTTAGCCGGCGGGTTGGCCGAAGCCTGGTGCCCGTCGTTAATCTTATGTCGGCCGAAGTTATAGTAGCCGCTCAGCGAGCCATTGGTTTTTTTATAGCTGTTGTGTATGGCCACCGAGGTGATGCCCCGTGTAATCCACTGTCGAGCTCCAAAGATGGGCGCACTCTCAGCCCCCGGATAGGAAGCATTGAAATGTGTTATTTCGGCATCGGCCGAAGCCGTCCAGTGACTGCTGAAGTCGTAGCCCAGTTTAGCCATACCGCCATATTGTTCGAACCCCATGCGCGGCCGGTGGTTGTCGGAGCGTCCGTATTGTGCGGCGATGGTGCTCGAGAACCTGCCCTGGCGTATTTGGTTGGTAGCCTCGGCCTGCACCGTTCCCCACGAGCCGGCCCCCAGCTGCACACTGTTTCTGATGCCGTTGTGTTGCATCTTGCGTGTGATGATGTTCACCACACCCCCCATGGCATTGCTGCCATAGAGCACCGAAGCCGGTCCGCGCAGCACCTCCACCTGTTCGGCCATGAGCGTTTGGTAGCTGTCGGCGATGCTGTGCCCGAAGAGTCCCTGGTAGTGCGGGTGTCCGTCAACGAGCACCATCATCTGTCCGGCCCCAGTAGCAGCCGAAGCACTGCTGATGCCTCGTATGCTCATGGCCCCGGCGCTGCCCCCCGACACCCCATAGCCCATCATAGAGCGCGAAGTGGCAAAGAGTCCCGGCACCTGTCGCGAGAGCGTGGGAAGGAGCGAGAGCTGATGTCCCTCGGTGAGCTGTTCACGGTTGAGCACGGTAATGCTATAGGGCAGGTGGCGGGCATCGGTGGCCTGGCGTGTGCCCGTTACCACCACCTCTTTCAGTTGAAGCGAGTCGGTTGCTGCCCCTGCGGGGGTGGTAGCCGCGGTGAGGGCGGCGATGAGAAGTGAATTGAGTTTCATGTTGTTTATAGTTGCGATAGATTTTATAGTTGCGATAGATGCTATAGATGCTATAGTTGCTATAGATGCTATAGATGCTATAGATGCTATAGTTTACTCTATGAAGAAATCGAAGGAGTCGCTTTCTTCGAGGGGGTTCTTTGTTTTTGGTTTGGGCGGGTTCTTCAGCTGGCCTTTCTCGTCGAACATGCCGTAGGTGGTTCTGAGCACGATAAACTCGGTGCGGCGGTTCAGCTGGTTGCAAATTTCCTGTTTCTCTTCGTCGAGAGCCTTGATGAACTCTTCGGTGAGCACATCGCCCTCTTTCAGCCATTTATATTTTCCCGCCACTTTCTTGCGTATGGTTTTCGGTTTTTCCTTTCCATAGCCCACTGGCGTGAGCCGGTCTTGGGCAATGCCGTGCTCTATGAGGTAGTTCACCACCGATTCGGCCCTTCGCTGCGCCAGCCCTTTGTTATACTCGGCCGAACCCTTGTAGTCGCAGTGGGCCGACAGTTCGATGGTAACGTTCGGATTCTCGTTGAGCAGCACCACCAGTTCGTCGAGCGCCTTGGTCGATTCCGGTCGGAGCGTAGCCTTGTCGAAGTCGTAGAAGATGTTGTCGATGAGCACGGGAGCTGTGATACTGGCCAGCGGGAACTGCAGCACATGCTCTTTGCTCTCGTCAACCGGGCGTATGGCAATTTCCTCCTTGTGGTTCAGGTAGCCCTTGCAAGTGGCCATGATAGCATAGTCAACCCCCGGCTTCACCACCTTGGTGAACGACCCGTCGGAGCGCACGCTCAGTTTCTCGTTTGTTCCGTCGTTGCCCACGAAATAGACCACCGCCGCCGGCAGTTCGTAGCCATCCATTTCGTAGACCCATCCCTTGATGGTTTGCACAATCTCGGGGTTCTCGAAGCTGTAGATATGGTCCCATCCGCGTCCGTCGCCTCGGTTCGACGAGAAGAACCCCCTGTTGTGCGGTCCTTCGAAGGTGATGCCGAAGTCGTCGCCCTGTGAGTTGAGCGGGTAGCCCGGGTGTTCAAGCACATATCGGCGTGTGTTGGGGTTTACCTTGGCAATGAAGATGTCGAGTCCGCCCATGCCCGGATGTCCGTCGGAAGCGAAGTAGAAGTCGCCGTTGGGGCGGAAAGCCGGAAACATCTCGTTGCCCGGCGTGTTGATGGGAGCCCCCAGGTTCTCCACCCCGCCCAGTCCGGCCGCAGTAATGCGAATGCGCCAGATGTCGAGTCCGCCCTTTCCCCCCGGCATGTCGGAGCAGAAATAGAGCCACTGTCCGTCGGGCGAGATGGCTGGGTGCGCATAGCTCGACAGCGTGTCGGCCGTGATTTTCACCTCCGTAGCCTTTCCCCAGGCCGCGTCGGAGCGGTTCGACTTCACAATTTCGGCATAGCGCGGATATTGCGGGTCTGTTTTGCATTGGGTGAGATACATTTCGCGTCCATCGGCAGAGAATGCGCACGCCCCCTCGTCGTAGTCGGTGTTCAGTCCGCCGCTCACCACCTCCGGTCGGCTCCATTTCCCCTTGTCGTCTTTCTCCGAGAAGAAGATGTCGGCCGGTTTGGTTCCTGTGATGCCGCTCAGTTCGTCGCCCTGCGCCTCGTTTCGTGTTGAGGTGAAGTAGATGCGTTCAGCGTTTTCTCCCCAAAGCATTGGCGAGTAGTCGGCCCGTCGGGAGTTGAAGATGTCCATGCGTTTCACGGTGTAGCGCGAGCCCTCTTTTTTCCATTGCGGAGCCATTTGGGCAGCTTTCAGTCCGTTGTTGGCCAGTTGTCGCATGGTTTCGGGCGAGAGCGCCTTGCGCAGAGCTGCCAGGTCTTTCGCTTTCGGTTTCTCCTGTTGCTGCTCATTTTTATTGCTCGTGGCTTTCTTTTCCTTTTTCGCCGACAGCTTCTTGCGTTTCACTTTCTTTTCCTTTTTCGCCGAGAGCTTCTTGCGCGACGCTTTCTTTTCCTTTTTCACCGACAGCTTCTTGCTGTTGTTGTTGGCGGTGGGTGCGGGCCGGTCAATCACGCCCGCGTCAAGACTGTCTAACACCCCCTGAAACTCCGTGGCAGCCGCTTTGTATTCGCCGTTTTTCAGCAGCAGTCGAGCATAGCGCAGGCGGTCTTCCGTTCCCGCCTGGTGGTAGCGTATGCCGTTGCGGTAGGCAGCCACCGCCGCCTGCGTTTGGTTGATGCGCTCGTAGCACTCGGCCATCTTCAGAGCCCGCTGTCCGCGTTTGTCGCGTTCCTTGGGCGGTGTTCTCTGGTAGGCACGCTTAAACTCCGTTGCGGCATCGTAGTATTCCCCTATGGCGAGATATTTCTCGCCCTTCTTCAGGTTCTTCTCGGCACCGCACGCCGAAAAGACCACAGTCGCTGCGACCACGGCCCATATATATAATAGGTGTAAATTCTGTTTCATCTGATTATATAAACGTATGCTTTCTTGTTTTATTGCATCATAGATGCTTCCCTTAGAGCGGTGTGCGCCAGTTGCAGGGGTTGGTGGGGTCGTTCCAGCGGGAGCAACCATAGGCGGTGCGGCCACGGATGATGGTTCCCTTGCCACAAAGCGGACAAGGGGCACCCACTGTGATGTTGTTGTTGGGCTTCGGCGATGCTGTTGCATCGGTCGGGGCTTTTTTTGTTTTGCTGCCCGTCTTTTTGGCTGCGGTTGGTTTCTTGGCGGCAGCGGCAGCGTCGTCAGTGGCAATAATGTGGCGCGGGGTGTTGTCGCGCAGCACATCGTTGACGATGATGGTAATCTGCTGTTTCAGTTCGTTGACGAACTGCGCCGCATCGTAGGTTTGGTGTTCAATGTCGCGCAGTTTCTTCTCCCAGATGCCCGTGAGCTCGCAGCTTTTGAGCAGTTCTTCTTTGATGGTGTCGATGAGTTGAATGCCCGTGGGCGTGGCCACCAGCCGTTTGCGTTCGCGGCGGATGTAGTGCCGTTTGAATAGCGTTTCAATGATGCCCGCGCGCGACGACGGTCGGCCGATGCCATTCTCCTTGAGTGCAGCCCTGAGTTCTTCGTCGTCGACAAACTTTCCCGCCGTTTCCATGGCCCTGAGCAGTGTGGCCTCGGTGTAGTAGGGTGGGGGTGTGGTCTGCTTCTCGGTGAGGGTTGGCGTGTGTGGTCCGCTCTCGCCCTTCACAAAGTTGGGCAGCGTTCGTTCCTCGGCATTCTCTTTCTCATCTTTGGGCACATCGGTTTTTTCCTCTTTCATATACACGTTGCGCCAGCCCGGTTCCAGAATCTCCTTTCCGCTCACTTTGAAGTCGATGCCACCACCCCTAACCCCTCCTCCAGAGGAGGGGACTACAGTTTGTTCGTTATCTCCTCCAGAGGAGGGCCCTACAGCTTGTTCGTTGCCAACCCTGCCCAGCACGGTGGTAGTAGAGAATTTGCAGTCGGGGTAGAAGGCTGCAATAAAGCGGCGTGCCACTAAGTCGAACACATGCTGTTCGGCATCCGACAGTCCGCGTGGGGGTACCCCCGTAGGGATGATGGCATGGTGGTCTGTCACCTTCGACGTGTCGAAAACCTTTTTTGATTTCTTCAGCGGTTTGCCCCCGAGCGGTCGCACCAGTTCGGCGTATGGAGCCTGTGCAGCGAAGGTGGTTTGATAGAGCCCGTTCATAATGGCCGGGCACTTCGGGTAGATGTCGTCTGAAAGGAATTGCGTGTCAACACGCGGATAGGTGGTGAGTTTCTTTTCGTAGAGCGCCTGAATGAGGTTGAGCGTCATTTCGGCCGAGTAGCCGAACTTCTTGTTACATTCCACCTGCAGCGAGGTAAGGTCGTAGAGGCTTGGCGGCTGTTCCGTTCCCTTCTTCTTTTGCACATCGGTAACGGTGAAAGGCTTTCCCGCAATGGTTTGGAAAGCCTGCTCGCCTTCTTCCTTGCTGGTGAACCGTCCTTTGGTGGCCGTGAAGGTGGTGTCGCGGTAAACGGTGGCCAGCACCCAGTAGGGTTCCGGTTTGAAGTTGTCTATTTCTTTCTGTCGGTTCACAATGAGCGCCAGCGTGGGTGTTTGCACCCTTCCGATGGAGAGCACCTGCCGGTTTTGTCCGTATTTGAGCGTATAGAGTCGGGTAGCGTTCATGCCCAGAATCCAGTCGCCGATGGCCCTGGAGAGTCCTGCTAAGTAGAGCGGCTGATATTGCGCCTGGTCTTTCAGGTTTTGGAAACCCTCGCGGATGGCTTCGTCGGTCATAGACGAAATCCACAACCTTTTCACCGGGCACTTCGCCCCCGCCTTCTGCATCACCCATCGCTGAATCAGCTCACCCTCCTGTCCGGCGTCGCCGCAGTTGATGATGCCATCGGCAGCCTGCATGAGCTGTTCAATGATGGCAAACTGTTTCTTGATGCCCTGGTCGTCGATGAGCTTGATGCCGAAACGCTGTGGAATCATGGGCAATGCCGAAAGGCTCCACCGCTTCCATGCTTCGGTGTAGTCGTTGGGTTCTTTCAACGTGCACAGGTGTCCGAAGGTCCATGTCACTTGGTAGCCGTTGCCCTCCATATAGCCATCGTGTGATTGGGTGGCACCAATGATGCGGGCAATGTCTCGTGCCACGCTGGGTTTCTCTGCAATGCAAACAATCATGAGGTTTTGTTTTTGAAGTGCAAAGGTACAACTTTTTTGTGAAAGGAAACGACTGCTTATTGGGATTTATTGGTGTCCAGTAAACTTTCATGGGCCCTTCAACTTACATAAAGCCGCCACCGCCGAATCCGCCGCCGCGGTTTCCTCCGCCGAATCCGCCGCTGCGGTTTCCGCCACGGTTTCCGCCTTGGTTGTCGCCGCCGGGCCGTTCGCCGGGCCTACCATAGTCGCCACCCTCGGGACCGCTGCCGCGCATTTGCTGTCGGGCTGCCTTACCGCCAAACAGGTTCAGACGGTAGATAACGTGCACCATGGCATAAGAGTTGATGGAGTTATATTCCGTGTCGCTGCGCTGAATGGCATTGATGGTGCGACTGAAGTTGCTCTGCCGGTGCAGGATGTCGTAGAACTGCAGCGTTACGGTGAGCGGTCGGCCTTTGAGGAAGCCTTGTCCGATTTGCGCGTTCCAGATGAGTTCGTTGGTGTTCATCGACTTATCGTTGAACCCGCGCCGGCTGTTCATGTGCATGTCGGTAGAGAGCGAGGTGCCCCAAGGAGCCGTTATGTTGATGGAGCCACCGTAGGCAAAGCGCCAGGTGTCGAGGTCGCTCTGGCTCTGCAGGTGGTTGCGCGAGTGGGTGTAGTTGAGTGAGCCGTCGAGTTCGAACTCGGTGCTCCAGTCACCCCACTGCGGGCGCAGACTGGTGGCGAGCCGTTCGCCGATGGTTTGTGTGCGGGTGTAGTTTTTCTGCGACGATGAGTTGCGGTCCAGACTCACAAAGGCCACGTTGTTTGCGAAGCTGTAGTCGGTGGAGGTGTTGATATTCCAGATGCCCGTGGTGTCGATGGCCGTGTTGAACACAAACGACGTGGCGACGTTCCAGTTGCCGTTGATATTCTCCGGTCGGGTAGTGCGTCCGCCGGTCGAATCGTTGTAGGTGACCATGTTCGAGATGCTGTTCCGGGTGGTAGAGAATCGCACGTTGGCCATGATGAACCGCTGGTGGCTCTGTATGAAGTTGTTGTAGAAGATGTTCAGGTTGTTGGTGAACGACGGTTTCAGTCCCGGGTTACCCTTTGAGATGTTGAGCGGGTCGCTGTCGTCGGTGATGTCGAGCAACTGTGTCATCGATGGCTGTGAGGTAGAGCCCCGGTAGTTGATGCGCAGCTGGCTCACCTTCGAGAAGCGATAGCGGAACTCCAGAGTGGGCGTGATGTTGGTTACAGTGCGCACGGTGTCGGCCTTGTGGCCCTGGTAGTCTTGGCGGAAGTGCGACTTCTGCGGTTGAAAGAGTACGCCGGCGCTGAAGTTGTAATTATCGCGAATCATGCGAAACATGAGCTGAATATCGTGTGTGTAGTTCTGATATTCCGAGAAGCGGCTCAGGTTTTCGTCGCGATCTTGGTAGGGATTGGCAAGCCGGGTGAGGTAGGCATCCCACGAGCGGTAGAGCGGTGTGGTGCCTTGGGCAAAGTCGTAGCCCATGTCAGAGTAATCGTAGGTCGAGCGGTCGCTCTTCGAATAAGAATAGGTGAACTTATAGCTGAACTGCAGGAAGGTAGCCTTCCAGAGCGGTTCGCTGTAGGTTGTTTGCAGCGAGTAGCTGTGGTTGCGTGTGGGCGTGAGGTTGAATCGGTTGGTATAGTAAACGGAGTCTTGTGCCGGGTTCAGCATCGAAGCCACCTGGTAGAGTGTGACGTTGCTGGTGGAAAGGCTTTTCGATTCACCCTTGGTGATGTTGGCGTCGGCCCTGAAGGTAACGTTGCGGCCCATAGAGTTGAGTTTCCGGTTCAGCTGCAGCATGCCGCCGAAGCGTTTCGAATTGCTGTAGCTCACCGATGCGTTGTTGCGCGAGTTCACCGTTAGCGAGTCTTCATCGAGCCTTGCCAGCGACTCAGCCGCCAGCGGGTCCACCACATAGAGATAAGGGTCTACGTTGAACGCTGCCGATGCCGAGCGGTTCAGTCCGTCGTTGGTAGAGTAGCTCCATGTGGGTCGGAACATGATGTTGGTCATGGTGTCGGGAGTCCATTCCAGTCGCATCTGTGCATTCCACGAGTTCTGGCGCGAGTAGCTCTGGTTCAAGCTGTTGCTGAAAGCCCCTGTGGTGGAAACGAAGTTCTCGGCCGATGTTTTGGAGCGAGCGTCGGTGTTGTTGTGGTTCCAGCGCACCGAGCCGCTCATTTTGAGCAGTCCCTTGTCTTCGTAGTTGAAGTTCACCCCCGCCATTTTGTTGGTGGTGAGTCCGTTGCGTCCCCGTCCGAAGTTTCCGCCCCGTCCGCCGCCGAATCCCACGTTTCCCACGTTGTTGGCATTGCCCATGGCCATGATGCGCCACTTATCTTTCATGTAGGCCCCCATCACACGTTCGGCATATCGGTTTTTGGTTCCAACGGAGAGGTCGATGTTGGTCATGGTGCCCTTGTTCATTCCTTTCTTGATGCCGAAGTCGAGTGTGGTTTCTTCGTTGCCATCGTCGATGCCCGTCACGCGCGAGAGGTCGCTCTTCTCGTCATAGACCTTGATTTTGTCGATGATGCTGGTGGGCAGGTTTTTCAGAGCCGTTTGGGTGTCGCCCGTCATAAACTCGCGCCCGTCAACCTTAATTTTCTTCACCTCCTTGCCGTTGATGGTAATCTTTCCGTCGTCGTCGATTTGAGCCCCGGGCAGACGGCGCACCAGTTCCTCCACCACCGACCCTTCGGGAGTGCGGTAGGCAGCCGAGTTGTAAACAAAGGTATCTTCAACCACCACCACCTTCAGTGCCTGCGCTGTAACGGTAGCCTCTTTCAGCATCACGGCATCGGTGGTCATGGAGAGCGTCCCCAGGTTCAGGTCGTTGCCTTTCACCATTTCAATACGTTTCAGTTGTGTAACGTAGCCTATGCTGGTGATGCGCAGCAGGTAGCGCCCCTCGTTGGAAACATTCAGACGGAACACGCCCGCCGAGTCGGTGGTGACTCCCGCCACGAAGGTAGAGTCCATTTTCATGAGTTGCAGGTTCACGAACTCGATGGGTTCCTTGGAGTCTTTATCGACGATTCTGCCCGAGATGTTGCTGGCATTTTCTTGCGCCATTGCAATGGAGACAACGAGCGTGAAAAGGAGTGATAGTAGGGTAGCTCTCATTCTTTTTTTTGATGATTGTTTATAGTTTATGACGCAAGAAAGGAGTTGAGGTTTAATTTAAATACTTTTTTTTGACTATAGCGCCAAGGACTATAGACTATAGACTATAGACTGTAGACTTTAGACTATAGACTGTAGACTTTAGACTATAGACTGTAGACTTTAGACTTTAGACTATAGACTGTAGACTTATAATTACAGGCAGGTGAAACCCCGAAAGAGGTTTCACCTGCCTGTGATTCTGTCACCCCTTTTGGGGTTAAACCTGTGAATAATGCAGGTTAGTCTTCAGCGGGACTGAAGTCGTCTTTGCCTACTCCGCAGAGGGGGCACACCCAGTCTTCGGGAATGTCTTCGAAGGCAGTGCCGGGAGCAATGCCGCTGTCGGGGTCACCAGCTGCGGGGTCGTAAACGTATCCGCAAACGTCGCAAACATACTTTTTCATACTCGTTGTTGTTTTTAGTTAATAATTTATGGTGAATAATTCGACCCCACCCCTAACCCCTCCCAAGGGAGGGGAACCGGAAAGGAGGGGACTACGAGCTTGGGGCTTCTCATTTATCATTTATCATTTATCATTTAGCGCAGCGCCTCATTTATCATTTAGCGCAGCGCCTCATTTATCATTTAGGGCTTCGCCCGCTACAGCTTTCCCTGTTCTCCCAGGTAGCTGTCTTTGAATCCCAGGAAGTAGAGCACGCCATCGAGTCCGATGGTGTTGATGCTCTGTTTGGCGTTGGCCACCACACGCGGTTTGGCATGGAAGGCGATGCCCAGTCCGGCTTCGGAGAGCATGGGCAGGTCGTTGGCCCCGTCGCCCACGGCAATGGTCTGTGCCAGGTTCACCTTCTCCACCTGTGCGATGAGTCGCAGCAGCTCCGCCTTGCGGTGCCCGTCAACCACCTCGCCCACATAGCGCCCGGTAAGCTTGCCGTCGTCGCCAATCTCCAGTTCGTTGGCATACACATAGTCTATGCCGAACTTTCGTTGCAGGTATTCGCCGAAGTAGGTGAATCCGCCCGAGAGGATGGCAATCTTGTAGCCGCAGCGTTTCAGCACCGCCATCAGTCGTTCGGCCCCCTCGGTGATGGGCAGGTGTTCGGCAATATCCTGCATCACGCTCACGTCGAGTCCCTTGAGCAGTGCCACCCGTTCGGTGAAGCTCTCGCGGAAGTCAATTTCTCCGCGCATGGCCCGTTCGGTGATAGCCTTCACCTTGTCGCCCACGCCGGCGCGTATGGCCAGTTCGTCGATGCACTCCGTTTGAATGAGTGTAGAGTCCATGTCGAAGCAGATGAGTCGGCGCATGCGTCGGAACATGTCGTCGCGCTGGAACGAGAAGTCAATTTCCATTTCCGCCGAGAGCTTCATCAGCTCCGCCTGCATCTGCGAGCGGTCTTCAGGTGTTCCGCGCAGCGAGAATTCGATGCAGGCCCTTCCGTTCTTCGATGGGTTCTTGATGCTCATGCGTCCGGTGAGACGGAGAATGGAGTCGATGTTCAGTCCCTGCTGTGTAATCACCTTTGTTGCGGCTTCGATTTGTCGGGCCGAGAGTGTTCGTCCAATCACGGTGAGGATATATCGGTGTTTCCCCTGTCGGCCCACCCATGCTTCATACTCGTCGTCGGTGATAGGAGCAAAGCCGATGTTCACCGAAAGTTCGGTAGCCTTGAAGAGAAGCTCCTTCATCACCTGTCCGGAGTGCATTTCATCGATGCGTATGAGAATGCCCAGCGAGAGCGTGGCATGAATGTCGGCCTGTCCGATGTCGAGAATCTGAGCGTTGTAGCGTGCCAGTATTCCCATCACCGAGGCCGTGAGTCCCGGACGGTCCTGTCCGGTTATTCGAATAAGTATCTGTTCTTCTTTCATAATTCTAAACAAGTCGTTTCAGGCGTAGCACCGCCCATGTGCATCCCGATACCACGATGGATATGAGCACGGCGATGCCGAAGCCCAGCGGGTTGTTCTCCATGCCGTTGATGAGGTTCATGCCGAAGAGCGAGGCGATGAGTGTAGGGAACATCATGATGATTGACACCGAGGTGAGTGTTCGCATCACGGTGTTCATGTTGTTGTTGATGATTGACGAGTAGGTGTCCATGGTCGATTCCAGAATGCTGGCATAGATTTGCGTGGTTTCCCGAGCCTGCGTCATCTCGATGTTCACATCTTCGATGAGGTCGGCATCCAGTTCATCCACCTGCAGTTTGAACTTCAGCTTCTGCAGCAGGTTTTCGTTGCCGCGTATAGACGTATTAAAATAGGTGAGCGAGTCTTGCAGGCGCGACAGTCCGATGAGCGACTCGTTGTTCACCGAGTGGTCGAGGTTGTGCTTCGCTTTTTCGAGCAGCGTGTTGATTTGTTTGAGTCGTTTCAGATACCACACGCTCGACGAGAGGAACAACCGGAACGTCATGTCAACGAAGTCGGTGAATCCCTCGCCGCGTTTCTGTTGGAACGAGACGAAGTCGATCATCATGTTTGTTTCGTAGAAGCACACGGTGATGGTAATGTCGCGCTTGTGAATGATGCCGAGCGGCACGGTGGTGAACGGTGTGCGCGAGCGCACCTGCTTCACATGCGGAATGCGCAGGATGATGAGCATCCAGCCGTCGTCGTATTCATAGCGTGCCCGCTCGTCGGTATCGCTGATGTCGTCGATGAAATAGTCGGGAATGTTGAAGCGCTCTTCCAGTTCGCGCTGATCATCGTCTGTTGGGCATGTAACCTGAATCCAGCAGCCGGGCTGCCATTCTTGCATGGTCTTCAGGTTCTCGTTGATGTTCCAATAAGTCTTCATTGTTGCTAATCCTCTTTTGGGTTATCTGCATTCATAACTCTGCATGAGGATTAGCCCCGGCGCATGTGCATGGTGCTTGGGCTATGTCCTCATACCTTTTGTTTCTCGCTAAACGTTTCCGCCGGGTAATCGTCCATTGTCTTTTTATTGTTTAAAATTGGTTTGGTGTGCAAAGTTATGAAATAATTGTCAATTATCAGCGATGAAAGGATAATTATTTTCCGCTTTCTTTTATTAACAACTTTTTTTGGTTGTAAATGTAAATAACAACCTTTTTTGGTTGTAACAGATAAAAACAAATAAAAAAGGTTGTTGCTTTCAAATCTTTTTATGTAATTTTGCACCTGTCAACCTACATGAGGGATATGGATATAAAAGCTGTTATTACTGGTGATATAGTTCGTTCAGAGCAGATAGAGCTGAACAAGAGAGATTTGTTGCTACATGTTTTACAAGAAACTGTTGAAAGTTTGCAAAATAAAAGTCCAATGAGCATGGAACTGTTCCGTGGTGATAGTTTTCAAATAGTGTTGGAAAAGCCAGAAATGTCATTGGAAGTTGCATCAATGATACGTGCCGGGCTTAAGTCCAACACCCCTGCCGATTCTTTTGGGGTATGGGATGCGCGCATATCCATTGGCATTGGAACAATAGACTATTTGGGTGACAGGGTAGTCACCTCTGATGGCGAAGCCTTCAGGTTGTCGGGGAGGGGGCTTGATGCCATGGAGAAAAGTCGCCTTGTGATAAAGACTTGCTGGCAAGAAGTGAATGAAGAATTAGATGCCGGGCTTGCCTTTGTTGATGACCTTATTACCGGGTGGAGTGTCAATCAGGCTAAAGCAATTTTTCTTTCCATGGGTAAGGGACTGTCGCAGTCAAACATTGCAAATAGCATTGCTAAATCTCAGCAGAATGTGAGTAAAACGCTTACATCTGCAAAAGAATCGTTGCTTGTGAGGTTCTCTGCCCGTTTTGAAACAATTATAAAAAAACACATGGCAAAATGAATGTTCTTCTATTACTAAAACTGATGGTTGCTCATGTTGTAGGCGACTTTTTTTTGCAGACCAACAAAATATGTGAGGGGAAATGTGCTAAGGGTGGCACACAATTCGCTTATCTCACCATTCATAGTGGCATCAATGCTTTGCTCGCCTACACGCTTGTTGGGCTGTGGGATTGTTGGCAGATTCCTGTAGCCGTATTCTTCACTCACTATTTGATAGACTATGCCAAGTCTGCCATGGGAAAAAGTTCTGTGTGGTTATTTATCACAGACCAGCTAGCTCACCTAACCGTTATCCTTGTAATGTGGTGCTGGCTAACAGATATTCACTTGTGGGTGGTCAGCGATTGGCTGTGTGACAATAGGATATGGACAGTTGCGCTATGCTATATGCTTGCCTTGAAACCTGCATCTATCCTATTGGGATTATTCATTGCAAACTGGACACCAGCCAACAACGACAAGAATAGTTTGCCAAATGCCGGTGCGTGGATTGGCTATTTTGAAAGGGTGCTGATACTGACCTTTATGCTGGTTGGATGTATGGAAGGAATAGGATTTTTGCTTGCGGCGAAATCTATTTTTCGTTTCGGAGAACTCACGAAACCAAGGGAAGTGAAAATTACGGAGTATGTGATGATAGGAACTCTTTCAAGTTTCACTATTGCTATTCTGTTAGGGACCATTGCATTGAAAATAATAAGATGAACAGAAACACAGACATAGACTTTGCGCGTTGCATCCTCATCTTGGAGGTGGTGTTGATACACATTGTCAACTTCGGCGAGTTATATCCCGAGGCGAAAGCTGTTATTCTTTCTTTTTTGATGCCAACGTTTCTGTTGATAACCGGCTATTTGGTGAATGTGGAGAAAACGCCCAAGCAGTTCGGCCGGTATCTGCTGTGCCTGTTCCTGCCATACGCCCTGATGGTGACGGGCTTTTCGGTGCTCTCGTATTTCCTGCCTGTGCAAGACCGCATGACGGAGCTGAGTGTGGGGGCAGTGCTGGAGAAAGTGTTTGTTACATCGATTGGTCCCTATTGGTTTTTGCAAACGATGATGGTTTGCGGAGCGCTCTATTATGCTTGTTTCCGATGGCTTCGCCCCCGCATGCCGCTTGTGGCGGTGCTGCTGGTGTTTGGTTTGCTGCTTGCAGTGGTGGCCAAGGCAACACCGGTGCTCTACTTCGATGCTATACCTTATTATTATATAGGAGTGGTGCTGCGGCAGACCCGCACCAGCTATGCAGCCTTCTTCCCCAAGACTGGCTGGGCCATAGTGCCCATGAGCGTGTTGCTTTTCTATTGCGGCGTGAGGGAGTGGGGGAGCATAGGCATTCTGGCCGTGGTATGGTGTGCCATCTCGTTGATGAGTTGGCTTAACGGCGTGGCAAGCCGGTGGCGGGTTCACAGGCATTTGCTCTATATCGGAGCCAACACGCTACCCATCTATCTGTTTCATCCCATCTTCACCATGCTGGCCAAGTTTTATCTGCCGCTGTTCCGTTTCGACCCCACCGGTTTGCTTCACACCCTTTTCACCTTGCTCTTAGCCATAGCAGGAGGTTTGCTGTTGGCACGACTGATGGAGGTGACACGTCTTGCGTATATATTTGGCAAACCGACGTTGCTGAGGAGCTGAAGTGGAGCCTTTCCCTTTGAATTATGCAGCCTGAACACCCCAAACCATGGTGTTTTGGTTTGATACATGTGACATGTAGCATTCCTACATGCCATGTGTAGCAATGCTACATGTCGCATGTAGCATTGCTACACACGACATGTATGAAGGCAAAACGTGGTGAGTTGAGCGTTTAGAGTTGAGGGGTGAGGGCTTCGCAGTTAGAGTTCCCAAGCGCGTAGTCCCCTCCTAAGCCCCCTAAGTTAGGGGGTTGGGGGTCTGTTAAGTTACACGAACCACCCCTAACCCCTCCTTTATGAAAGGAGGGGACTACGGGATGGAAGTTCTCCACTCTAAACTCTCCGTTCTAAACTCTCCGCTTATAGCGGAATCTCTGGATGCTGCACGGCCAGAGGCTTGCCCTCTTGCGAGAGGTAGAACATATAGAGGATGACCGGCTTGGAGCCGCGGTTCTCGCCGTGGTGAATGGTGTTCACCATTTCCACAACGGCCTCGCCCTCGTGCACCACTTTCTCTTTACCGTCTTGGCCGATGATGGTGAGCTCGCCCTGCACCAAAACACCGTAGTTCATCACCGGGTGGTGGTGCCAACCCAGCTTCTTGCCGGCGGGGAACACATATTTCACCGCCACCAGCTCGGGACGGCCCTGCAGGTAGTCGGGGAGCTCCACGCCATCCCAGCTCTGCGAGGTGCGAATAAGTTCGGTTGAAACCACCTGCTGTTCGGCAGGTTCTTCTTGTGCTTGTGCCTCGTTGCACGAGGTGAACAAACTGCTTGTGGCGGTGATGCCGCAAACAAGGCCAACGGCTGTTAGCCAGAAACTTCTCTTAGTCATGTTGTCTGTTTATTTTTTTTGAAGTAACGATTATAAAAAAAAACGATACCAAGGGAGGGCGTTACCCTCATCTTGGTACCGTTGAGTTGTGTTTGCTTAGAAGTCGAGACGATAGAAAATGTTAGGCAGCGAGATGCCGGCCTTGTCAACGCGCACTTCGTTTGTGCCCAGGTCGTAGCGCTGGAACAGAGGAGCCTCGGAGTTAAGCACGTTCAGACCCTCGAAGGCGATGGTGTGGCTCACGCGGCGCTTGTTGATTTTGTAGCTGATGGTGAGGTCTACAACATGCGTGGGCTTGAAACGCTTGGTGAACTCTTCGTTCTGCTTGTAGATAGGAGAGTCGTCGATGCAGCCAGCTGCAACGCGGGCTCGCATGGCATCCACATCGATGGGCGTGTAGCGCAGGCCGCCCTGCACACTATACTTGGCACTGATGTTGAACACGTTCTTGCCAATCATCCACTCCTTACCGGCCAGGGCCTTCACCATGAAGGCGCGGTCGTACATCTGGTTGCGCCAAACATTGTCTTGTCCTCTGTATTGCGACTTGTAGAGCGAGAAGTTCACCTGTCCGAAGAAACCCTTCTTCATGTAGTGCTCCAGGGTGATGTCGCCGCCATAGTTGCGGGTGTTGCCGTCGCCTCTGAGTTTCTCTTCAGTGTAGGCATAGTAGCGGTTCACCACGCAGTAGTTGCTGCCGTTGATGCCCACCGGTGTGTGGAAGCCATATTCGAAGAAACCGTTCACGCGCAGGGTGAGGTTGGGAGTGAACTTGTGCATGTAGGTGGCATGCAGGTGGTGAGCCCTCGACATGTCCAGGTCTTTGTTAGGCAGGTTGCCCTCGTCGTCGCGATAGAAATAGGTGTCGAGTTTCTCAACCATCGAATGCAAACCGTAGCCCATCGAGAAGCTGTTCTTCTCGTCGGGGTCCCACTTGAAGCTCACGCGCGGTTCCACCGAGAGGTCTTTCGAGAGCAGGAAGTAGTTGCCGGCAACGCCAACCGAAAGACTGAAGCGGCGGCTCAGGTTGAAGATGTTGTGCCAGAAGAGGTTGGCCAGTCCGGTGTCGTCCTTCATCTTGGTGTACTCGGTCATCGGGTTCACCGTGTCGTATAGATGTTCGTGCGACTTATAAGAAAGGTCGAAGAAGCGGTGCGAGTATTCGCCGCCGAATTGCGTGAGCCACTTGCTGGTTACCTGCTTAGAGATTTCGGTGTTGAACATCAGACGGTCTTCGTTCATTTTCTGCTTGCTGAAGGGATATTTGCTCTCAGGCTCTTCGAAGGCAAGCGGCGAAATGAGCACATTGTTGGCATCGCGTTGGAGTCCGTAGTAGAACATGTCGGTCTTCAGGTGTTGCATGTTATAGGCAGCTGTTGTGCGCCATGTCCACTTGTTGCCGAAATAGATTTTATGAGAAACACCGCCCAGGATTTGAGTGAGGCGGCTGTCGCTGTCGGATGCATCGTAGGCCGAGTGCAAGTCTTCCAGCTTCACGCGGTCGTCGTAGTTCTTGTCGTGGAAGGCCAGACCGAACACCGAGAACGTTCCCGCCCGCTTGGTGGGGAAGTTCAGCTTGATGGAGAAGTCTTGGAAACTCATGTGCGAACCCTCCGTGTCGATGAGCCCCAGCTGGTCAACCAGCGATGTGAATCCGTAGCGGTAGTTCACAATGTAGCTGCTGTTGTGCTTGCGCGAGATGGGACCTTCGAGCGTGAGTTCCTCCGAAACGGTACCAATTTGCAGAATGTTCTCGTGCTTGGCATTGTTACCCGCACGCAGCTTCACGTCGAACACACCGCTTAGGGCGTTGTTGTAGTTGGCATTGAAGGTGGAAGTGAAGAAGTCGCTGTTGCCCACAACGTTCGAGTTGAGCGCACTCACCAGTCCGTAACCGGCATTCCACATGTCGTTGAAGTGGTTGGGAGTGAACACCTCCACACCCTCTATGCGATACTGCATGCGCTCGGGGGCGTTACCGTGAATGGAGAGTCCGCTACCGTCGGCCTCGCCTGATACGCCGGCAAACGACATCACCAGACGGGCGGGGTCGTTATAGCCACCGGCAAAACGGCTGGCCTCTTCCATGGAGAGCATCACACCGCCAGTGAGCACAGCCGGGTTCACCGTTGCCTCCTTATTAATACGTGGGCGGATGGTAACCTCCTTCAGCTCGGTATTGTTTTCGCGAAGGGCAATGTCAACAACCACCTCTTTGGCACCCGAAATGAGAATTTCCTTCATCACGCTGGGTTCATAGCCAATGTAGTTGGTCTCAATGGTGAAACGGCCACCCTTGCTCAGGTTAATTTGATAGTTACCATCTATGTCGGTAACAGCAATGGCGTCGTCTAACTCTGCAACTTTAACCGTTGCGCCAATGAGTGCTTCGCCGGTTACAGCGTCTTTTACTGTTCCACGCAGGGTTTCGGCCTGCATGGAGGTCGTGCCGCATATCGTGAGGATAACGGCCAGCAACCAGTACTTCATTTTTTTCATAAATAATGTTATTTAATTGATTGATGGTGCAAAATTAGTTAATTATTTGAATATAGCAAACGGTTTGGTCTATAAAATGTGAAAATTTGTTTGTTTTTATTGAATTACATTATTCATAGATAACAACACTTATAATCGAGCATGCCTCCATCTCGTAGTCCCCTCCTTTCATAAAGGAGGGGTAGGGGTGGTTCGTGTAACTTCAGCCCCCACCCCCCTAACTTAGGGGGGCTAAGGCTAAAATAAACTGTATGCTGGCTGCAAAGTTGCAAAACAATTTTGGAGTACGGAAAATTATTCGTAATTTTGCAGGCAATGCACAAAAAGCAAACACCAACATGGAGATAACGGAACTGATTAGAAAACACAGTGGCGAGCGGAACTTCTCGTTTGAACTGTTGCCACCACTCAAGGGCAATGGAACAGAGAGCCTGTTTTCAACCATCAACAGGCTGGGAGAATACAGTCCGCTCTATGTGAACATCACCACCCACCACAGCGAGTATGTGTACCAGCCACTCCCAAACGGGCAGTTTCTGAGGCAGCGCGTGCGCAGGCGGCCAGGAACCATCGCCATTGCTGCTGCCATACAAAACAGGTATCAAATTCCCGTGGTGCCCCATGTGATTTGCAGCGGAACAACCATCGAGAATATAGAGTATGAACTGCTCGACCTGCAGTTTTTGGGTATCTCGAACCTGCTCTTGCTGCGAGGCGACAAAGCAAAGGATGACAGGGTGTTTAAGGCTACACCCGATGGGCACACCCACACCACAGACCTCATACGTCAGGTGAACAGGTTTAACGAAGGGGTGTTTGCCGACGGCACACCCATTCGACACCCGGGAACGCGCTTCGACTATGGAGTGGCCTGCTATCCCGAGAAACACGAAGAGGCACCTAACCTGGAGATGGACTTGCAGTATCTGAAAATGAAACAAGACTTGGGGGCGAAGTATGCCGTCACTCAGCTCTTCTACGACAACCGGAAGTATTTCAACTTTGTGGAGCAGGCGCGTAGCATGGGCATCACCATACCCATCATTCCAGGACTGAAACCTTTGGCCAAGCTCTCACAGCTTACCGTGGTGCCCAAAACCTTCCACTGCGACCTGCCACAAGAGTTGGCGGCAGAGGTGGTGAAGTGCAAAACCGACGAAGACGCGCGCTGCCTGGGGGTGGAGTGGACTTTGGCCCAGTGTGAGGAACTCTATGCACATGGGGTGCAGAACATACATTTCTATACCGTTTCGGCCACAGACTCGGTGGTGGAGATTGTGAGCCGACTGAAAAAATAACATCAAGCATGGAACTGAAAGACGTGATAGGACAAGAAGAAGTGGGCCAGCGACTGCTGCGCATGGTCGGCGAAGAGCGTGTGCCGCATGCCATCATGCTCTGCGGACCGGCGGGATGCGGAAAAATGGCATTGGCACTGGTGATGGCCACTCGCTTGCTGCAGCCAACACAGGGGCAACCCTCTGCCAACGTGGAGGCTATGCTGAAAACTTTTCAGCACCCCGACCTGCATTTCACCTATCCAACCATCAAACTGAAAAGCATGAGCGCAGAACACCAGCCGGTGAGTGCCGACTTTGCTGCCGAATGGCGACAGACGCTGATGAAAAGTCCATACTTCTCGTTCGAAGAATGGATGAATGCCATGGGAGGAGAAAACCAACAGGCCATCATCACCGGGGCCGAAAGCGACGAACTCGCACGACAGCTGAACATGAAGTCGAGCCAGGGCGGATTCAAGGTGAGTATCATCTGGCTGCCCGAGCGCATGAACCTAACCAGCGCCAACAAACTGCTTAAACTGCTTGAAGAACCACCACAGCGAACGGTGTTCATCATGCTGTGTGAAGAACCCGACAAACTGCTCGACACCATCAGAAGCAGAACGCAGCGCATCGATGTGAAGCGCATAGCAGACAACGACATCGAACAGGCACTGGTGCAGCACCGGGGCATAGAACCCGAACAGGCACACCGCATTGCAAGAACCGCAGGAGGCAGCTGGCTGAAAGCCTTGGAAGCACTGAACACGGGCAACGAGAACCGAACCTTCCTCGACATGTTCATCCTGCTGATGAGGCTCGCCTACTCGAGAAACCTGAAGGAACTGAAAAAATGGAGCGAGCAGGTGAGCGCTTTCGGAAGAGAGAAACAGCGACGAATGCTCGCCTACTTCATCCGCCAGGTGAGAGAGAACTTTATGTTCAACTTTCAAATAAGTGAACTGAACTATCAAACCCAAGAGGAAGAAGACTTCTCAAAGAAGTTTGCACGCTTCATCAACGAAGCCAACGTGATGGATATGGTGGAACTGCTGGAAAAAGCAAGGCGAGACATCGGGCAGAATGCCAATGCCAAAATCGTGTTCTACGAAATGGCCCTGCAAATGATTATTCTGCTCAGGAGAAAATAGCCGGCCCACCCCTAACCCCTCCCCGGGGAGGGGAACTCCGATTCCTCCGATCCCTCCGATTCCTCCGAACTATGCATTATAAACTATAAACTATAAAAGATGGACTATCAAAACATGAAATTCCGCATCGCTCGCGAAACCGACCGTGGACTCTCCATTTGCGGTTGCGGAAGGCAAGATAAGCAACTGAACACCTACGACTATCTGGCAGATGTGCCGGGAAACGATGAGTCGACAGACCTGGTGGAAGTGCAATTTAAAAACACCAGAAAGGGTTATTACCACAACGTGAACAACCTCGACTTGAAAAAAGGCGACATCGTGGCCGTGGAGGCAAGTCCGGGGCACGACATAGGCGTGGTTACGCTCACTGGAAGACTGGTGAAACTGCAACTGAAAAAGGCCAACATTAAATCGCCCGACGATATCAAACGCGTGTACCGACTGGCCAAGCAGGTGGACATGGATAAATACTACGAGGCGAAAAGCCGAGAGCATGGAACCATGATTCAGAGCCGGCAAATTGCCAAAGACCTGGGACTGCAAATGAAAATCGGCGACGTGGAATATCAGGGCGATGGCAACAAGGCTATCTTCTATTACATTGCCGACGAAAGGGTAGACTTCCGACAACTCATCAAAGACCTGGCGGCTACATTCCATGTGCGCATTGAAATGAAACAAATTGGTGCACGACAAGAGGCCGGGCGCATTGGCGGTACCGGACCATGTGGAAGGGAGCTGTGCTGCGCCACATGGATGAAGAACTTTGTGAGCGTGTCTACAAGTGCCGCGCGCTTTCAGGATATCTCGCTCAACCCGCAGAAACTGGCGGGTATGTGCGCAAAGCTGAAATGTTGTTTGAACTACGAGGTAGACGACTATATCGAGGCCGGAAGAAGACTGCCCAGCAAGGAAATCATCTTGCAGACACTCGATGCTGACTACTATTTCTTTAAAGCCGACATCCTGGCCGGGCTCGTTACCTATTCAACCGATAAGAATATTGCTGCCAACCTGGAGACAATCACGGCTGAACGGGCTCGGGAAATCATTGAAATGAATAAACGCGGAGAAAAACCTGCTGAACTGCAGGCCGACGGAAGCACACAAGAAAATAAAGGACCCATCGACCTCTTGGAAGGGGCCGACCTCAGCCGATTCGATAAGGCCAAGAAGAAAAAGAAAAAGAAAAACAAAGAACACCGCGAAAGCAAAGAAACTCAGAATGTTCAGAATGCTCAGAATGCTCAGAATGTTCAGAATGCTCAGAGTACTCAGAATACTCAGAATACTCAGAATACTCAGAGTTCTCAGAGTTCTCAGAGTACTCAGAATACTCCGAATACTCCGAACTCACCGAGCTCTCCGAACCCTCAGAGTTCTCAAAGTACCCCCCGCCGAAACCGGCCGCAAAAGCATGCCCCACAGAGGGATAATAGCCAGAAGAAAGATACAAAGCCAGAACAGAAATGAAAGGTATAGCAGCTTTTACCCTGGCAGCGGCATTGGCTCTGGGGCTCGCTGCCTGCAACGATGGGAAAGTGTATGACTCATATAGGCAGACTTCACTTGCGGGGTGGGAAAAAACAGACACGCTTTTCTTCGGGGTGCCGCGCCTAAACAAAGCGGGGGCTTATCAGCCACAGCTCAGCCTGCGCATCACAGACAAATTCCCTTTCACAAGCCTTACACTCATCGTGGATGAATGGGTGATTCATCAAAAAGCCGTTGCCGGAACAAACCGGCAACGGCTACAGCTCTTAAAAACAGATACGCTCAATTGTAAACTTTCTAACAGGAAAGGGTTCTTCAACGGACAGGGGGTGAGCAATCTGCAATATTCATTCCCCATGGGCACCGTGAATCTTCTGCCCGGCGACAGCTTGCTTATCCGTGTGCGCCATGATATGAAACGAGAGACCATGCCGGGTGTGAGTGATGTCGGCGTGCAACTCTTTCTTCAGAAAAGCGAAAGCGTATAGAGATATACCACCGCGGCTGGGATGGCCATCAGCGACGAATCGAAACGGTCGAGCATACCACCATGTCCGGGAAGTATGTTACCGCTGTCTTTAATTCCCAAGGTGCGTTTGAAAAGGCTCTCCACCAAGTCGCCCCAGGTACCGAAAAACACTACCGTGAGACCTAAACCCAGCCATTTGATGATTACCGCAGCCTGACTCTCACCGGCAAACGGCGACAGCAGCGATTCGTTAGCGGTGGTGGCATAACCAATCATGCCGGCTGCCAAGAGCACAAACAAACCTCCGCCAATGCTGCCCTCCCACGTTTTGGCGGGAGAGATGCGCGGGAAAAGCTTGTGCTTACCGAAGAGAGAACCTGAGCAGTAGGCTCCTGTGTCGTTAAGCCACAGAAATATGAAAATGCTCATGGGCAACAGCCAGTTATAGACTGTCTGCCCGTTTGCTGGGTCTTGGTGGAACCCCAGCACGTTGATGCAAGAAAAGGGTAGGGCTACATACATCTGGCCGAGCATGGTGTAGGCCCAGTCGTGAATGGCGTTCTTGTTGCCGGTGTACAGCTCGCTCACAAACAGATAGACAATGGTGAGCAGATAGGGAATGAAGGCGGCCGAGGGCACCATATCGGCACAAAAGCCGGCCATGGCCAGAAAAAGGTAAACGGCTGCGGCGGTGGAGATGAAACGGTTCACCGTTACATCCTTCACTTCGTTGACCAGTCCGGTGTATTCCCAAATGGTGAGACCGGTGATGAGGGCAAAAAGCAACACCATCGCGTCGCCCCTCATGCAGATTCCTGTTACCATCACAGCAACAAATAGAATGCCGGTGATGGTGCGCGTAATCAGATTCTTCAGTTTACTGTTCATCTTTTTCTTCCTTCTCTTCTTTTTGTTTGGCCTCGTACTCTTGCTGGGCTTGCTTCACTTCGTCCGACATGTCTTCAAGTGCGGGGGCGTTTTCTTCATTCTCCTTCATGATTTCTTGCGAACGGCTTATCCAGGGGCGCGGACCGAATATGCGCTCCACGTCTTCGGCGAAGATGACTTCGCGCGTGATGAGCAGCTCGGCCAGTTCGTTATGACCTTCTTTGTGTTCGGTGAGCAACTGCTTGGCACGGGCATACTGTTCGTTGATCATCTTCAGCACCTCATCGTCGATAATCTTGGCCGTAGTCTCTGAGTAGGGGCGCTGGAACTGATACTCCGAGTTGTTGTAGTAGCAGACATTGGGCAAACGGTCGCTCATGCCGGCGTATGCTATCATGCCGAAGGCACTCTTGGTGGCACGCTCTAAGTCGTTCATGGCTCCGGTTGAGATGTGACCGGTGAACAGTTCTTCAGCGGCACGACCGCCAAGCAGTGAGCACATCTCGTCGAGCATCTGCTCCTTGGTGGTAATCTGGCGCTCCTCGGGCAAATACCAGGCGGCACCCAGGGCTTGGCCACGGGGCACTATGCTCACCTTCACCAACGGATTGGCATGTTCGCAGAACCACGAAACAGTGGCATGGCCGGCCTCATGAAGGGCAATGGAACGCTTCTCGGAGGCGGTCATCACTTTGGTCTTCTTCTCCAAACCGCCGATGATGCGGTCTACAGCATCCAGGAAGTCTTGCTTCTCAACCTTCTCGGCATTGTGACGGGCGGCAATGAGGGCTGCCTCGTTGCACACGTTGGCAATGTCGGCACCAGAGAAGCCGGGAGTTTGGCGGGCCAGAAAGTCGATGTCTACCGACTCGTCGGTCTTGATGGGTTTCAGGTGTACCTTGAAAATCTCTTTGCGCTCGGTGAGGTCGGGAAGGTCTACGTGTATCTCGCGGTCGAAACGACCGGCGCGAAGCAGGGCGGAGTCGAGCATGTCTACACGGTTGGTGGCAGCCAGCACAATCACACCGCTGTTGGTGCCGAAACCGTCCATCTCGGTGAGCAGGGCGTTCAGGGTGTTCTCGCGTTCGTCGTTGCCTCCCATGGCAGGGTTCTTTGAGCGGGCACGGCCCACGGCATCTATCTCGTCGATGAAGATAATGCAGGGTGCCTTCTGCTTGGCTTGGTGGAACACGTCGCGAACGCGGCTTGCACCCACGCCCACGAACATCTCCACAAAGTCGCTACCGCTCATCGAGAAGAACGGCACACCGGCTTCGCCGGCAACAGCTTTGGCCAGCAGGGTCTTACCCGTGCCCGGAGGTCCTACCAGCAGGGCTCCCTTGGGAATCTTTCCACCCAGGTCGGTATATTTGGCAGGGTTCTTTAAAAACTCCACAATCTCTTGCACTTCTTGCTTGGCACCAGCCTGTCCGGCCACGTCTTTGAACGTGATGCCCATGTCATCGGCTTTCTCGTAGAGCTTCGCCTTCGACTTACCCACATTGAACATGCCGCCGGCACCACCCATACCGCCGCCAATGCGACTGAAGATGATGTACATCAGGAAGAAGAAGAACAGGGTGGGGGCAATGCTGATGAGCACATCGAAGAAACCGTTGCTGTGCTTGCTCTCGTAGCTGAAGTCGGCTATCTTACCCCGTTTCTGCACGTCGGTGAGGTATTTCTCCAGCTCGTCTATCGAACCATAGTCAACACTCACGTATGGGTCTTTGCCCGTTTGCTGCGCCGACTGGTTGAAGATGTCGCGAATGTGTTCGGGTCGCACATACATGCGCAGCACGCCATCCGACTTGTTCACCACCACCTTCTTGGCGTAGTTCTTCTCTACATAATATTTAAACTTGGTGTAAGTGGCTTCCTTCTTTGTGCCGGCTCCGGCACCCTCGGCAATGGAGTTGCCACCACCGGTGAAGAAGAGAATGCCCAGCGTTACAATCACCAGCAGGTAAATCCAGTTCATGTTGAACCGTGGCATCTTCGGCTGGTTGTTGTCGCCCATAGGTTGGTTGTTCTTGTTCATAGCTGTTGATTATTCTGCATCGGGAATGTTGGTTAACTTGGCATCCTCCCAAAGGTTTTCCAAGTTGTAGAACTCGCGCGTTTCAGGCACAAAGATGTGCACCAGCACGTCGGTATAGTCCATGGCCACCCACACGGCCTGTTCCGTGCCCACTACATGGGCCGGTTTCTCGTGAAGGGCTATGCGCACGGTTTCGCTCACCGAGTCTGTGATGGCCTCAACCTGTGTGGGGGTGTTGCCCTGACAGATGACAAAATAGTTGGCAATGCTGCCATCAATGCCACTCAGGTCGGCAACAACTATCTGCTGTCCTTTCTTTTCTTGTATTCCCTTTACTATCGATTCCACTAATTGTTTTGCTTGTTCCATTCGTTGTTCTTATTTTTTTCTGTTTTGTTCATTCGTTCCGGCGCTTTCGGTAGCTTTTGATGTTACTAACCTCTGGCTTTTGATGTAACTTGCTTTTAGCTTTTGATGCAACTTGCTTTTAGCTTTCGATGTAACTTGCTTTTAGCTTTTGATGTAACTTGCTTTTAGCTTTTGATGTAACTTGCTTTGTAAACGCCCTGCAAAGGTACGCTGAATTCTTTGAATAACGTAACGAAAAACACTGATTTTGATATTTTTTCTCATTTTTTACGAAAAAAGTTGGGAAAAAGCTTGCCAATTCAAAAAAAAGCAGTAACTTTGCACCCGCAATCCGAAACAAACGGGTTAGCAACTAAAACTTTGGGGTATGGTGTAATGGTAACACTGCAGATTCTGGTCCTGCCTTTCCTGGTTCGAGTCCGGGTACCCCAACAGATTAATCCGC
>CACXFT010000125.1 GCA_902767045.1 uncultured Prevotellaceae bacterium | reverse complement strand
TTTCAGCTCGTTCCACTTCGGGGGAGTCACTCCCATCAGATTCCTGACAAAGAAATCGAACCGCTTGTGTTCGCCAAAGCTTTCGCCCATAGAATGGTGCACACCCGGCAACACCACCAGCTCAAAGTCTTTTCCGGCACGAATCAAGGCGTCGGCCACCTGCATGGTGCTCGCAGGGTCTACATTGTCGTCAAGCTCGCCCACCACTAGCATCAGGGGGCGCTCCAGCTTGTGGGCATGATACACATTGCTCGATTGCACATAGCTTGAGTCTATGGGATAGCCCATCCACTGTTCGTTCCACCAGATTTTGTCCATGCGGTTATCGTGACAGCCACACGACGAGTAGGCTGCCTTGTAGAAGTCGCCATGCAGCAGCACAGCCGTTGTAGACTCCTGTCCGCCGGCTGAAGCACCAAAGATGCCCACCCGCTCAATGTCCATCTGCGGATATTTGGCCGCAGCAGCTTTCAGCCATGCGATGCGGTCGGGGAATCCCGCGTCTTTCAGGTTTTTGTAGCACACCTCTTCGAACTTCTTTCCTCGCCACGAAGTGCCCATGCCGTCCATCTGAACCACAATAAAGCCCAGTTCGGCCAGTGCGGTGGTGTTTCTGTTAAAGGCTATGAAATCTTTGGGAGTATAGCTGTCGCCAGGCCCGGCATAGATGTATTCTATAACGGGATATTGCTTCTGGGGGTCGAAGTTCGACGGCCGCTGAATGATGCCCCAGATGTCGGTTTCGCCGTCGCGTCCCTTGGCGGTAAACACTTCCGGTGCCCGCCAACCTTCAGCTGTGAGCTGTGAGATATCGGCCTGTTCCAGCGTTTTGATAAGCTTTCCATCGATGGCGCTGCGCAGGGTGGTAACGGGCTGAAGGTCAACCCTTGAATAGGTGTCAACCAAATATTTCCAGTCTTTCGAGAAGCTTGCCTTGTGGTTGCCATTCTCGGGAGTGAGGCAAACAAGGTTCTTTCCGTCTATACCTATTTTATAATAATGTATCAGATAGGGGTCTTCTTCTTTGTTCACTCCGCTGGCAGTGAAATAGATGACGCCCTGCTGCTCGTCAACATGCAGCACCTTGCGCACACACCAATCGCCTTTGGTAATTTGCAGCGGCTGCTGTGCAGCTTTCTTTTTGCCTTTTGCTGCTTGTCGGTTGGCAGCGGCATTTAAATCGTAGAGATAGAGATGGTTCCAGTTGTCGCGTTCACTCATCCAAACGAGCTGTCCGTTGCCGAGGTAGTTGCGATACATGCGGTTGTAGTTCACAAACTTATCGCTTCGCTCTTCAACCAACGTGCGCAGCTGTCCTGTTTCTGCGTTCATGGCCAACACGCGGTAAACCTTGTGCCCGCGTTGGTTATATTCCATGCGCACCTCGCTGCCGTCTTTGGCCCATTCAAACCACCCCAGGTCGTATTGGTTGGGGCAGAGTGCAGTGTCGGCCATCAGCTGTCGGCCTGTTTCCACATCAAAGATGCAGGGCACCCGCTGTGGCAGTTCATCGCCAGGCTTGGCATACTCCTGCTTGTGGAGCACGGGCTGCAGCTGGTCGCGGGGCGACGATTCCACATAGTAAACATAACGCTTTTCCACTGCCTTGCGCTTACAGGTGAACAGTTTCCGGCTGTCGGGGCTCCACAGCAGTCGGCTCGAATAGTAGTTGCCAATGGTTCCATCCTGCGTGAGCTGACGTTTGGTGGCACCATTCTGCTTGCCTGTTTCCTGCACAACCACGTTGCCTGCCTCTATCCAGGCTTCCCACTGGCCATCGGGCGAGGTAACAGCCCACTGGTCAGTTTCTTCATCCACCTCCATCCAGTGCCGCTGATGGCGCCGGCCCTTGTAGTTTTGCTGTTTGTTGCGTTCTCGTGCAGGGTGCTCGCCCTGTTCCTTCAGGTTTTCGGTTTCCCGCACCTCGCCCGTTTCAGCATTCACAAGCTTCCATCGCAACCCCTCGGGGGTGTAAATGCTGTATCGCACTTCGGGCAGCGAATCGTTCCATTCCACATTCTGTGCCCAGTGCATCACTTTCTGAGCACTGAACTTCTCGCTGAGCGAATAGGCACGACGATAGTCTTCAAGGGTTCCTTGTGCCTGCATGCAGGTTGTACAAGCGACAGCTACGAAACCTGTTAAAAAGAATTTCTTCATGATTATTGAGTTTTTTTTGATTCTTTAATTTACTTTCCACTCTAAGACACCACCCGACTGTCCGTCTTGAAGTTTCACAACAATCTTCAGGGCAGTAGTTTTCACGCGTTTGAAGCGCACACTGTTGTAGCAGTCTTTCAACACCGTGTAAGGCTCATGGTCTTCCACTTCGCGCCACTCTCCGTCGGCAGTCTTATAGTACAGTGCCCACGACTCTGGCACACGGAAGTTTCCATCGTAATGGTCGAAGTCGAGCCAATAAACCTGCACCTCGCCAACAAGCTGTTCCTTTTCCCACTGATAGCTGATGGCTTCTTGCGTTCCGCGCTTCAGCCACCAGTAGTGATAGGGTTTCGAGGTGTCGCTCGACCTTTTGGGTTCCCATTGGTCGTTCACACCTCCAGCCCAGGCATCAACGGGAGCTGTTTCCGGTGCATCATTCTGTATGGGGCCGCGGTTGGCAAAAGTCTTGGCCGAAGCTGCCTTACTGGGGCGTGGTGTGGGCACAGCTGTTGTGGTGTTGGCAGCCACCCACACCTCCATGGGCTGTGGTCCACGGTTGTTCCATGTGGAGTATGGAATGGCACGAAACTTCACTGGCTCTACTTTGCCAAGCAGATTAACTTTTTGGGCTTTGCCTTCGAGCACCACCACGCCACCCAGCATCTCTTGCTCAAAATGGCTCTCTATCTTTGAATCATAAGGCACAAACTTGTCGAAGATGGTTTGGTCTGGCTGGTCGGATGCTTCCAGACAATAGACAATGGGACCACGTTCCAAGGCAATTTTATCTCGCAGGTCTTCTGCAAGACTGTTGGCTGCAATGCGGTTAACTTTCATATCGAAGTTTATCACAACCTCGTCACCAGCTTTCCACTGACGGTCTATCACCATATAGCCTTTTTCCATACGAGGCTGAAGGCCGCTGGTTGTGCTGAGCCACTCGCCATGGGAACCTACCAGTTCTATGCCATTGACCATAGCTGTCCACTCCGGACCGCCGTCGAAGATTATCTCCTGATTATAGTAGAGTCCATTATGCAGCGGGCGTTGGCTCAGCCATCCCGGGATTCTGATTTTCAAAGCAAACCTGCCGCCACCCTTTTTTACACAGACTGTTACCTTTCCATCCCACGGATAGCTGGTTTTCTGTTCCAGGATGAGTTTTTTACCGGCAACTTTCAACTCGGTGGTATTGCTCATAAAGAGATTCACAAAAACAGATTCGTTGTCGGTAACTACATGGTCTTTATGCTCTACTGCATAAACATAACCCGGAACAGAGGGTATGAACCTTGTGATGTTTCCCGGACAGCATGCACAGCCAAACCATGCCTGTCGCTCATGTTCTCCACCGCTCTCCAAAGGATTGTCGTAGAAGAACCGGTTACCCGAAAGGCTCACTCCACTCAACACATTATTATATAATGCACGCTCCACAATGTCGATATATTTGCTATCTCCTGTAGCCAGAAACATGCGATAGTTCCAATATACGTTGGCAATGGCCGCACAGGTTTCGCAATAGGCTGTGTGAGAGTTCAGTTCGTAGTTGGGTCCGAAGCCCTCGCCTTGTGCCCTGCTTCCAATGCCTCCGGTGATGAAGAGCTTCTTTTCCGACATATTTTGCCAGATGCACTCCAAAGCCTGAAAATAGGCTGTGTCGGCAGTGAGTGCAGCCACGTCGGCCACTCCGCTGTAAAGATAGCCAGCCCGCACTGCGTGACCTTTAATTTCGGTCTGTTGCAGAATGGGCATGTGGTCTTGTGAATACTCCGAAAGCCGGTGCCCGTCGGTGCCGCGCCCCGTTTCCTCCACAAAATAGCGTGCCTGTTTCAAATAACGCTCCTGGCCTGTTACCTTGTAGAGCTTACACAGTGCCATCTCAATGATGGGGTGCCCGCCGGGTCGGTGAATCTTTCCTTCCTCTTCGCCAAAGGTTCGGCAGATGAGGTTGGCATTCTTGATGGCCACATTCAGCAGCGAGCGCTTGCCGGTGGCGCGGAAGTGTGCCACGGCTGCCTCTATCAGATGCCCGCTGTTGTAGAGTTCGTGCGAGTTTATCTTCTCCCACTTGTGCGTTCCCCACCATCCCGAAAGTCTGTAGCATTTATTGGTGACGCAGGTGGTGAGGTAGCCATCGTCTTCCTGTGCAGCGGCAATAATGGCAATCACACTATCGAGGTAATGGTCGAGCCGTCTATCGTAATGAGCTGCCAGCGAATAGCTTGCGCCTTCAATAACCTTATAGGGGTCGGTATCGTCGAACGAGAAGTCGCCCCTGTGTTCCTTCACGTTGTAATGGGCGTGCCCCAGGTTGGTTGCTGCCAAGGCAAAGTTGTCGAACCTTCCGTTTTTCTCACATTCCCTGAACGCCGACGGGATGGAAACCGTTCTGTTCACCTCAATCCGCGGCAGCCAGAAATTGTCACTCAGGTGCACAGCCGTGAAGGGAACTTCTGTGAGGCTGCGTGTTGCAGCCTGCACCTGTTTCTGCCCTTTTGTTCCTCCGTGCCCCCATGCCTGCATGCCCGAAGCGCAGAGCAGACAAAGAAAAAGAAGTTTGAAGCTTTTCATTGATGATGGTGTATTGTTTTTACTTGTGTATTCTTTCTCGTCAAACGTTATTACTTGTGTTCTTTCTCCTCATACAAGTGCAAAGATACAAAAAAAATTACACACAAGTGCATGAATAGTATTAAATTAGCTGAAATTAGATAGCTTCAATGGAGCATACACCCAAACAGTGCATCCAGCAACATCAAAGACCGCTTTCAAGAACCTCAAAAGCGGTCTTTGAGCACCTTGAAAGCGGTCTTTGAGCACATCAAATGCGGTCTTTGACCATCTCAAAAAGCGTTGTTTGGGCAAAAAACTAAAGGCTGTGCAAAACGGCAAGGCCGAGCGAAGCGACTTTTATGCTCAGTTCCGCATGGTTGGCAATAACTATAACCAAACGTTAAAGGAACTAAAATGTCATTTTTCAGAACATAGAGCGATGGCGCTTGTATGTAAATTGGAGAAATACATGATGCAGTTGGTGCAGATTATGCATAAAGTGATGGAACGGACAGACGAATATCAGGAAAAGGTACAGAAAGGTGGGGAAAATAACATTAAAATGTGATTATTTGCTAAATACACGAACGTTTTGTGTGTTCTTCCAGAGTAAATGAGTAACTTTGTACCAAGAACAATAGGAATCCATTATGGACAAAGACATTAATCGCATCAAAGTTGTGCTTGCAGAGAAGAAGAGAACCAATAAGTGGTTGGCAGAGCAGTTGGGGTGTGCGCCTACAACTGTATCAAAGTGGTGTACCAATGATTGCCAGCCAACAATGGAGACATATCTCAAAATTGCAGACCT
>CACXFT010000124.1 GCA_902767045.1 uncultured Prevotellaceae bacterium | reverse complement strand
GAAAGAAGTTAACGAGTTGGCAACAGTCCTGAAGGACGAGTATGGTATTGAGCCCGCTGCTGCAGCTGTTGCTGTAGCTGCTGGTCCTGCTGCTGGCGCAGCTGCCGAGGCTGAAGAGAAGACATCGTTCGATGTTGTGCTCGCCGAGGTTGGTGGTGCTAAGCTTCAGGTGGTGAAGGCTGTGAAAGAAGCTTGCGGCCTGGGCCTGAAGGAAGCTAAGGATCTCGTAGACGGAGCTCCCGCTACCATCAAGGAAGGTCTTTCTAAGGAAGAGGCTGAAAACCTGAAGAAGGCCATCGAAGAGGCTGGTGCTAAAGTTGAGCTCAAGTAAGTTTGAGTTACTTTTATAACGTTATGGTTAGAATCTACTAAGTAGGTGGGTTCTAACCATTTTGTGTCTTTTTTTATTAACCGCGGGCTCTATAAGCCCTGAGCGATTCAAATTCCTTTTTTATAATGGCTTCAAAACTTGTTGATAACAGAATTAATTTTGCCAGCGTCCACAATCCGATGCCTTATCCGGATTTCCTGGATGTGCAGCTGAAGTCGTTCCGCGACTTCCTACAGTTGGATACTCCGCCTGAAGAACGCAAGAATGACGGTTTGTATAAGGTTTTTGCTGAAAACTTCCCTATCACCGACACGAGAAACAATTTCGTTCTTGAGTTCCTCGACTATTTCATCGACCCGCCCCGCTACACCATTGAAGAGTGTCTGGAGCGTGGCTTGACATACAGTGTTCCCTTGAAGGCCAAGATGAAACTGTACTGCACAGACCCCGACCACGAAGACTTCGGAACCGTTACATCGGATGTGTTCCTTGGAACCATTCCTTACATGACCAGCAACGGCACCTTTATTATAAATGGTGCCGAGCGCGTGGTGGTGTCGCAGTTGCACCGCTCGCCGGGCGTGTTCTTTGGTCAGGGTGTGCATGCCAACGGAACGGTGCTCTATTCGGCACGAATCATTCCGTTCAAGGGCTCGTGGATTGAGTTCGCTACGGATATCAACAATGTGATGTATGCCTACATCGACCGAAAGAAGAAGCTGCCTGTTACCACGCTGCTTCGTGCCATCGGGTTCGAGCAGGATAAAGACATCCTGCAAATCTTCGACCTGGCCGAAGAGGTGAAGGTGAACAAGAAGAACATGAAGGAGGCTATTGGCCGCAAGCTGGCTGCGCGTGTTCTGAAAAGCTGGAACGAAGACTTCGTTGACGAGGATACCGGTGAAGTGGTGTCCATTGAACGTAACGAGGTGATTATGGAGCGCGAAACAGAACTCACTGCCGAAAACGTGGTGGAAATTTTAGACAGCGGGGCTTCGTCGGTACTGCTGCATAAAGATGCAGAGATGGCAAACCGCTATGCCATCATCTTCAACACGCTGGCTAAAGACCCCAGCAACTCTGAGAAAGAGGCCGTGCTCTACATCTACCGACAGCTGCGCAATGCCGACCCTGCCGACGATACCAGTGCACGCGAGGTGTTCCAGAACCTCTTCTTCTCCGACAAGCGTTACGACCTTGGTGAAGTGGGTCGCTATCGCATCAATAAGAAATTAGGTCTCGATACCGACATGGATGTGCGCGTGCTCACCAAGGACGACATCATCGAGATTATCAAATACCTGATTCAACTGGTGAACTCTAATGCCACCGTCGACGATATCGACCACCTCTCGAACCGTCGCGTGCGCACCGTGGGCGAACAGCTCTCGAATCAGTTCTCAATAGGTTTGGCTCGCATGAGCCGTACCATTCGCGAACGAATGAACGTGCGCGACAACGAGGTGTTCACACCTACAGACCTGATCAACGCCAAAACCATTTCGAGCGTGATCAACTCGTTCTTCGGAACAAACCCCTTGAGTCAGTTCATGGACCAGACAAACCCGCTGGCAGAGGTAACGCACAAGCGCCGCCTTTCGGCTCTGGGACCCGGCGGTCTGTCGCGTGAACGTGCAGGATTCGAAGTGCGCGACGTGCACTATACGCACTACGGACGACTCTGCCCCATCGAGAGTCCTGAAGGACCCAACATCGGACTTATCTCGTCGCTCTGCGTGTATGCAACCATCAACGAACTCGGATTCATTGAAACTCCTTACCGAAAGGTGACGGATAGCATGGTTGACCTGAAAAACGAAGATGTGGTGTATCTCACCGCTGAGGAAGAGGCTGAGCACATCATCGGACAGGGTAACGCACCGCTGCGTGAAGATGGCTCATTTATACGCACCTATGTGAAATGCCGACAGGATGCTGACTTCCCCGTGGTGCCGCCTTCGCAGGTGGACCTGATGGACGTGTCGCCACAGCAGATTGCTTCGGTTTCGGCCGGACTGATTCCTTTCCTCGAACACGACGACGGTCACCGCGCTCTGATGGGATGTAACATGATGCGTCAGGCTGTGCCGCTGCTGCACAACGATGCGCCCATCGTGGGTACGGGGCTTGAAAAGCAGGTTTGCGAAGACTCACGAACCATGATTACCGCCGAGGGTGAGGGTATTATAGAATATGTGGATGCTACCACCATTCGCATCCTCTACGACCGCACTGAAGACGAAGAGTTCGTGAGCTTTGAACCGGCTCTGAAGGAATACCGCATTCCCAAGTTCCGCCGGACCAACCAGAATATGACCATCGACCTGAGACCGATCTGCCAGAAGGGACAGCGCGTGAAGGCAGGCGATATCCTCACCGAGGGCTATGCAACCGAAAACGGTGAACTGGCGCTGGGACGCAACCTGTTGGTGGCTTACATGCCGTGGAAGGGTTACAACTATGAAGATGCCATCGTGCTCAGCGAAAGACTGGTGCGCGACGACGTGCTCACTTCGGTGCATGTTGACGAATACTCGCTCGACGTGCGCGAAACAAAACGCGGTATGGAAGAGTTCACCTCTGATATTCCCAACGTGAGCGAAGAGGCTACTAAGGACCTCGACGACAACGGTATCATCCGTGTGGGAGCCAGAGTGGAACCGGGCGACATCCTCATCGGTAAAATCTCACCCAAGGGCGAAAGCGACCCCTCGCCGGAAGAAAAACTGCTGCGCGCCATCTTCGGCGACAAGGCCGGCGACGTGAAAGACTCTTCGCTGAAGGCCAACCCCTCGCTGAGCGGTGTGGTTATAGACAAGAAGCTGTTCTCGCGTGCGGTGAAAACACGTGAGTCGAAGAAACAAGACAAGGTGATACTCGAGAAAATAGACGAAGAGTATGAGGCGAAGAACGATGACCTGAAAGACATCCTGGTGGAGAAGCTCATGGAGCTTACACAGAACAGGGAGAGTCAGGGCATCAAAGACTATACCGGAGCCGAAATCATTACCAAGGGCAGCAAGTTTACTACCACTGCACTGAAGAACCTTGAATATGACGGAATACAGTCGAACGGATGGACTGGCGATGAGCATACCGACATGCTCATACAGAAGCTCATCATGAACTATATACGCAAATATAAACTGTTAGACGCTGAACTGAAACGACGCAAGTTTGCCATCACCATCGGCGACGACCTGCCTTCGGGCGTGCAGCAGATGGCTAAGGTGTATATTGCCAAGAAACGTAAGATTAGCGTGGGCGACAAGCTTGCCGGACGACATGGTAACAAGGGTATCGTTTCGAAGGTGGTGCGCATGGAAGACATGCCTTTCCTGGAAGACGGACGGCCCGTAGACCTGGTGCTCAACCCGCTGGGTGTGCCTTCGCGAATGAACCTGGGACAGATATTCGAAGCCATCCTGGGTGCAGCCGGACGAAAGCTCGGAGTGAAGTTTGCCACGCCCATCTTCGATGGTGCCAAGCTCGACGACCTTTCGGAATGGACCGACAAGGCCGGGCTGCCCCGACTTTGCTCTACACGCCTTTACGATGGAGAAACCGGCGAACAGTTCGACCAGCCGGCTACCGTTGGTGTTACCTACTTCCTCAAGCTCGGCCACATGGTGGAGGATAAGATGCACGCTCGCTCCATCGGTCCGTACAGCCTGATTACGCAGCAGCCGCTCGGTGGTAAGGCACAGTTCGGTGGACAGCGTTTCGGAGAAATGGAGGTATGGGCACTGGAGGCATTCGGTGCCAGTCATGTCCTTCAGGAGATTCTGACGATCAAGTCTGATGATGTGGTAGGCCGAAGCAAGGCCTACGAGGCAATTGTCAAGGGTGAGCCGATGCCGACTCCTGGTATTCCTGAGTCGCTCAACGTGCTTCTCCATGAGTTGCGCGGTCTTGGCTTAAGTGTCACTCTTGATTAATTAATGAACTCTTTACAAACAATAATATATACGAATTATGGCTTTTAAGAAAGATTCCAAGATAAAGAGTAACTTTACGAAGATTACCATCGGACTTGCATCACCGGAGGATATCCTCGAAAGCAGTTTCGGCGAGGTTACCAAGCCGGAGACCATCAATTACCGCACCTATAAACCCGAGCGCGATGGTTTGTTCTGTGAGCGCATCTTTGGTCCGACAAAAGACTATGAGTGTGCCTGCGGCAAGTACAAACGCATCAGATATAAAGGTATTGTATGCGATCGTTGTGGTGTGGAGGTGACAGAGAAGAAGGTGCGTCGTGAACGTACGGGTCATATTGAACTCGTTGTTCCCGTTGCCCACATCTGGT
>CACXFT010000123.1 GCA_902767045.1 uncultured Prevotellaceae bacterium | reverse complement strand
TTGATAAGTATTTAGGTGAGTTACCTTTTGATGGAGAGTAAAATTCCCAGTGCCACATACCATTTCGGTAGAAGGACGTAGCCTAATTCGCACTTTTCTGGCAGGTGCCATATAAGATGCCAAAGTGATTCAGAAAGGCATTCCCACGGCAAAATGGAACGAAAAGTCGCGGCTGAGATGATGGTGCATCACGGGGTAGTGTTCGCGGTGGTTGTTGTATGCCGGGTTGATGGCTTTCATTCCCGCATCGAAGCGGATGATGAAATAGTCGAAGTTGAGCCGCAGTCCGAGTCCGTATCCAACGGCAATTTGCTTGTAGAACTCTGAAAGTTGGAATTGTCCGCCCGGCTGTTCGGCATACTCTCTGAGTGTCCAGATGTTGCCTGCATCTATAAACGCCGCTCCGTTGAATTTCCAGAAGAGTGCCGTTCGGTATTCAAGATTCAGGTCGAGTTTCATGTCGCCCGTTTGGTTGATGAAGTCGATGCGTCCGTCGGTTCCTTTGAATTTTCCCGGTCCCAGTCCGCGCACGCTCCATCCGCGCACCGAGTTGGCCCCACCTGCGAAGTATCGCTTTTCGAATGGAAGCACGTTGCTGTTGCCATAGGGATAGGCAACCCCCATGGCGGCATGCAGTGCCAGTTGGTTTTCTTCGTCGAACTTCACCAGTCGGGTGTAGTCGAAATCGAACTTGGCATATTGTGCATAGGCAATGCTGAAGAGTGTGCTTTGGTTGAGACTGTTCTTTTTCAGGTGAAGCAAGTCGGCCGATGCACTCAGCAGATTTCCGGCTGTTTCTATGTTGGCTCTGAGAGCATGCTTTCGGTTGTTGTAGCTGATGCCCAGTCCGATTTTCATAATCAACAGGTCTTCGTAGTTGTATCGCAGAATGGCATTTCGGCTGTTTTCATTGTCGAGATACTCCCGTTTAAAGGTGTCGCTTATCCATGGCATATACACATAGTTGAGGTCGAGCACGTCTATTCGCCAGTTGAGATGCCTTTGTGGTTGGCTCCAGCGGTATCTCAACACGGTTGAGAATATGCGGCGGTGAAACTCAGGTCGGTTTTGCAGGTTATAGCTGACCGCAAGTTCTGTTGACTCGGAGGTGCGGGGGTTGGAGGTTGCAGAAGTGCGGTGGGTGGTGCGGGGGAAGGGTAGTATAAAGCGTGGAAAGGAGAGCTTTGTTTCCAGGCTGTATTCTTCGTAGTCTTCATTCTGGTAGCCTTCCAGTCCGGTGATAGCTTCGAAAGCCCCTCGCAGCTGCACGCTGAGCAGTTCAGACCCTCTGAACAGGTTGCGGTTCTCGTATGTGAGCGATGCTGCTGCCCCCAGGTTTCCTGCCGTGTTGGTGCCTTCGGGTTGAAAAGAGATGGTAGACGGTTTGTGTGTTGAAAGCTGTATCACGCAGTCGAGCTGTTGCGAGTCAGGCACTTCTTGAAACCTGATGTTGGTGTATCTGACAGCTTGCAGTCGGCCAAAGTTGTTGTAGGTTTTCTGCAAAGCCGCGCTGCTGAAGGGTTGTTGTGCTTTCAGTGCGGTGTTGTTTTCCAAAACCCTTCGGCGCAGGTGAATGCGGCTGTCGTTGTCGTGACTTTTCCATGTTACCGAGCGAATGGTGTATGCAGGGTGTGCTGTTTCGGGTGCCGCGCTGTTGGGTTTATATTTCAGCAGGTGAAGCGTTAGGTCAACGAGTTGGCTGCCCGCCGTTGAATCGGCCGTGTATTGTATGTAATCTTTATGAAACCGGTAGTAGCCATTGTTCATGAGCAGTGCGGTTATGCGCTTGCGTTCGGCATCGAGCCGTTCGGTGGTGAAGGGTGTTCCAGGTTCAATGGATGAAGTCCCTTGGCTTTGGTTAGAAAGAAATCGGGCAATGGAAGAATCTTGTATATCGTAATACACATTATTAATAATATAAGGCACTCCGGGGTGGAGCATATATCGGCATTTCAGTTTCTTCCCCTTCGTGCGGGTGGAATAGTCTGCACGGGCATGCATATACCCCATGTTGACCATGGCCATGCGCAGGTCGTTGCATGTGAGCCTGGCCTGCACCGTGTCGAAGAGAACCGGCTCTTCACCAATTCTCTGCAGCGTGCGGTTGAGCCACTTGGTGGTGTCGCGCCCCGACAGTGAATAGGTGGCCAAAGGAATTTTGAACAGCGAGAACCATTTTGAGTTGGCCTTCTGTCGGATGTAAGGTTCTAAAATCGCCACGTTGAAGTTCTTCTCGTCGGCAGAAATCTCAACCGACGAGAGTATGTGCTCCTCTTCGGGCACAAATTTAGTGGCCGAACAAGCAGCCAGCAAACAGAGCCACCCCACTAACAACAAAGGGCAAGAAAGTTTATGCATCTTCTTCATCTTTGCAAAAGTACAAAAATATGTTCACTTTTTGCCCCATCTATTAACTTTTTGTTATCTTTGCATGCAAAAACATGAATCAAGGCATGGACGAAATAACAAGAATCAAGCAATTGCGCGCAGAGTTGCATGCGCATAACCATCGTTACTACATAGAAAATGCTCCAACGATTTCCGACCAGGATTTCGACTTTCTCATGCACGAACTGCAAGAGCTGGAAGCACGTCATCCCGAGCTTGCTGACCCCACCTCGCCTACTCAGCGGGTGGGGAGCGACATTCAGAAAGAGTTTCGCCAGGTAGAGCACCGCTATCCCATGCTCTCGCTTGCCAACACCTATAACGAGCAGGATGTTGCCGAATGGTATCAGAGCGTGAGCCGTTTACTTGGCGGTGAGCCGTTTCAGGTTTGCTGTGAAATGAAGTACGACGGGCTTTCCATTTCGCTCACCTACAAGAATGGGCGGCTCGAGCAGGCGGTAACCCGCGGCGACGGAGTGCGTGGCGATGATGTAACGGCCAATGTGCGAACCATTCGTTCCATTCCGCTTGTGCTCGCTCCCGGCAACTATCCGGCCGACTTTGAAATCAGGGGCGAGATTCTGCTGCCCTGGAAAGAGTTTGAACGTATCAATGCCGAACGTGAGGAAGCGGGCGAAACACTCTTTGCCAATCCCCGCAATGCTGCCAGCGGAACGCTTAAGAGTCTTGATTCGCGTGTGGTGGCACAGCGAAAACTCGATGCCTACCTCTATTATCTGCTGGGCGACGGCATTCCCGGCGACGGACATTACGAGAACCTTGAAGCTGCACGCGAATGGGGATTCAAAATCTCCGAGGGAATGAAGAAGGTTGATTCGCTGCAAGGCATACTCGATTTTATCAACTATTGGGACAGCGAGCGCAAGCATCTGCCAGTGGCCACCGACGGTGTGGTGCTGAAGGTGAACTCGCTGCGGCAGCAGCGCCATCTCGGGTTCACAGCAAAAAGTCCGCGATGGGCCATTGCCTATAAGTTCAAGGCCGAGCGTGTGCTCACACGACTCAACGAAGTAACCTATCAGGTGGGGCGAACCGGACAGGTAACACCCGTGGCCAATATGCAACCCGTGCAGTTAGCGGGAACCACCGTGAAGCGTGCCACGCTCAACAACGAAGACTTCATTCGCAGTTTTAACCTTCACCTTGGCGACAGCGTGTATGTGGAGAAAGGGGGAGAGATTATTCCCAAGATTGTGGGGGTGGAAGAGAAACTGCGCCCCGAGGGAGCACCAGTGGTTGAGTTTATCAAAACCTGTCCGGAGTGTGGAACCCCATTGGTTCGCTATGCCGGCGAAGCAGCCTGGTATTGTCCGAACGACAGCGGTTGCCCGCCGCAGATTAAAGGGCGCATAGAACATTTCATTGCACGCAAGGCAATGAACATAGACTCGCTCGGCCCCGAAACGGTCGACGAATTCTACCGCCAGCATCTTATTAGCAACATTGCCGACCTTTATACCATTCGGGTGGAACAGATTAACGGCGATGGCAGCCGCACCAAATCGGCTCAGCGCATTGTGAACGGCATTGCCGCTTCACGCCAAGTTCCCTTCGAGCGGGTGGTTTTTGCACTGGGCATTCGCTTTGTGGGAGAAACCACGGCCAAACTGCTTGCACGCCATTTCAAAAACATAGATGCCCTCATGTCGGCCACCATGCAAGATTTGCTTCAGGTAGACGGGGTGGGCGAGGTGATGGCCTCAAGCATCATCACCTATTTCCACCAGCAGCAAAACATCGACATTGTGAACCGGTTGCGCGACTATGGACTGCAGATGTCGCTCTCTGAAGAGCAGATGCAGGCTTCGAGCGACAAGCTGGCCGGACTGAGCATTGTTATCAGCGGCGTGTTCAGCCAGCATTCGCGCGACGAATATAAAACGCTCATCGAACAGCATGGGGGAAAGAACGTTGGTTCCATCAGCAAGAAAACTTCTTTTATTCTTGCCGGTGAAAACATGGGACCATCGAAATTAGAGAAAGCACAGAAGCTGGGCATCGAGATTCTTGATGAACAAACTTTTCTTGAACGTTATGAGCTTTAACTGTTGAAAGAATGAAAGTTATAGTAAGCAAAGAGATTGAAACTGTGTGCCCCCGGTTTGTGGGCGCATGCGTGGAAGCCAAGGTAGAGAACAGTTCTTACAATGCCGCCTTATGGCACGAGATTGAACAGATGGGTGAGCGGTTTCGCAGCGAGCTCACAACCGATTCGCTCAAAGAACTGCCTTCCATTGCTGCCACCCGCAAGGTGTATCATGCTTGTGGCAAAGACCCCTCGCGCTACAGACCTGCATCAGAGCAGCTCATCCGGCGCATGCTGCAGGGCAAGCAGCTTTATCAGCGCGACACACTCGTAGACCTGGTGAACCTGGCAAGCATAGCATACGGTTACAGCATTGGTGGTTTCGATGCCGATAAATTCGTTGGCGACACGCTCACTTTGGGTATCGGTAGGGCTGGGGAACCCTATGAGGGCATCGGCCGCGGAACAATCAACATCGAAGGACTTCCTGTGTATCGCGACGAATGGGGCGGAGTGGGCACCCCCACGAGCGACAACGAGCGCACTAAAATGACGCTCTCAACGCGCAGCCTTTGTGTGCTCATCAATGGCTACGATGGCAACGAAGAGCGAGTGAGAGCCAATGCCCAATATATACAGCAGTTGTTGCAGCGCTACTGCGCATCTGACGGAGGTAGTTATTTTATTTATTAAATCGCTATAACAAGTTGAAAATATGGGAATTGTAATAGGTATTGATGTGGGAATCAGCACCACCAAGATTGTCGGCATAGAAGAGTCGGGCCAAGTGGTAGCCCCCATTCGCATTCGGGCCACCGACCCTGTTACCTCGCTTTACGGTGCTTTTGGCAAATATCTCTACGACAACAAGATTAGCCTGCTCGACGTAGAGCATGTGATGATAACGGGTGTGGGCAGTGCTTACATAGAAACTCCCGTTTATGGGCTGCCCACCTCTAAGGCCGAAGAGTTCATTGCCGACGGTTTGGGTGCCCGTTTCGAAACAGACATCAACCGCATGATGGTGGTGAGCATGGGAACGGGCACCTCCATCATCAAGTGCGATGGCAGCGACATCAAGCATATTGGTGGAATTGGAGTGGGCGGGGGCACCCTGCAGGGACTCTCGCGCCTGTTGCTGAAAACCGACGACATTCACCAGGTGGTTGAACTTGCCGGGCATGGCGACAAGTCGAAAATAAACGTGCTCATCAGCGATATCAGTGCCAAACCCATTCCGGGGTTGCCCATGGATGCCATTGCTTCGCTCTTTGGCAATGCCAAGGCCGATGCCAGCCGCGAAGACATTGCGCTGGGTATCATCTGGATGGTGTTGCAGTCTATTTGCAGTGCAACCTACCTCTCGTCGTTGGGCAGTGGCATCAAAGACTTTGTGATGATTGGCAACCTTACCCGTTTGCCGCTCTGCAAGGCTGTGTTTGCTGAAAACGAGAAAATGTATGGTGTTCACTTCCACATTCCCCACTATGCTGAGTTCAGCACGGCTATTGGCGCAGCCCTTTCGTTTAAGAACCGTTAAAATAACTTATTTGAAGGCAAAACCTTACCTTTTTGTTTCATACATGCCCCATGTAGCACTGCTACATGGGGCATGTAGTAATGCTACACGGGCCATGTAGCATTGCTACACGGCACGTGTATGAACCTAAAAGGGCAGGGTTGAGCTCACACTTTGCGGCAACCAGACTCTCATAATGCCACTTCCGCGATGGCACCAGGCGTAATACGGAATAAGCTTCAGCGTAACATCTTCGACTGCGAGCTTGCCATCCTCGCCATACTTCAGCCACTGGGCCTGGGTGGTGATGGCGTTCAGGTGGTGCGTGGGTGCGGAAGTGCGGTGGTGTGAAGGTGTGGGGGTGAACACGAAATTCATGGGTTCAACCTTAAACTTCGGTCGTTGGTTCAGCAAAACGCTGTTGATGTTGAAATTGTTGTCGGGCCATTCGGCACAATACACCACCGGTCCGCGTTCAATGCTCACCAAGCCTCGGTCGGCTTCCACCTTTTCGTGGGCTTTCACCACGCGCGGCTCCATGTCGAGGCAAAGTTCCACCATGTCGCCCTTCTTCCAGTTCCGCTTGATGGTGAGATAGCCGTCTGTTGTGAGTTCGGCATTCAGCTGTTCTCCATTCAGCCAAACCGAGTAGTTGGGTTTCTGTTGGTCTGCGTATGTATAAAGGTTGCTTGGCACAGGGTGGCCTGCAATCCATCCCGGCAGGCGGAGCTTCAGGGCGAAAGGTCCGGCGGCATTCTGTTCGAAGCGAATCTTCACGTCTCCGTCCCAGGGATAATCTGTTTCCTGTGAAAGCTTCACTTTCTTTCCATTCACCTTCAGTTCGGTTTGGTTGCTCATGTAAAGGTTCACATAAAGGCTGCGTTGCTCTTTCTCGCTTTTAACAGCATAGATGTAGCCTGGCAGCGAGGGCATGAACCGGCAGATGTTGCTGGGGCAGCAGGCACAACCGAACCAGGCCTTGCGCTGGTGCTGCCCGGCCGACTGCAACGGGTTGGGGTAGAAGAAAGCGCCCCCGTCGAGCGATACGCCGGCGAGCAGTCCGTTGTAGAGCGTGCGCTCAAGTACGTCGTAGTATTTCGATTCGCCATGCAGCAGAAACAGGCGGTAGTTCACATAAACATTGCCAATGGCAGCGCAGGTTTCGCAGTAGGCTGTTGCATTGGGCAGTTCATAGTTTTTGCCGAAGGCCTCTCCGCTGCTTGTGGCCCCTATGCCGCCCGTGATATACAGTTTCTTGCCCACAATGTTCTCCCAAATGCGGTCTATGGCATGAATATATGCGGTGTCGCCCGTGAGTGCGGCCACATCGGCCATGCCCGCATACATGTAGGCAGCTCTCACGGCATGTCCCACAGCCTCGTCTTGTTCCACCACCGGTTTGTGAGCCTGGCTATATTCATGCTTGATGGTGGTTTTTCCACGCCAGTCGAGAAAAAATTTCGCCTCGTCTAAATACTTCTTTTCGCCAGTGGCAATGTAAAGTCGGGCCAGTGCCATCTCTGCAATCTGGTGACCGGGAACCACGCACGCCTGTGTGGGGTTGGGACCCACCTCGCGCACAACGCAATCGGCATAGCGGCAGGCAATGTCGAGAAACTTTCTCGACCCCGTGGCTTGCCAGTGCGCCACCGCACTCTCCACCATGTGGCCCAGGTTATAGAGTTCGTGACTCAGGTCTTCTTCTTTGCTCCATCGCGTAGGGCCTGCCCATTGATGGGGTTTCTTGGGGTTGATGGTTCGGGCGGTGTAGAGATAGCCGTCGTGTTCTTGTGCAGCCGCCACAATGTCGAGCACCGAATCGATGTAGTGCTTCAGAGCGTCGTGCTTGCGCTTCGCCTCGCGGTCTTTGGCATCAACAGGAAGACTAAGCACATAGCTTGCTCCCTCGATGGTTTTATACACATCGGTATCGTCGAACGAATAGCCCATGAAGCTGGGCACATCGTATGCGTCGCTCGGGTGCGAAGCCTTCACGAAGTTTTCATACCTGCCCTCGCTCTCACATTTGCTGAATGCCAGCGGAATGGTAACGGTGCGGCTCGCCTCCATTCTTTCGCCCCAGAAGGTGTTGGGTGTAATCTGCACCTGCGTGAACGGAACGGGAGCTATGGGATAGCCCGCCAGCGGTTGATGGGTTTGTGCCACCGAAGCAGTGGAAAACAGTAAGACCGCAGCCAGTGGTGCATGCCAGAAGCGCAGCTTATGCGCGAATGATTTGTTCATAACTGTATAGTTGATTTGATAAGTAAATGCAAAGTTACGGAAAGTCGAGAGAAGAACAAAACAAACGCGTTTGTTTTTTTTCTGAGACGGAGTAACTTTGGAGAATTAACGCACTCAAAGCGGGCCACAGCAGCGAATGTGGAAAAATCCTTGGGAAAATGCTGATTCTTAGCGAAAAGTTTGTAACTTTGCTCACGATTCCAGACGATAAGAACGTAACCAAGTCAGTGAAACGGTGCGAAAGGGTAAACCCTTTCAGTTGTAAGAGCAATATACAGAC
>CACXFT010000122.1 GCA_902767045.1 uncultured Prevotellaceae bacterium | reverse complement strand
TCCTATCATTTCACTAACACCAAGTAGACGTATGACAAAGAAGATATCTCCATTGATGGCACTGGCAGCCATGTTGCTGCTCTCCGCCGCCACACAGCAGGCTCCCGCACAGCCCGAAAAAAAGTAAAAGGCAACAACAAATACCCCTCAAAAAAAAACGGGATTTATCTGCTCAACACAGATGAATCCCGTTTTCCAGTACTTTTAGTTAGATTATGCCATGCCAAATGCCCCGAAGGGGGGCGTCGAGCTTGGTGTTCAGGCACTCATTCAGTGTGCTGTTCATTTGATTCTGGTTTTAATCATCTCCAGCCATCCTAAACTCAAGTTCGTAGTTCTTAACAAAGTCACACTCCTCGTCAGTCAAACCATAAAGGGGACAAATATAATCGTCAATCCTATCAATAATGGACTTTGACTTCACTATTTTATATTCCTTAAATTGGGAAACATGATATGTGGAACTGCCACTTGATTGTCTTACGTTTGCATTCTGTTCAATATCTTCAAGATATTCACTATATAAATTATTAAGATAATCTATTTGTTCATCCGTGAGGTTTGGTACTGGAACAGATGTAATCTCACAATCTTTCCAATTAAGATTATCTGAATAAATTTGATAGAACCAAAAAGAAAGATTGCTGCTAAGAATACAACCGATTGCATCTGCATATTTGCGATCAAGCATCAATGCTCTTTCTGCGGATGACCCTGTAAAGTAGTTAGTAACTACCTTAAAATATCTGCCACCTGCGAATCGATACACAATAGGTTTGCCTTCTTTTACAACGTACGAACTTATGGTTTCGTGGGGTTTCAATTTATTTAGTATATCTTTCTCTATCTGAAGTCCTATCTTTGGAATTCTGCCAAACTTCAAATTATCTTGAACGTCAATAAATTGCAGATTATCTACGAGAGCCTGAAGATTGAATTCATTGTTTCTACGATGCATCTTTGTTGATAGCAATTGCTGGCAAGGGGTCAGTGTCTTTTGGAACATCAAGATAGAAGTATTAACGACAGCATTCTTGAATACTGGTTGAGGGCGTACAGAATAAGATGAAATCTTAATCCCACGACATTTTTCCAACAACAGTTTATGCACACCAGAGAGTGAGTCGCTTGAAGTCAGTGATATGGGAACGATGTAAGCCATAAAAGCATCTTTGCGGAGAAGCCAGTATGCGAGTTCTATGAAAAGAGTATACGTGTCAGTCGAGCCTTTTATCTTCGGACAAGGAACTTCGTTCTCTCTACCCAAGAAACGGAGATAGACAGCATCTTCTTTCCTGTCCATCTTCTTTGATTCTGTAGTCTTATAGAACTTCTTTACTACTTTCTTATCGTCATCACTTAGCTTTGCACCATAAGGAGGGTTGCCAATGACAATATCAAAGCCTCCCTGTTCAAAGACATCAGAATACATAACCTTCCAGTCAAAAAAACGCAAGTCAGTTTTTGCACGTTCCTCTAAAGAAAGAGACTCATCGGTAAGTGTTCTTCGCAATTCTTCTCCTAACTGGATGATGGCTTTCTTCTCACCTGTAATAGCGCTCTTGATTTGCTGCATGGAAATAACTTCATTCTGCATTTCTGCGAAGACAGCCCCTTCTGTTACTGACGCTTGAGCCCAAGCTTCTAGTTCATGTCCTAATTGGAGAGAGATGATATCAAGAATAGTTTCCTTAATAGTAATTCCCGTACGGAGTTTTTCTTCACCTGTCTGTTCAAAGAATGACTTCTGAAGGGTACTGAGCTCTGCTTTTTTCTGGCGAATCCGAAGAATGTTCCTATGCTGCTGTCTATCGCTGATATTAAGATATTTGCCATTGAACGTCGTAAATAGCGAGTTGCCCTGCATAATCTTATAGTCGAGATTAGGCAACACCTCTGGCGAGGCTTCATCGACAACCAAGGTCAACCAGAAACGAAGTCTGGCAATATCAACAGCACCCTTTTCCAAATCCACGCCATAGATGTTTTCCTGGATGATATGACGCTTAATTTCAACTGAATTGTCAAAGTTCTCTATTGCGCCACGACAGAAGAACAGTTCTTTGAGCAAGCCCATTGGAAAGGCACCAGAACCGATGGCAGGGTCGCAAATCTTGATGTTAATCAGACGGCGGTCAATCTCTTCTACAATATCAACAGGAAGAGCGGACAAATCGTATGTTGTAACAAACTGCCTTATGGCTTCACGATGCTGGCGAGGAAAATCGTTCTGTAGATAAGAAATCAAAGACTCTTTACACATATAACGTACAATCTCTTTTGGAGTATAGTATGCACCTTTGTCTTTGTTGTCCTCAAGCAGATTCTCAAAAATCTGTCCTAACATTTCCGGGTCAATACCAACCTCTGCATCATTTGGGTCGTTCTCATCTATCGTGAAGTTATATTGATGAAACAATGTAAAGAGCGAACTGAAATATTCCGCAGGAAATACCGTAGTAATCTCGTCATCATCGTCTCTGCCGAACAGACCACCATTGAGGTAAGGGAATCGAAGCACGCCATTGTTTGGTAATCCAACGACTTTTGTGTCATATAAATCACCGTTTGCACTTCTATCCGTGTCTAAAGCATCATTGAAGAGAGGTTCGAGAACTTCGTCAAGGAAATTGGCCTGTTGCTCTTCTGAAGACTTAGCGAACAAGTCATACATAAAATCCTTATTGCCGCTATTCCATTCATTTCCCGGTTCTACACCAAGCCAACCTTTTTTCTGGAGATAGTGCAAGAACACAATGCGGCCAAGCATCTTCTTGACATAATCACGAACACGCTTGTCATCACGACCAAAATCTGCATATATCTGTGGATGTGGTTCATGGAACACCTTTTCTTTCCAGCCACCATCTTTCTTGACAAACTTCTTACCCGTGATGAACATCACAAACTTCTCGTATTGCTCCTTATACTTATCAAAGAACTCGTCTGAGAGGGCTTCCACATCAAAGGCTCTGACGATATCGCTTAACTCAATATCACCGCCCTTTGCCGCTAATTTCTTAAAGTTGTCTGCTGCAGTCCGGCAAGCTTGGTTAGGTCCGAGAAGGAAAGTGTATCGTTTGGAATCTGTGGCTTCGCGATTATTTCCCTGCTTGCTGCAGAATGTAAAACGCCAATCCCACTTATCGTCATCATTATAGTGAAAAACCATGAATGCACTACTGTAGGTGGACATGATACGTCGAATCAGTTGCTGAACGGCAACTCGATTTCGTTTCATCTGTACATGGTCATTGACGGTAATATCAAACACGTCAGTGGGATTCATCGGTATGTCAATGGTACCTAAGCGTAGGATTTGGGCTACACCTGTATTTTGAGCCATGGTCATCAACTCCGGATTGTTCTCCAGTACATCCTCCTCGTAGGCATCTTCATACTTATCTTCGCCAAAGATGGGCAGGATGACGTTCTCGATGAAGCTTTCGCCACCCTGATATTTATCGTGGAAATATGATTTGAGGTCTATCATAACACTGAATCGTTATTTTGAAAGTCCAATGAATACTTCTGCCTTGCCATAACGCTGCTGAAGGTTGGCAACGACATTGCGAATCTCGCGCTCAATCATACTGTCGAAGTCCTGCTGAGTAAGTCCACCGAAGAGGTCTCCCCGCGAACGGTTAAGCGCCTCCTCGAAAGCAAGAACCTTCTTGATGATGTCGGAGTTACCCTTGTTCACTAACGTGAAGGCATCTGCCAAGAGAGCCTTGGATTCCTTCGACATAGTAATGTTCTGTTGCATACGTCGCAGTATCTCCTTTGCCTTGGTGGCCTTGGTACTGCTGCCCATGCGTACATTCATCTTGTGCAGATGCTGGTTGACTGCCTTCTCTGCTTTCTTCTTGTATTCCTCCCAATGTTCAGGAAGTTCAGCAAGAGGTGCGTCCTGTGGTACAGCGAAACTCTCATACATCTCGCTGGCAGAGATGATACGCCCCTTGGCATCGACAGGACTCACCTTAACAAAGAGCCCTGACATGCGAGGTGTGCGGACAAGGAAGTAACAATTGCCGTCAACAGTTCGAGTGGCACATTCCAAGTTTTCATTGCGATTAAGAATATAGTCATAACGCTCAGGATGCGCATCCTTGTATTGCTTTAGCTCATAGATGTATTTCTCAAGCGGTGACTCCTCGCCATTGACAACGGTATTGAGGTCGTAATGGCTTACCTCTTCGTCGATGGTATAGACCTTGCTGTCCTCTCCAAAGAGGGTATGGAACGACTGAAGCTTGGTGTATGCCTTTTCTACCAGCTTAATCTCGGCATCGCCCTCAGCACTTGGCTTAAAGTTGTAGACATAGACCTTGTTCTGAGTAGAACCGATGCGGTTGACACGTCCGATACGTTGCATCAGTCGAGTTGAATTCCAAGGCGTATCGTAGTTGAGAATGACATTCGCACGATGCAGGTTGATACCCTCGGCAAGCACCTCCGTGGTGACGATGATGTCGAAATCATTCTTCTGCTCCTCACCAGGCTTCTTCCCATAGTTGGCATCAAAGTTCTCGCGGATGGTTTGCTCCATTTCGTCGCGGTTGCCAGCCGTAATCTTCAATACACGATAGCCCTTGGCTTCTGCTACACGCTTGATGGTGTCAACGGTATCGATAGCCTCAGAGAATACAACCAACTTCTGAGGTATGTTCTTGTCTTTGTCAAAGAGTACATACTTCAAATTATCCTTGAATACATCGAGCTTAGGATCTTCGGTGTTCTTTGCCCAACGGTCGCAAAGTTCAGAGATCAGGTCGTAGTCGGCACGGAGCAGGTCGATGTATTCGGGCCTCATGTCACTGGTGGTGTACTCCATATTGCGTTCGTCATCGTTGCGACCGGCTTCGTTGAGTTTGGTAATCTTGGCGCGAATGTCATCAAGACACTCCTTATAGCTGACAGGGCGCTTGCGCTTCTGTTCCTTTGCCTTGCGGTCGAGTTCGGCATTGACGTTGATTTGTGGACAGATGAAGATATTGCCCGACTCCCACATGTCAATCATGTTACGGGTGTACTGACGCAGGTTAAGCAGTGACTGATAAAAAGCAGAAAAGCTACTCTCTAAGCGCTTCACGAGATTGATTTGCATGATGTTGGCAAGCTGGTCGGCCAGTTTGTCGGCATCGCGCGAACCGCGTGCATCATACTTACTTTTGTTTGCCTCGTCAGCAAGAAACTGGATGGCACGATAGCGATAGTAATTGAGGTAACGGTTGCTCTGCAGTTTATATTCCTCAGTAGGTGCAATGATATCCATCGTATCGGCAAAGAGGTGCGAGAGTTGAGAGTCCATTTGGTACTCCAGTTCATTAGGTCCCTCAATCTTTGGAAACTTAAGGTGCTGACGCTCCATGTCGTCGGCATAATACATCTGAACGTCTGTACGGGTGCGACGAACCATAACATCGGTCAACACACAATCGCGGATGCGGCGAGAGAGTTGCTTGAGGCGCTCCCTGCGTTCCTCTAGTGTTGAAGGATCGTCAATATTGGGATGGATGATACTCGAATATTCTGCATTGATTTCAGAGAAGAAGTTTTCCAGGTTACCGCTATTGGCTTTGGTCAGCGTGGTGTCGGCATGATTGCGCTCGAAGAGATAAATCTGATTCTTCAAGTCATCAGGGCGGTTGTTTTGAGGAGTCGCACTAAGCAGACCAATGTAGGGGTAAGCACCCGTGTCGGCACCAATCTGGCTGATGAGGTTATCAAGAGCCTCGTACATGTTTGTACCACTATTGCGGAACTTATGACTCTCGTCAATGATGATTAATCCATAGTTCTCATGCAGGAGCTCACTTTCAAAGTCGCCAGTATCACTGTTGTCGTCATCTCCGTCACTATTGCCCTCAACTTCATCAACGAGTTTTCCAATACTTCCAGTGGTGATGTAGTCAATGTAATCCTCCATTTTGTCTGTTGCCTCCTTGTCGAACAACTTGATGGTGTCAACCCATGCAGATTTTATGGCAGGAGGTGTGATGATAAGCACCTTGCGCGCACGTCCGTCATCATCAGGGAACTGGAGGAAATGCTTGATGACAAGTGAACCGACTATAGTCTTGCCAAGCCCCACGACATCGGCAAGCAGGAAACCGCCATGCTCCTTCATCGTGGAGAAGCATTGCTTAACGGCATCTATCTGGTAGCTGTATTTATCGAACCCATCAGGCAGATAACTCTCAATGACCTCGTCAAGATTCTTGTCTACGAGGTCACCAAACTTCGTCTGTAGTAGTTTGATGTAAAGCTCGTATGGGGTGAGTCCATCACTTTGCGGCTCTGGCTCAGGATTGGGCTTTGGTTGTCCCACGGGTGCAGCAGAAAGAATCTGAAGGAACTTGCCATTCCAAGGCACACTCTGCATCCACTTCTCGTCGAACCATACCTTGTGACTCTTAGAATTGCTGTATTCTGTGAGCGGAGCCGTCACGATGCTGTTTTGCGTTTCAAGATAGTTCAGTTCCGCATTATCTTCGAGTCCTTTTTCTGTAAAGTTGCTGCTGCCTATGATGCCGTCAGCCTCGCCGGGACCGAGAAAGATATAGCACTTGGCATGGAGGAACTGCTTGTGAAGGGGTTCCTTTTGGCCAAAGATGCGTATCTGTATCTGTGTTTCATCCTGTTCCTCCATAGAGTTTACTTCCTCTGACTGCGTGTTACGCTCCACAAGATGATCATACTTTCGAACATTACAGAACTGTTGAATAAGTTCTGCGGTTGGACGGTATTCATCAGTCAGCAGATTGATGTCGCGCTGAAGGTAGAAGTCTGGGAACCGTTGTTCGTCATCTTCAGGGGTGTGTGTCTGGTACGAACGAAGTTGAGGTTCCTGGCCGAGAAGGATGTCCAAGCGTCCTCCACCTTCAAGAAAAGACTTCAGCTGATCATAGACAAGAGCTGTACCTGGAAGATCCCAGTACCCCGTAGCTATACAAATATGGTTGTATTTGCCACTTCCGATGAATTGCCGCAAGATATCCTTCATCAGGAATTTATCGCTATTGTCAAGGAGAGTATTATTCATTGTTAGGTATCGGTCAGTATCAACTGGTCTGACTGATACCCAAGCGTCAGAGGGTTCTGTAGTTTCAGGTTTCGCTACCCGGCAGAAAAGAACGAGGGTATCTCCTGCTGCCCGTTCCGTAGCTTAGGCTGTAGGAGTGCCTTATTGAAAGAACAGACAGAGAGATACCCTCAGACGGTATATATACAATGCACCCAAAAGTGTGCCAATGAGGGCATGGTTAGCCCTCGGCACACTCCGGCTGCGCATAGTTATACACATCCGTAGGCGTCACCTTCTGCGTTTGTCTCTGTTCAATAGTTTGAGGTTCCTACATTCAAGCTACCAAAAACAAAGCGTACAGTGTCGCTTTTCCACCATGTAGTTGGCACGGCAGGAGCCGCATGGACTTGCCGAACCGCCTGCAAAAGTATAAAAAATAATTGAAACACCTATAAATAGTCCTTTATTTATACATTATTTAATATTATTCGAATCTAATCATCGGAATCAACTTTTGTTAATTCTTGGAGCAGAAGTGATTGTAATCGAACCGAAATGTGTATCTTTGCAAACTGTTTTGCTATGCTGCATACCTTTCTACATTCTGTCGTTTGCCCAGATGCTGCTGCCCATCAGTGCTGCTGCCAAGGGCGTGCTGTGGACGGTTCTCTTTGGCATGGCTAAGACCTGCCAGTATGGAGGGCTAACATTTGCGAGAACGACATGCAAAGGTCAAGTGAATCATACAAAATCATATTTTATTCTTACAGCCTCGTAAGAATTGTATTAAGGTGTAACTTTGCGGCATAAAATTCAGAAACGTATGAGCATGAAGAGAAGAATCCTGATTTCCGCCCTGGCCCTCAGCTGTTTGACGACTCAGGGACAGACGCTGGAGGAGTGTCAGCAGGCAGCAGAGCGCAATTATCCGTTAATCCGGCAGTACGGCCTCATTGAGAAGACCACTGAACTGACGGTGGCCAACATACGGAAAGGCTGGTTGCCACAGGTATCAGCACAGGCACAGGCTATTTATCAGAGCGACGTGGCGGCATGGCCCGATGAGATGAAGACGATGATAACGGGCATGGGTATCGCCATGAAGGGATTGAAGAAAGACCAGTACCGTGTGGGGATTGACGTGCAGCAGACCGTCTATGATGGCGGTGACATCAGCAGTAAGAAGCAGATTGCGCGGTGGCAAGGCAAGGTGCAGGAAGCACAGACGGAGGTGACGCTGTATCAGGTGCGTCGCCGTGTGAATGAGATGTATTTCTCGCTGCTCATGCTGGAAGAGCAGATGCAATTGAACCGTGACCTGCAGGAGCTGCTGGCCGGCAACGAGCGGAAGCTGCAAGCCATGGTGAAAGGCGGAACGGCCGCTGCGAGCGACTGGCAGAACGTCAGGGCAGAGCGGCTGAACGTCGTTCAGCAAGCCACGAGTCTGGAATCGCAGAAGCGGATGCTGACGGCGTTGCTCTCGGCGTTCTGTGGCATGGAGGTGAAGAGCCTGAGGAAGCCGGAGGTGACTGCGACGCTGTTGCAGCCGAGGGTAAAGAGGCCGGAGATGCGGCTCTTCGATGCACAGCAGCGATTGGCCGACGCACAGGAACGAGGGCTGAATGCGGCGCTGATGCCTCGGATTGGCTTGTTCGCACAGGGGTATTACGGCTATCCCGGCCTGAATATGTTCGAAGACATGATGCGCCACCAGTGGAGTCTGAACGGCGTGATAGGTGCACGTCTCACCTGGAACATCGGGGCGCTCTACACCCGTAAGAACGACAAGGCGAAGCTGCGGTTGCAGCACGAGGTGACGGAGTCGAACCGCGAGGTGTTTCTCTTCAACAACCGTTTAGAGCAGATTCAGCAACAGGAGGAAATTGCCCGCTACAGGAAATTGATGGCCGATGACGAGCAGATTATCGCGCTGCGGTTGGCCGTGAGGAAGGCCGCCGAGTCGAAACTCGCCCACGGCATCATCGACGTGAACGACCTGATGCGCGAAATCAATCAGGAGAACGCTGCCCGTGTTCAACAGTCGATGCACGAGATAGAGATGCTGAAGGAAATCTACGACAACAAATTTACCACGAACAATTAATCAATGGGTATGAGAAAGATATTGGCACTGGCAGGCATGCCCCTGATGATGGCCGCCTGCGGAGGAAACGAGAAAGCGTATGATGCCACCGGCACGTTTGAGGCCACGGAGACCACCGTGTTTGCAGAGCAGAGCGGAGCCCTGCTGACGTTTAACGTTAACGAGGGCGACAGCATTGGCCAAGGCCAGGAGGTGGGACTGATAGACACTACCCAGACGTGGCTGAAAATACAGCAGCTGGGAGCCACCAAGGAGGTGTATCAGAGTCAGAAGCCCGACATGGAGCGGCAGATAGCCGCCACGCGCCAGCAGTTGGAGAAGGTCAGGCAGGACGAACAGCGATACCGTGAGTTGGTGGCCGACGGTGCGGCTCCCTCGAAGATGCTCGACGATGCAATGAGTCAGGTGAAGGTGCTGCAGAAACAGTTGGACGCACAGATATCCTCACTCTCGACGAGCACCCGCACTCTTGACAAGCAGACAGCTGCTGCCGAGGTGCAGGTGAGCCAACTGCGCGACATGCTACGCAAATGCCACGTTACCGCACCCATCAGGGGCACCGTTTTGGAGAAATTCGTGGAGTGCGGTGAGTTCGTGTCTGTGGGCAAGCCGCTGTTCAAGGTGGCCGACACGCAGGACATGTATCTGCGGGCCTACATCACCTCGGCTCAACTGCGAACCATTAAGTTGGGACAGCGGGTGAAGGTGTTTGCCGACTACGGCGACCAGCAGAAGAAGGAGTATGAGGGCACCGTTACATGGATTTCCTCGCGCTCGGAGTTCACGCCCAAGACCATCCTAACCGACGATGAGCGCGCCGATCTGGTGTATGCCGTGAAGATAGCCGTCAGAAACGACGGATATATAAAGATTGGTATGTACGGAGAGGTGAAACTATGAATGCTATAGAAGTAAATCATGTTTCAAAGTCGTATGGTGAGGTGAAGGCCCTCGACGATGTGTCGTTCTCCGTCTCTAAGGGCGAGGTGTTCGGGCTCATCGGTCCTGATGGTGCGGGCAAGACCACGATGTTCCGCATACTCTGCTCGCTGCTGCTGCCAGAGACAGGCACTGCTTCGGTAGACGGCTTCGATGTTGTTCGTCAGATGCGCGAGGTGCGCTGTCGGGTGGGCTACATGCCGGGAAAGTTCTCGCTCTACCAGGACTTGACCATCGAGGAAAATCTCAAATTCTTTGCCATGCTTTTCGGCACAACCGTGGAGGCTGGCTACGACTCTATCCGCGCCATCTACTCGCAGATAGAGCGGTTCAAAGATCGCAGGGCAGGGGCATTGTCGGGCGGCATGAAACAGAAGTTAGCACTCTCCTGCGCACTGGTACACTCGCCCAGTGTACTCTTCCTCGACGAGCCCACCACCGGTGTCGACCCCGTGAGCCGCAAGGAACTATGGGAGATGCTCCTGTCGCTGAAGGAGCAGGGCATCACCATCGTGGCCTCCACACCCTACCTCGACGAAGTGCGCTGTTGCGAGCGTGTGGCTTTTCTTGACCACGGACGGATAAGGGGCATAGGCACGCCCGATGTCATCTTGGATGAGTTCAGAGACATCTTCAATCCGCCGGGGATAGAGAAGGTTGAGACAATATCGCAACATACGGAACAGGAGAACGTGATTGAGGTGTCGCATCTGGTGAAGGCCTTCGGCACATTCCACGCTGTAGACGACATCTCGTTCAGCGTCAGGCGCGGCGAGATCTTCGGATTCCTTGGTGCCAACGGTGCCGGCAAGACCACCGCCATGCACATGCTGACGGGCCTGAATCAGCCGACGAGCGGCACGGGCACCGTCTGCGGATTCGACATCCGCACCCAGCACGAGCAGATTAAGAAGCGTATCGGCTATATGTCGCAGCGGTTCTCGCTCTACGAGGACTTGACCGTCAGCGAGAACATCCGCCTCTTTGCCGGCATCTACGGCATGAAGGACGAAGAGATACACCGAAAGACCGACGAGTTGCTGCGTCGCCTGCAGTTTACGGAGCACAAGGACACGCTGGTGAGGAGCCTGCCGTTAGGCTGGAAGCAGAAACTGGCGTTCTCGGTCTCGATATTCCACGAGCCGGGCGTGGTGTTCCTCGATGAGCCCACGGGCGGTGTCGATCCCGCCACGCGCCGCCAGTTCTGGGAACTCATCTACGACGCTGCCAGCCGTGGCATCACCGTCTTCGTTACTACCCACTACATGGACGAGGCCGAATACTGCGACCGCATCTCCATCATGGTCGACGGCAAAATTAGTGCCCTCGGCACCCCTTCCGAACTCAAGGCACGATTCCATCAGCCCGACATGGATCACGTGTTCACCTATCTGGCGCGACAGGCCAAAAGATCAAGTGATTAAGAACATGAAAGAGTTTATCAGTTTTGTCATCAAAGAAACCAAGCACATCCTGCGCGACAAGCGTACGATGCTCATCCTCTTCGGCATGCCCGTGGTGATGATGCTCCTCTTCGGCTTCGCTATCACAACCGATGTCAGGAACGTGCGGACGGTGGTGGTTACCTCGCAGATAGATCATCAGACTCGGCAGGCAGTGGAGCGACTCTCCCAGTCGGAATATTTCACCATCACCGCCACCGTTAGCACGCCGCGCGAGGCCGAGCGGCTCATTCGCAGTCAGCAGGCAGATATGAGCCTCACCCCCAGCCCCTCTCCGATTGGCGAGGGGAGTAGTAACCTTCAGTGGCAAATCATGGTTGATGGTAGCGACCCCAATATGGCTCAGCAATGGACCACATACGCCCAAAGCATACTGTCTCAGCCAGTTGACGGCAAACACTATTCACT
>CACXFT010000121.1 GCA_902767045.1 uncultured Prevotellaceae bacterium | reverse complement strand
CCTGTTTCAATATACTGCTTGCCGCCGCCCATCCATCCGCGTTCGGCAGTGGCAATGGCATTGGCCCACAGGTTGTTCTGTCGGATGATGTCGGTTTCGGTAGGAGTCTTGCGGTCGTTCCACAGTCCGCTGATGGCTCCCGCCACCTCGCTGTTTCCCTTGTCGGTGTAGTAGATGTTGCTCTTGTAGATGCCCACAAGGTCGGCAAACACATCGAAGTGATTGATGTAGTTATATCGACAGTCGATGTTGGGCAGTCCGTCGATTTTGCGTCCCGCCGTCCCCCACATCTCCGTCATGTCGATATAGGGCAGGCTGGACTTGCTGATGGAAACTCCGCTGATGGGGTTCCACACCACCACGCGTCGGTGCAGTGTTTCCTTCACATATTGCGACATCTCGTTCACGAAGGCAGCCGTGGTGCCGGCCTCGTCGCATCCGATGTGAAGGTAGGGAGCGTTGGGGAAGGCCTCGGCCAGCTCGTTCAGCAGTGCCTTGAGCACCACCTTACCCTCGTCGCTGTTCATGGCAAAGCCCATAGCCGTTTGGAACGCCTGGCTATGTCCCGGCATGTCTATTTCCGGAATGATGGTGAGACCGCGCTCGGCAGCGTAAGCCTCCAGTTCCGTACATTGTGCCTGGGTGTAGTATTGTCCGGCGAAGCGTGTCATGTTGGCGGCCTGGTTCAGCTGAGGGTATAGTTTCGATTCGAAGCGGAAGCCCTGGTTGTCGGTGAGGTGCCAGTGGAACACGTTCACCTTGAAGCGCGAGAGCAGGTCAACTTCGTGTTTCAGTTCCTCGAAGCTCACGAACGAGCGGCCCACGTCGTGCATATAGCCACGCAGTTTGAAGGCAGCCCAGTCGGTGATGTCCACCCCCGGTATGCTGGTTCCTCCCGTGGCGGCAGCCAGCTGCATGAGCGTTTGTGCCGCGCGTATCACCCCCGTCTTGGTGGCGGCGGTGATGGTGATGGCATTGTCTTCAACCACGAGCTTATAGCCCTCGTTGTCGAAGTCGGCCAGAGTGTAGTCGAAGGTGCCCAGTGTGGCAGCGTCAACCATGTTCACGGTTACAGTGGCTGCGCTCCCGGCATTGGTGGTGAAAAGCGAAGCTAACAGAGAAGAGTTTGTAGGGTCGGTGATACTTACGCTTCGGTTCAGAGCGAAGCTTGCCCCCGTGGTCGTCATCTCGTGCGGCTTAGGCATGAGCAGTTGGGTGGGAGCGTCCTGTGCATGAGTGTTCGTTGCAAAGCCTGAAACGAGGAGGCAAAGCAACGTCCACAGCATCCGCATACTTGCAGAAGATGCACGGAAAGAAAAATCCGTGTTTATTGTCATAAGGCTTTTGTTTAGGTTATTCGGGTACAAAGATAACGATTATTTTTTATAAATCTTCTTTTGTTGTAATATTTTTTTTCTTCATCTTCCTATTCAACCCAAATTGGTCATTAGGCTGTGACGAAAGAAGGGGCGACATCAATAAATCGTCAAGTGAACGATTTGATGATGTCGCCCTTTCTACATACGCCTGCCTGTAATTGTGTCGCCCTTTCTTTTTATCCGTCTTATATGCTTTGCAGAATCTCTTGCAGTTGCTGTAGGTCTTCGTTGGTGGTTGCCCAGCTGGTGACGAACCGGCAGAGCATGTGGTCTTGGTCGAAAGGTTCCCAGAGGGTGAAGTCGACCTGTTGCTTGAGCCGTTGGGCTTGTTCGTTGGGAATGATTACAAACTGTTGGTTGGTGGGCGAATCGAGATAGAAGGGGAAGCCAGCTTCTTGCAGCAGCTGTTTCAGACGGTGTGCCATGTCGATGGCATGAGCCGAGATGTTGAAGTAGAGGTTGTTGGTGAAGAGCGCATCGAACTGCACACCCGCTATGCGCCCCTTGGCGAGCAGGGCTCCGTGCTGTTTAACGATGCTGAAGAAGCGCCGCGGTGCTCCCCCACGCGGAAACACCACTGCCTCTCCGCAGAGAGCTCCTACCTTGGTGCCGCCGATGTAGAAGGCATCGCAATGGCGGGCCAGCCAGGGTAAGGTGATGTCGCCCTGACTGGCAGCCAGTCCGTAGCCCAGTCGGGCTCCGTCGATGAAGAGTTTCAGCTGGTAGCTTCGGCACACCTGTTCTATTTCCTCTATCTCTTTGGCTGTGTAGAGGGTTCCCAGTTCCGTGGGAAAGGAGAGGTAAACCATGCCAGGCTGTGCAAGATGGTCGCGACTCTCGTCGGCCTGGAAAGTCTGCATAAAGGCTTGCAGGTCGGTGGCATGCATCTTCCCTTCGTGTGAAGGAAGGGTAATCACCTTGTGACCGCTGCGTTCGATGGCTCCGCACTCATGGGCAGCGATGTGACCGCTTTGGGCGCATACCACCCCTTCCACCTGCGGGATGAGACCATCAATGACGGTGGTGTTGGTTTGTGTGCCTCCCACAAGCAGGAACACGTCGGCCGTAGGGTCTTCGCAGGCTTGCCGTATTTTTTCTTTGGCGCTGTTGCTCCATTCATCGAAACCGTAGGTGAGACTCTGTTTGCTGTTGGTTTCTGTCAGGTGCTCCAACACCTTGGGGTGGGCACCGTTGTTATAGTCACATTCGAAGGAAAGCATATCACTACTCACTATTCATTATTAACCTAAATTCCGCAGCACTTTAGTTTGACATTCTTTATAAGTACCTGAGCAACAAAAAGTTCTTCGACGCGCGAAGCGGCAAAGCCGAGCGGCTCAGGATTTGG
>CACXFT010000120.1 GCA_902767045.1 uncultured Prevotellaceae bacterium | reverse complement strand
AATAAAGACAAAAGAGCCAGAAAGATGACAAAAGGTTAATCACCCGCCAATGTAAAACAAAACCGTGGGAATTAATAGAACCCACCTATAAAACATACCGATATGAAAACCAAGGTTCAACAACTTACCAAGTCGGAAACACAGGTAATGAATTGCCTGTGGAGTTTGAACAACGCAAAGGGTAGTGCTGCCGACATGATGACGCTCTATGCCGAACCTAAACCAGCCATGACCACGCTGCTCACTTTTCTTAAAATTCTTGAAGAAAAGGGATTTGTATGCTCTGAAAAGGTGGGGCGCGGCAAGGTTTTCACGGCACTTGTAAGTAGAAACGACTATACCCACGCCTTCATGCGCGAGGTGAAGAATACTTTTTTTGGCGGGTCTTTCTCGTCGCTGGTTTCGTTTTTTGCTGAAGAAGAGCATCTGCAGCCCGAGGAAATAGACGAGCTGCTTAAAATTATTCAGCGGAATAAGAAATGAAAGCCGTGAACTTCTGAATGTGCATAAAAACATATTTATCAACAATTGCCCACAATGCTTATAGAATTTTTAACATACAACATGAAGGTAGCAATGCTGCTTGTGGTGTTCTATCTGTTCTATCGCCTGCTGATAGGCAGTGCACCTTATCATAAACTCAACCGGTGGGTGCTGTTGCTCTCGTTGGTGCTTTCGCTGGTGCTACCGCTTTGTGTGATAACCGTCCACCGCACTGTGTGGGTTGCTGCTTCTTCGCCGGCAATGGCCCTGCCGCCATCCCAACCAGTTGTTCTTCCCTTTGCGGAAGAAAATTTTGGCCCATTGGCCGAGCGTTGTCTGGCATGGCTTATTGTGGCGGGCATTGCAGTGAGGCTGCTGTTGGTGGGGCGGTCGTTCCTTGAATTGAGAAAACTGATCAGTGAATGCGAGATATTTCCACAGGCCGACGGAACGGTGATGGCTGTTACCCGAAAGCCCGTGAAACCCTTCAGCTGGATGCACACCATAGTGATGAACCACCATGACTATGCGGAGCACAACGCAGCTGTACTCGCCCATGAACGCGGACACATCAGCTGCCATCACAGCTTGGATGTGATCTTCGTTGAATTGCTCACAGCCTTGCAGTGGTTTAATCCCGCAGTGTGGTTTCTGCGGCAAGACCTTCGCGGCCTGCACGAAATGGAGGCCGATCAGGCTGTACTCTCTCAAGGGTTCCCTGTGGAACTCTATGTGCAATTGCTCTTTCGCAAGGCAACCGGACTGCCTGTCAGTCTGCTTGCCAATGCGATGAGCCGTCAAATCCTTAAAAAACGAATACTCATCATGTTGAATAATCATCCAAATCGCTACACATGGCTGAGAGCCATGTATGTGGTTCCCGTAGTGGCATTGTCGCTCGCTGCCACTGCACGCACCGTAGTGGAATATAAAACCATAAACGACATTCCGGCCGAAGAGCGGACTCTTGTATGGCTTCGCCAGCAACCTGTTGGCAAAGAAACAACATCGGCTCTCGCCGACAGCAACGCCAATAAGCCCGAAACCGCCCCAAATGCCCCTTGGAAAAACCGCCCAATGGCATTCTCAGACAGTGTTCTCGTAGTTCTTGATGGGGTGCCTGTGTCGAAAGAGGATGTTGCCCTCGTCCAGAAGGAGCTCATCACCTCTGTTAATGTGTTGTCGAAAGAGAAGGCTGTTGCCGTTTATGGAGAGAAAGGAAGTCGTGGGGCTGTTGTCATTACAACCGACCGGCAGGAATCTGGGCAGAACTCTGTCGACGACAACGATATGGTCTTCGATATGTGTGAACAAATGCCTAAATTCGTTCAGGAGGGGGGCGATTTGTTTAAATACCTCTCTAAGCATCTTGCTTATCCCAAGCAGGCACACGAGCTTGGTGTGCAGGGGCGTGTTATTGTGCAGTTTGTAGTAGAGAAAGACGGTTCCCTATCCAATATCCGTGTTTTGAGGCCGGAACCGACTTTCGTTGACGGGCGCAGCACCATACAGGTGGTGAAATACGCTTCTGGTATGACCGACGAAGAGCGGGCCTTGGTAGACAAACAGAACGAAGCCTGGCAATTGCTCGGCAACGCTGCAGTTACCTTGGTGCGCAATATGCCCCGCTGGCAGCCGGGCATGCAGAATGGCAATCCTGTGAGGTGCAAGTTTGTGATACCCATCACGTTCCGCCTTGCCTGAAAAAAGCTTGAATTTATTATAAGAATCTGAATGTATGAGAAGAATAATCCTATTCTTCTTCAGTCTCTGTTGTCTCCTCCCAGCTATGGCTCAGGAGACACAGAAACCGAAGAAGCAAAGAACCATTGCCCTTTGGGGACATGTGAAAGATAGTTTCACCAAGTCGGGAATACCAGATGTGAAGCTGACGCTGATGACCGTCGACTCTACAGTGGTTGACACCATGAGGGCCTTTAATATGGGCAAGTTTAACGCCACCAAGATTGATGTGGGATACAGGTTCAACGTGCCTGCACGCCCCGAACGCTATATCATCATGGCAGAGCATCCCGATTATGAAACAGGATATGTGGATTACGAGATCCGACATGTGGCACGCAACTCTTATTTCGACGCACCGTGGCATCTGCTGAAACGCAGAATGCGAGAACCAGCAATCGATTCGCTCGGAACAAACCGGCTCGATGAGATTGTTATCAAGGCCACACGGGTGCGCATGGTTTATAAAGGCGATACCATCGTGTATAATGCCGATGCCTTTAACCTGCCCGAAGGCTCCATGCTCGATGCGCTCATCCGGCAGATGGACGGAGTGGAGCTGAAAGACGACGGGCGCATTCTTGTGAACGGACAACAGATCGACGAGCTAACACTCAACGGGAAAGATTTCTTCAGGGGCAACAACAAGGTGATGCTCGAGAACCTGCCGCACTATGTGGTGAACAATATTCAGGTTTACCATAAATCGACCGAACTGAGCCAATACCTCGGGCGTGATGTTGAAAAAAAGAAATATGTGATGGACGTCGTGTTGAAACGAGAGTATGCCGAAGGATTCTTGGGAAATGTGGAGGTGGCTGCAAGCACCAGCGACCGTTTTCTGGGGAGAATATTTGGCATGCGCTACACCGACAACTCGCGGCTCACCCTCTTCGGCAATGCTAACAATGTGAATGAAAACCGCAGGCCTGGCAGTAATGGCGAGTGGACTCCGGCAAACATGCCACAGGGTAGGCGAACCACAGGACAGGCGGGCATGGACCTGCTCGTGGACGAGGCCGACAAACGGTGGAAAGAGAATGCCAGCGTAACGTTCAACTGGAGCAAGTTCGACGATAAGGCTCTCACCAACACAGAGCGCTTCTTTGCCAATGCACCGAGCAACTTTGCCGTGTCGAGGGCCAACTCGCTGAGCCGTAATCTTGAAATGCATGCATCCAACAGATTCGAACTGATGAAACCCTTTCATTTACTCTCATATACCGAGGTGCGATACAATCGAAACAACCCTTTCAGCGAAAACAACGAATGGCTTTCATATCAGCAGATAAACGGCGACTCGCTCAATTCTCCGCTCTCATCTCTCAATACTTTCATCCACCATTCGGTTATGCGCTCGAGGCAACATACCCACCGCGTATACGGAGGTTCCTATGCCGAACTGACCAAAAAACTTGCTACCGGCGACGAGATTGGGGTAACGATGAATGCCAACTTCCATAACCAACATCTGGAAACAAACTCGCAACAGCGGGTTGAGTATATGCAGTTGGCCGACGAGGATATTGCCAAGAATAGGCGCAATAGACACCCCGATAAGGAATACTCTTGGTATGTGATGCCTAACTATACTGTTACATGGCTCAACGGTATATCGCTGCGAGGTGAGGTCTCATACAACCAGCAATACAATTACGAAGCCAATGAAGCCTTTCTGCTCGATTCGCTCGCATCGCAGCTTTCGGCACTCAACTCGTTCCTCTACTCGGCCGACCTCTTCAACTCGTTTGAATACGGGAAAATGAAACGGCAATACACCATGCAACTGAGACCGATGTACAACTACAATAAAAACGGCAAGTATATGGCTGTGATGCTTCAGATTCCTCTGAACCTTGTGCGGGAGCGGATGAATTATCTTAGTGAGGAGGCCGATACAGTGGTGTCGCAACGGGCATGGACTTTTTCGCCGAACCTTTATCTGCGCGTGGCTACACACGAGTGGACACGACAATTCACACTGAGCTATTCGGTCGACGTGAACCTGCCATCGCTATATAATAAGGTTGATGTGCGCAACGACGAAAACCCGCTGATTGTGAAACAGGGTAATCCCGCATTGAAAAAAACGGTTAGTCATCTCATGCAAACTTCTTTTACACGTAACTGGAGAGAAAAGCAACAGTCTTTCACGCTGGGTTATGGACTGAGGTTCTTTCTCAACACCATTTCGCAGGGCTATACCTATCATCCCCAAACGGGGATATATGTGTACCGGCCCCAAAATGTGAAAGGAAACTGGCAAACTTATTTCTGGAACAATTTTGGACGCCCGCTCGACAAATCCCGAAGGCTCACGCTGAACAACTATGCACATGGCGACTATTCGCGCAACGTAGATGTTGCGGCTTCGATGAATACTGCCGATGCTCATACCCTTTCGCATGTCGATAACTATTATATCGAAGACCGCTTGACGCTTAACTATCGCATGGAAGAACTTTCGCTCGGGGCACAGGGCTACATCGAATACCGCTATGCCAGCAACAAAGAAAAAACCATTGAAAATGTGCGTGCCTTGAACTTTTCCTATGGGCTCACCTGCAACTATAACTTCAAGAAAGATGATTGGGGTAAGTTCATGAAAGGCTTTGCTCTGGCAACCGACATCAAAATGTTTTCGCGTCGTGGATACGGAAATGCTCAACTCAATAGAAACGAAATCGTTTGGAACGCATCGGTGTCGCGTTCGTTCACCTTGCCATTTGCAAAAAAATCGGGCGGAACCATCACAGCAAGGCTCGAAGCCTTCGACTTGCTGCGAAAACTCTCCAATACGCAGATTGTCATTAATGGACAGGGACGTACAGAAACTTTGCGCAATACGCTTCCACGCTATGTGATGCTACACCTTTCGTATAACTTCAATCGTATTCCAAAGAAAAGATAAACCAACTTTGTTAGACATTCCAAATCCTGCTTCGCTTGTGATAAGTAAGGCAGGATTCTCCCGCTATTTAAAGTGTTTTGTAAGAAATACGGAAAACTTTTACTTATTTTTAAAATTTCTTATTAAAAAGCTTGCGGGTTTCAAAAGTTTGCCGTACCTTTGCACTCGCTTCACAAAAAACGGAGCGCAACAAGAAAGAGTTCTTTGAAAGATTTACATAGACAGAGAAGTAGTACAAGAGTCGAGTGACTTATCTTCACGGATGGTCACTTGGGTAGAAGATACGAACCTGAGATTCTTTGGTGAGTGTATCGCACTTTTAAACTTAGAGAGTACATTTGGATAGTCATCCTTAGAGAACAGAACAAACGTTTCCACCTTATATAATATATATAGGGCTGGAACATTGAAAGAAACAATATTTT
>CACXFT010000119.1 GCA_902767045.1 uncultured Prevotellaceae bacterium | reverse complement strand
TAGAGACCACAGTCCGGGGGTGCTCGCTACGCTCGTACCCCCGGTTACTAAGAGTGGACGCTTTCAGCGTCCGTTCCCCCGGTTACTAAGAGTGGACGCTTTCAGCGTCCGTTCCCCCGGTTACTGAAAGTGGACGCTTTCAGCGTCCGTCAGTTTCTTAGCCCCTCTTTGTAATAATCGCCAGAAACATTACACTGTTACATCGTTCCAGAGTTGGTTGTAGAACTGTTCAATGATGGTTACCATGTCTAAGGGCAGATAGTCGAAGGCGCGGTCTACGATGTCTTCGGGAATCTCGTAGGTGGCCTCGGCAATCGAGCAGGCAATGGCAGCCTTGGTGTCGGTGTCGCCCTGTGCCATCACAGCATTGCGCAGTGTTTGCTCGAAGTTTTCGGCATCGAGAAAGCAGCGAATGGCATAGGGAACCGTTTCCTGACAGGTGGAATCGAAATGCCCCTCGGCACCAATCTTGTTGATGTCGCGCAGAGGCGGCAACTCATAACCGAAGTTCTTGCGCACTGCATTCTCCACATCGTCTTTGATCAGCCGCACCGTGCGCAGCCAATAGATGAGGGCTGCCACGCACTGCGCCCCCTTCACACCCTCGCTATGACAATGGCTCACCTCTGCCGACTGCTTCGCCTGCGAGAGCACCTCATGATAGTCGTTGAAGAGCCATCCCACAGCACTCACGCGCATGGCCGAGCCATTGCCGTAGGAACTCTGCGGCAACGGATTCTGGGAGAACACCCACTGGCGGAACATGCCCCCGTAGCCCCCTTTGGGGTTGGGATAGCGCCGGCACCAGTCGATGAGCGCCTCACGGTAGTCGCGATGATTCAGAATGGCATCAGCTATAGCAACGGTGCAAATGGTATCGTCGGTATAGTTGCAATTGGCGGTGAACAACTCAAAACCTTCTGTAGGCTTTTCGTCAAATTCGAAACGCGAGCCCACAATGTCGCCAATGATAGCTCCAAGCATAATAAAAAACGGGGATTGGTTAGTGGTAGTCCCACCGAGAATCGAACTCGGATCTAATCTTTAGGAGAGACTTGTTCTATCCATTGAACTATGGGACCGTTTCCTTTAGCGCATGCAAAGATAATATATTTTTTTGAAAGGCAGAAAGCAAAAGGGTAAAAAAGCAAAGTTTTGCTTTTTCACCCTTTTAAATTTTAACGTTGTGAACTCAAAAAAATCATCCAATCTGAATTTGGCGTTCCACCTTGGTGCGTGCCTGTTCGGTCTTCGGCAGGTCGATGGTGAGCACACCGTTTTCCACCTTTGCACCTATCTTGGCTTTCTCCACATCGTCGGGCAGAATGAGCGTCTGTTCAAACTTGGTGTAGTTGAACTCGCGGCGCAGGTAGTGCATCTTCTTGTCCTCCTGTTTCTGCTCGTTCTTTTTCTCCATCTTGATAACCAGGTTACCATCTTCGTTGATGTTCACTTGAAAATCCTCCTTCATCAGTCCCGGTGCAGCAAGCTCCACGGTGTAACCGTCTTGCGTTTCCATCACGTTGATGGCAGGTGCCGTAGCATTGGCGCGTGGCATGAAATCAGTGTTGAAAAAATCGTCGAATACACTCGGCATCCAGTTGTTTCTTTTCATTGTTGGTAACATAATCAAATCCTCCTATGTTTTAAATTGTTTATTTTCGTTTACTTGTTCTTTTGCAACAAATGTACCAAAGCCAAGTCTACGCCACAATGACAGAAAAGGATGTCACAATGTCAGAAATTCATCTTCTCCACTTGTTCCCGGAGGTAGTTTCTGAAGTCGTCGTTCTCCACCACTTCCACGTCATGCGCCAGTCCGAGCACGAAGCGTCCCAGTCCGGCAAAGTTAGCCACATCGATATGGAGCAGCCAGTGGGTTTCATCTTCGGAGGTGAGCCATTTGGCAGCCCGTGGAAACTCCTCCACCAGCAGGTTGCGTGCCAGCTGTCCGAGTCGGAGCACCACATGCAGCCGTTCCTCGCCGCTGAACATGAAGATGTCGGTGAATATTTTTTTATGCATATATTCGTGGCTCCATTCCACATCGTCAACGATGCGCACCTCGCCGATGCGCGACACCTTGAAGGTTTTGTTCATGTGCGAAGAGAGTTCGTAGCAGCGCACGTCGTTATCGTCGTTCATGAGCATGAACGGTTCCACCACACGGTTGCTCACCGACCGGCTGTGAGGCGACGAGTAGTTGCAGAGCATGACCACCCGCTTTCGCAGCATGGCTTCGTGCAGTGCGTTCACCACCTGCAACTGGTGTGTGCGCATTTTCGAATCGGTGAGCTGCCTGAGGTCGTAGAGTCTTCTCAGCTTGTTGCGTATCGACTCTGTGTAGGCATTGCCCCTTTCCACGGCATTCACCAGTTTATACAGATAGGCTGCCTCGGAGTCGCTGAAGCTCACGGTGGGTGCTATCTGCTGAAAGAAAGGCGAGCGAGGGTCGAAACGGTATCTGCGGCCTTCCTTGAGCAGGTAGAATCCGTATTTCTGGAAGAACTCCAGATAATAGTAGAGGTTGCGGCGTGTGGTTCCTATCACCTCGCAAAGCTCCTGCGAGGTGTAATCGTTGCCGTCGATGAGCTTGAGCAGCAGGTCGAGCAAGCGTGAGAACTGAAGTTGCTGACTCATGGTTCAAAGGGAATGGAAAGTTCCTCGGCTCCGAGGAGGTTATAGGTCATGCGGTGATAGGGCGAAGGCCCATAATGTCGCAAGGCTGCGCGATGCTTGGCGGTGGGATAGCCTTTGTTGCTTTGCCAGTCGTACATGGGATATTCTTCGGCAAGCTGTTTCATATAGTCGTCGCGATAGGTTTTGGCCAGAATGCTGGCAGCGGCAATACTGAGATACTTGCCGTCGCCCTTCACAATGCAAGTGTGCGGCAGTTGCCCGTATGGTTTAAACCTGTTCCCATCCACGATGATAGCCTCGGGGCGCACACTGAGCTGGTCGAGGGCACGGTGCATGGCCAGGATACTGGCATTGAGAATGTTGATACGGTCAATCTCTTCGGGTGTAACAATGCCCACCGCCCAGGCAACGGCATCGCGCTCCACCTGTTCGCGCAAGGCATAGCGCCGCTTTTCGCTGAGCTGCTTGGAATCGTTGAGTTCGGCATTCTCGTAGTCGGGGGGCAGAATAACGGCGGCAGCAAACACACTTCCCGCCAGACAGCCACGGCCGGCCTCGTCACATCCGGCTTCCACCTTATTTATATAATAGTGCTTCGCAAGCATGGAACCTCTTTAAACGTTAATGTTTGTTATCAGATTGTTTTTTAACACACCTATATCAAAATGGAAGTAACATTTCCTTTTTACCCCGTACCTTTGCACACATCAAACAAGAAACTTCATTAAAACCCTAACGAATATGGAAAAGAACATTGCCACACTGAACGAGAAGAATTTCGAGCTGAACCTCAGCGAAGTTGCCAACACCCTGCGCCTGCCGGTGGAGCTGTTGCGCAAGTATTATGCCAAGGTTTTAGAGCGCGAACTGAGCATGCGCCAAACCTGGCTGCTCATCAACGTGCAGGCAGCCTTTGTGTTTGCCGCCTTCCCCGTGGATGGTCCGTGGCTGTTGCGCATAGCCTGCTGCGGTTGGCTGCTGCACGCCTTATTGAAGTGCAAGAGCGAACTTTGAGCCTTCCCGTCTGCGCTCCGTTCAGGGAGCGCGGTTGAATGGGCATCGCTCAAAACATCTGCACCACGCGGCGCAGGGCATTCACAAAAGCGTCCACCTCGTCGCGCGTGTTGTAGAGCGCAAACGAAGCACGAACGGTGCCTTGCACGCCCAGGCGGTGCATGAGCGGCTGGGCACAGTGGTGCCCGGTGCGCACGGCAATACCTAAGCGGTCGAGCAGTGTGCCAATGTCGAGGTGGTGAATCAGGTTGTCGCTGTGGGGCAAGGCCACGTTGAACGATACCACGGCATCGTGGGCCCATGCGGTTTCCTCTTCGGCCGTTGAAGGAAGAGGAAGTCCATACACGCGCACCCCATCCACCTGCCTGAGCTGTTCCATGCAGTAGCGGGTGAGCATCTGCTCGTGGGCGGCAATCTTTTCCATGCCCACGTTGTTGATGAAGTCGATGGCTGTGGCCAAACCGTGTGTGGCCACATAGTCGGGGGTTCCGGCTTCAAATTTAAAGGGAAGCCGCTCAAAGGTTGTTTCTTCCCAACTCACACGGTCAATCATTTCTCCGCCTCCCTGATAGGGAGGCATCTGTTCCAACCATTTTTCTTTTCCGTAGAGCACGCCAATGCCGGTGGGCCCATACATCTTATGTCCGCTGAAGGCAAAGAAGTCGCAGTCGAGGTCTTGCACGTCGATAGCGATGTGCGGTGCACTCTGCGCCCCGTCCACCAACACGGGAATGCCATGCTCGTGAGCCTTGTCGATGATGGTCTTCACGGGGTTCACCGTTCCCAGCACGTTGCTCACATGAGCAATACTGAGCAGGCGTGTGCGTGGCGTTATCAGCTGTTCGAGTGTTTCTAAGTGCAGTGTTCCGTCGTCGGCCATGGGAATATGCTTCACCACAATGCCGTGCCGCCGGGCCTGCAGCTGCCACGGCACAATGTTGGAATGGTGTTCCATCTCTGTCACCAACACCTCATCGCCTTCCTGCATGAAAGCATCGGCAAACGAGGCCGCCACCAAGTTGATGCTTTCGGTGGTGCCTCGGGTGAAGATAATCTCTTCTGTTTTGGCTGCATGGATGAAGCTGCGCACCTTTTCGCGTGCAGCCTCATGCAGGTCAGTAGCCTGCTGCGAAAGATAGTGAACGCCACGGTGCACGTTGGCATTCACGTTGAGATATTCGTTACGCATAGCATCGAGCACGCAGAGGGGTTTCTGCGTGGTAGCCGCGTTATCAAGGTAAACGAGCGGATGACCGTAAACCTCGCGTGAGAGAATGGGGAAATCACTTCTATATTGTTGCATAATATTGAGGGAGGGGCAGGGGGTGGGCATCACTTATAAATCTGTGAGAGGCAGGCTTCGAGCTGTTCTCCGCGCAGGTCTACAGCCACTATCTTTCCCTTGCCGTCGAGCAGGATGTTGGCAGGGATGGCATTAATCTGATACACCTGTGCCCCTAAGCTCTGCCAGCCTTTCAGGTCGCTGAGCTGAACCCAGGGCATCTGCAGGTCTTTCACGGCCTTCAGCCACGGTTCTTTCTTGTTATCGAACGACACGCCAATAATTTGCAGTCCCTTTTGATGATACTTCTTGTAGGCGGCCACCACGGTGGGCATCTCCATGCGGCATGGTCCGCACCAGCTGGCCCAGAAGTCGATGAGCACATAGTTGCCCTTGCCACACCACTCGCTGAGCTTGTGGGTTTTGCCGTTGGCTTCGGCCATGGCAAAATCGATGAACTTCTTTCCGATGGCGCGGGGCGACTGGTTTTCGGCAGCTGCCGTGGCAGCCGTGCGCCCATCGAGGAATTGTGCCTGCACGGTAAGCGTAGCTACTGCAAGCAAAAGGATACTAAAAATTCTTTTCATCTTGTTCATATTTTGCGTTGTTAATGAATTTCGGGGGGGGCGGGGGTAGTCAGCGGCAGAGTTTACACCCCTCGCACTTGTTCAGTTCGCCGCGGAAGCGTTTCTCCACCAGGTAGCGCAGACGGTCGCGCAGGGGTTCAAGCAGGATGTTGTCGATCACCTCGCCCAGGAAGGCCTGCTGCAAGAGCTGCCTGGCTTCTTGCTCGCTGATGCCTCGCTGCCGCATGTAGAAGAGGGCAGCCTCGTCGAGCTGTCCCACGGTAGAGCCGTGCGAGCACTTCACGTCGTCGGCATAGATCTCGAGCATGGGCTGTGTGTACATGCGAGCCTGCCTGCTGGCACAGAGGTTCTGGTTGCGCATCTCAGAGGATGTTTGCTGGGCGTCGGGCCGCACGAGCACACGACCGGCAAAAGCGCCCGTCGACTCATCGTTGAGCACATACTTATACAGTTCGCGGCTGGTGCAACCCGCCGCCTGATGGTCAATGAGGGTGTTGTTGTCGATGTGCTGGTGCTTGTCGGCGATGGCACAGCCGTTGCACACACATTCGGCACCCCTACCCTTCAGGGCCACGTTCAGCATGTTGCGGGTGATGCCGTTGTGCAGGGTGATGATGTTGTGATTAAGCCAGCTGTCGGCTTGCTGTTCCACATACACGTTGCTCACGCGTACATTCTTAATATGTGTCTCTTCCAGACAGTAGAGGTCGAGCCGGGCCCGTTCGCCCACGAAAGCTTCTATCACCTGGTTGGTGAGAAAGCGGTGGTCGTCGGCGGTGTGGTCGCAGAAGAGCAGTTTGGCACTCGCTCCTTCTTCCATCACGATGAGCACGCGGCGGTTCACCATGAGCGAGGGTTCTTCGCCCTGCACAGGTTTCGACTGCGGCAGGGCCAGCATGTTGATCACCTGAATGGGTTTCTCTATCTGCACCCCCCGTGGTACGAACACAAACAGTCCGTCTTGTGCCAGCATGGTGTTCAGTGCTGTTTCGGCATGTTCGCCCGTAGTGGCCAGTCTGCCATAGTAGCGGCGCACCAGCTCGGGCTGTTCCTCAGCGGCCTGACGCAGTGAGCACACCAGCACCCCATTGCCACCCGCAGCGGCTGTACCACGGGCGAGAGCCGGGCCGGAGGCATTCCAGAACATATCGTTCACCATGAAGAAGAGCTGCGTGCTCAGGTTGGGCACGTCGCACTTGAAGGCATCGTAGGGGTTCACGGCAAACTGCAGGCGGTTCAGGTTCAGTCCGTAGTTAGGCTCAAAGAGCTCCGCCATGTTGGTATAGCGATAGCGTTCCACCTTGCGCGAGGGAAACCCCATTCGACAGAAGTTGGCGTATGCCTCTTCGCGCAGTGCATTCAACACGGCGGCCGAGTGCCCGTTAATCATGTCGCGGCACTGCATATACAAGCCCCCTAAGTTAGGGGGTTGGGGGTCTGTTAACGGGTCTGTGTTCTTGTATTTCATTCTTTATATATTCTCTAATTCTTTTCAAAACGAGTTCAACATGATCTTCCAATTCCTCATTTTTGAACCTCAGAACATAGATTCTACTTTGATTCAAGAAAAGAGTCCTCTCTCTATCTTTTTCTTTTTGGACGGGATCATCATGCACTGCACCATCAAGTTCAATACACAGCCGGAGCTCCGGACAATAGAAGTCTAAAACGTATGGTCCAAATCCATGCTGCTGTCTAAAACGATAACCATCCAACTGCTTGTTTCGAAGGAAATGCCACAGAAGTCGTTCCGAAGGGGTTTCATTCTTGCGCAGAAGTCTTCGATAGTCTTTTGTTTCTGGAAGGTTGGAGAAGTGCATAGTGATGGGGGGGGGTAAGGGGCGAAGTACACAGACCCCCAACCCCCTAACTTAGGGGGCTAAAATAATCCAATCGTACCCATGTTCTTGAATCTGTTTGGCCAGTTCCGGACCGGCGGTTTTCACAATGCGACCCTGGTAGAGCACATGCACCACGTCGGGGCGGATCATATCGAGCAGGCGGTCGTAGTGGGTAATCACGATACTGCTCGTTTGCGGTGTGCGCAGCTTGTTCACCCCCTCGGCAACGATGCGCATGGCATCCACGTCGAGACCCGAGTCGGTTTCGTCGAGAATGCTCAGCGTTGGTTCGAGCATGGCCATCTGAAACACCTCGTTGCGTTTCTTCTCACCTCCGCTGAAGCCTTCGTTCACCGAGCGTCGTGTGAACTTCGAGTCGAGTTCCACAATCTTCCGTTTCTCATTCACCAGCTTGATAAACTCGGGAGTTTTCAGCTCGGGTAGTCCCTGGAATTTTCGTTTGGCATTCACCGCCGCCTTGAGGAAGTTGTTCATCAGCACCCCCGGAATCTCCACTGGATACTGGAACGAGAGGAACAGTCCTTCGTGGGCACGTTCCTCGGGTTTCATCTCCAGCAGGTTCTTCCCGTTGTACCAGGCCTCACCCTCGGTGACCTCGTAGAGCGGATTGCCCACAAGCACAGCCGAGAGCGTTGACTTCCCCGACCCGTTGGGGCCCATAATGGCATGCACCTCACCATCGCGGATGGTCAGGTCGATGCCCTTCAATATTTCTTTATCGCCAATTCTGGCATGCAAATTCTTTACTTCAAGCATTTATCATTTATCATTTATCATTTATCATTTAGGGCGCAGCCCGCCTACCCCACGGTTCCTTCGAGCGTTACCGAGAGCAGTTTCTGTGCTTCCACGGCAAACTCCATGGGCAGCTTTTTGAGCACATCCTTGGCATAGCCGTTCACGATGAGTCCCACGGCCTCTTCGGTGGGAATGCCGCGCTGGTTGCAGTAGAAGAGCTGGTCTTCCGATATTTTCGAGGTGGTGGCTTCGTGTTCGAAGATGGCGGTGGGGTTGTGCACATCCATGTAGGGGAAGGTGTGGGCTCCGCACTTATCACCCAGGAGCAGCGAGTCGCAACTGGAGTAGTTGCGTGCACCATCGGCCTTGGCAGTGGCACGCACCAGTCCGCGGTAGGAGTTCTGCGAGTGCCCGGCCGAGATTCCCTTCGAGATGATGGTGGAGCGGGTGTTCCTTCCTATATGAATCATCTTGGTGCCGGTGTCGGCCTCTTGGTAGTTGTTGGTAACAGCCACGCTGTAGAACTCGGCCTGCGAGTTGTCGCCACGCAACACACACGACGGGTATTTCCATGTGATGGCCGACCCTGTTTCCACCTGGGTCCACGACAGCTTTGCCCCTTCTCCGCGCAGGTCGCCGCGCTTGGTCACCAGGTTGAGCACACCACCCCTACCCTCTTTGTCGCCCGGGTACCAGTTCTGCACGGTGGAGTATTTCACTTCGGCACGGTTGTTCACGATAATCTCCACGATGGCGGCATGCAGCTGGTTTTCGTCGCGCATGGGAGCCGTGCACCCCTCCAAGTAGGAGACATAGCTGTCGTCGTCGGCAATGATGAGTGTGCGCTCGAACTGTCCGGTGTTGCGGGCGTTGATGCGGAAATAGCTGCTCAGCTCCATGGGACAGCGCACCCCCTTGGGAATGTAGACGAAGCTGCCATCGGAGAACACCGCCGAGTTGAGGGCAGCGAAGAAGTTGTCGCGGTAGGGCACCACGGTGCCCAAGTATTGTCTCACAAGATCGGGATGCTCCTTCACCGCCTCGCCGATGCTGCAGAAGATAACCCCCTTTTCGGCGAGCACCTGCTTGAAGGTGGTCTTCACCGACACCGAGTCCATGATGGCATCCACTGCCGTGTTTCCGCTCAGGGCGAGTCGCTCTTCGAGTGGTATGCCGAGCTTGTCGAAGGTCTTCGCCAGCTCGGGGTCGATGGCGGCCTCCCTTCCCTTCTCTCCAGAAGGTGATGCGGGGTTAGCCTTTTTTGCTGTGGGGTCGGCATAATACGAGATAGCCTGGTAGTCGATGGGTGGCAGATGGAGGTGCCCCCATGTGGGTTGCTTCATGGTTTGCCAATGGCGGAAGGCCTGCAACCGGAAGTTGAGCATCCACTCAGGTTCGCCCTTCTTGGCAGAGATGAGCCGCACCACCTGTTCGTTGAGCCCCTTGTCGATAATCTCTGTATGCACATCGGTTGTGAACCCATACTCGTAGCTCTGTTCGGCAATGCGCCGCACCAGCTCGTTATCGGTTTCCCGATGCAATTCTTCTTTCTCTTGTTCTGTCATTCCCATTTTTCGTTTGAGCTGCAAAGTTACACATTTTTCTGCAAAACCTTTGTTGAACGCCTGTTTTTTATTATCTTTGCCACAAACAATAAACATTCTATGAACAGCTCGTTTGCAAAGAAACTGGAACCTGCGCAGGTCATCAGTCAGATTAAGGCCGTTGCCAAAGAAGTATTGCCGCATGGCAGTACCGTCTACCTATATGGCTCGCGTGCCCGTGGCGACAACCATGAAGATAGCGACTGGGACTTACTGGTGCTGCTCGACAAGGATGAAGCGAGCACTCAGGAACGCGAAGACTATTCCTATGCTTTTGAAGAGAGGGGATGGGATATCGGTGAAGATATAAATGCGCGTGTTTACACCAAGAAGAGATGGTACAACAGCCCACGCTCTTTGTTTTATTTTAATGTTGAAGAAGACAAAAAAATAATCTATGGGACTTAAAGAACAAGACCGAAGGGTTCTGGTTATATTGGAACTCGAGAAATCCGACAAGACGTTTGCACAGATGCAAGCCATGCTCTCCAACCAAATTTGGGAACTGGTAGCGAACCGACTGTATTATTCACTTTTTCATGCAGTAACGGCATTGCTCCTCAACGACCATCATGAAGTGGGCACTCACCGTGGAGCTGTGAACATGTTTCATCTCTACTATGTGAAGACAGGCATCTTTACGAAAGAAGACGGCAGACTCTATTCACAGCTTCAAAGCCTCCGAGAAGATGGCGACTACAACTGCTCCATTGATGTAGAAAAAGAAGATGTGGAGCCAAAGGTGGAACCAACCCGCCTGCTCATCAGTCGCATCAAGACATATATACAACAAGGGGAAGGCTAATACGCAACAAGGGGAAGGCAAAAATGCCTTCCCCTTGTTGTGTTTTAGAACGCTCATTCATCGCAGTGTTCCCATACCGAATGGAAGAGTACGCTTAGAGTTTCTGCTGCACCTCTATTTCGGTGAAGGTTTCTATGATGTCGCCTTCCTGGATGTCGTTGAAGTTCACGAGCGAGATACCGCACTCCAGACCGGTGGCCACTTCCTTCACATCGTCTTTGTAGCGTTTCAGCGCACCGATGTTGGCAGTGTGCACCACGATGCCTTCGCGCACCACGCGGGCCTTGTCTTTGGCGTGCACCTTTCCTTCGGTGACCAGACCGCCGGCCACGGTTCCCACCTTCGATATTTTGAACACCTGCTTCACTTCAATCTCGCCGGTAACGATTTCTTTCTTCACCTTGTCGAGCATTCCCACCATGGTAGACTTGATGTCGTCAATGGCATCGTAGATGATGCTGTAGGTGTTGATGTCTACTCCTTCGCGGTCGGCAGCCTTGCGCGCGTCGGCCGATGGGCGCACCTGGAAGCCCACGATGATGGCATCGGAGGCCGAGGCGAGCATCACGTCGTTTTCTGAAATCTGACCCACCGCTTTCGAGATCACATTCACCTGCACCTTCTCGGTAGAGAGTTTGATGAACGAGTCGCTCAGGGCCTCGATACTTCCGTCGGTGTCGCCCTTCACAATGATGTTCAGTTCGTGGAACTCGCCCAGTGCGATGCGGTGCGAGATGTCGTCGAGGGTGAACTTCTTCTGTGTGCGCAAGCCCTGTTCGCGCTGCAGCTGCAAGCGCTTGTTGGCAATATCGCGTGCCTCCTGTTCTGTTTCGAGCACATGGAACGTGTCGCCCGCCGTGGGAGCGCCGTTGAGACCGAGGATGATGCACGGTTCGGCCGGCTTGGCCTGTTCGATGCGCTGGTTGCGCTCGTTGAACATCGCCTTGATGCGTCCCCAGGCAGTACCGGCAATCACGTTGTCGCCTACCTTGAGTGTGCCGTTGCTCACAAGCACGGTAGAGACATAGCCGCGACCCTTATCGAGACTCGACTCGATGATGCTACCCGTGGCCTTGCGGTTGGGGTTGGCTTTCAGGTCGAGCATCTCTGCTTCGAGCAACACTTTCTCTAACAGGTCGTTCACGCCGATACCCTTCTTGGCCGAGATTTCCTGGCACTGGTATTTGCCGCCCCACTCTTCCACGAGCAGGTTCATCTGTGCCAGGTCTTCACGAATCTTATCGGGGTTGGCACCTGGTTTATCAATCTTGTTGATGGCGAACACCATCGGGACACCGGCCGCCTGGGCGTGGTTGATGGCCTCCACGGTCTGGGGCATAATGGCGTCGTCCGCCGCAATGATGATGATGGCCACGTCGGTC
>CACXFT010000118.1 GCA_902767045.1 uncultured Prevotellaceae bacterium | reverse complement strand
GAATCAAGGCCATAATCGTATCGTGATTAAAGATGGCGCATACATTGGAATGAGGGCAAGTATCATTGCGAGAAATGACTTGGAAATCGGTGAGAACGCAATAGTAGGTGCCATGACGTTGGTGAATAAATCAATACCAGACGAAAAGACGGCAGTTGGTGTGCCTGCAAAGGTAATCAAAGAGGTGGGCTATAAAGTTGAACCAATAATTGTTGACCATTCAGTCAAAACCAATGCGTAATGAAATTTGAGCAGATGACAAAAGACTTGGTTTCTATCATCACACCCACATACAACTGCGCCAGGTATATAGGCGATACTATACGCTCAGTACAGACACAGACTTATCAGAACTGGGAAATCATTATCGTTGACGACTGTTCAACCGACAACACGCAGGAAGTGTTGAAGCCTTTCTTAGCTGAAGCCCCCCGCATTATATATATGTGTAACGAGAAAAACAGCGGCGCGGCTGTTTCTCGCAACCGTGCACTGCAACGGGCACGGGGGCGCTGGATTGCCTTCCTCGACAGCGACGACCTTTGGAAACCTACCAAGTTGGAACGGCAAATACAATTCATGCAGGAGAATGGCTATCACTTCAGCTACCACAACTACTCCGAAATAGATGAAGACTCAAGAGAAACTGGAGTCGTTGTTTCGGGCCCAAAGCATATCGGACATCAGGGTATGCTCAATTTCTGCTGGCCGGGATGCCTCACCGTCATGTACGATGCTGATTACATTGGCTTGATACAGATTGCCGACATCAAGAAGAACAACGACTATGCCATGTGGCTGAAAGTGAGCCGGAAGGCTACATGCCATCTGCTCAACGAATCACTTGCCCAATATCGGCGAGGGCGCAGCGGGAGCATCAGCACCCACAGCTATACCACACTCATCAAATGGCACTACCGGCTGTTCAGGGAGGCTGAAGGCATGAACTGTTTCACTGCCTCTGCCATGACCATCAGGAATCTGTTCTTTGGTACCATCAAGAAACTTGTTTATATAAAATCTCTATCACAAAAATCCCAATTGAAATGATTCTCAAATTTCTTTTTGACCGAATAGCATCATTGATTGGACTGTTAATCTTGTGGCCAGTTCTGTTGGTGGTGGCTTTGCTCATTGCTATCAAGGAACCAGGCGGGTCTGTGTTTTTCAAACAACGCCGCGTGGGTAAAGACGGTAAACTCTTCACTATGGTGAAATTCCGAACGATGAGGAACAACCATTCCGGCAGTACTGTTTCGGTTGCCGGTGAGAGTCGCATCACTCCCCTTGGGGCCACACTGCGCCGATGGAAGCTCGACGAGCTGCCTGAACTTTGGAACGTGCTCATTGGCGACATGAGCTTTGTGGGACCACGTCCCGACGTGCCTGGCTATGCCGACAAGCTGCAAGGCGACAGCCGGCGCATCTTGCAACTGCGACCAGGCATCACAGGACCGGCAAGCATGAAATACCGAGATGAAGAAGAGCTGTTGGCAACGGTTGAAAACCCACAAGAATATAACGATACCGTCATATATCCAGACAAGACACGCATCAATCTTTATTACCTCGACCACTACTCGTTTGCCAAAGACATTCAGATGATTGTATGCACCGTATTAGGCAAACGAATGAAATATGGCGAGGAAATCATCTGACTAAAGTTTCCCATCTTTTTTATCAAGAATTAGAGAATGAAAGAATTTTCTTTCTTGTTAGAATTTATAAGAATTTGAGAAGAATATGATTGCTATGGAAACAGAACGTAAATATCCTATAGGTATTCAAACCTTTGAACGTATTATTCGAGGCGGATACATATATGTTGATAAAACCGATTTGGTATGGCAACTGGCGCACTACGCGACTTTTATCTTTCTGAGCCGTCCGCGCAGGTTTGGTAAGTCGTTGCTCTCATCAACGCTGCACAGCTATTTTGCTGGCCAGAAAGAACTGTTCGAGGGGCTTAAAATCATGGAACTCGAACAGGAATGGGAGCAATATCCCGTGTTGCACTTCGACCTGAGCGGTGCCAGGCACATGCCGGTGAAAGGTGTGAGGAAGGAACTGGAACGTCTGCTGAGGGAAATGGAGAAAACATACGGTCGCGATACTGAAGAAACAACCCCGGGCATGCGCCTCGCAGGACTGGTGAACAGGGCTTACGAACAAACAGGAAAGCAAGTGGCGGTAATCATCGACGAATACGACGCTCCGCTATTGGACGTGCTCCATGAGGATGAAGCCCTGAAGGACATGCGCGAAGTGATGCAGGAGTTCTACCAGCGACTGAAGATGCTGGAGCCGAAGATTAAGTTCTGCTTCATCACGGGCATCACCAAGTTCTCACAACTAAGCATCTTCTCAACCATCAACAACCTGACAAACGTCACGATGGATCCCTCTTTTGCCTCTATCTGCGGTATCACCGAGAAGGAGCTGGGCTCTGTTATGGCAGAAGACATCAGACTGCTGAGCACTGCTTATGAGGAGAGTCCAGAGCTGATGCATGAGCGACTGAAAGAGCAATACGATGGCTATCACTTTTCAAGGAATTCGGAAGGGGTGTACAATCCCTACAGTCTGCTGAAGGCCTTCAAGCAAAAGGAGGTATCTAACTACTGGTTCGAGAGCGGCACACCCACTTTCCTCATCCGTCAGTTGCAGCATTTCCGTACGGACATCACTGCCATGGAACAGCTGGAAGTACCTGCTTCTGCGTTTGACCAGCCCACGGAAAACATGCTGGATGCCCTTCCTCTGCTCTACCAAAGCGGATATTTGACCATTAAAGGCTATGACCGCGAGGCGCAAATGTACACCCTTTCCATTCCCAATCAGGAGGTGCGAGTGGGGTATGCCGACGGACTGCTTCCTTACTATACAGGACTCCGAGGTTCCGACGTGCAGGCAGGCTTCGCCCTGAAGTTCTGGCGGGCCTTGAAGAAGAACGACATCAACCTGGCTCTTGAAGAGCTGAAAGCTTACATGGCCGGCATTCCGTAT
>CACXFT010000117.1 GCA_902767045.1 uncultured Prevotellaceae bacterium | reverse complement strand
TAGCTTGTTACCCAGTCATGGTTGCGGAGGCAGGACTCGAACATGCGACCTCCAGGTTATGAGCCTGGCGAGCTACCAACTGCTCCACTCCGCGATATATTTCTTATTTGCGGGTGCAAAGGTACGACTATTTTCTTGATTGTGCAAATTTTGCTCGCATATTTTTATGTTTATGCCTTAAATTATCTTATCAGTCTAAGGTTTTGTTCTTTTTTTTTGTCTAATTCAAATAAAAGAGCTACTTTTGCACACGTCTTGAACATTGTGCAATTTTTAAAGGGAGGATAGAAATTATGTCTATTTCGAAGACAAGACAGAAACTGGTTGATGTGGCCCGGCAGTTGTTTGCCAAGAATGGAGTTGCCAACACCACAATGAACGACATAGCAGTAGCGTCGGGCAAAGGTCGGCGCACTCTTTACACCTATTTTAAAAGTAAAGAGGAAGTGTATTTTGCTGTTATCGAGTCGGAGCTTGAGCGATTGAGCGACAAGCTTGATGAAGTGGCCTCCAAGAAGACCCGTCCCCAAGACAAAGTTATAGAACTCATTTACACCCATCTGAGCATGATTAAGGAAACGGTGATGCGCAACGGAAATCTGCGTGCCGAGTTCTTCAGAAACATTTGGACGGTAGAGAAGGTTCGAAAGAATTTCGATGAAGACGAAATAGAGCTTTTCCGCAAGGTTTATGCTGAAGGAAAGGCCGAAGGCGAGTTTGACATAGAAGACATAGAACTGGTTGCAGATATCACTCACTATTGCATCAAAGGTCTTGAAGTGCCGTTTATCTATGGCAGGCTTGGTCATGGTCTCACCGAGGAAGCAAGCCGTCCGCTTGTAACCAAAGTTGTTTATGGTGCCTTGGGCAAGCGAATTAAAATGTAGCACAAATGAAGGAAGGGTGTGTCAAAATGAAGTGAACCCCAGAGGTTAGGCAAAAACTTCTGGGGTTCATTATGTATATACATCACTTGCGATTAGCAAGGTACTGAGTGGTAATGTGGGTCAACGGTGTTGAATCATCGGTGACCCGTTCCAGAATCATCCAGTCGGTGCGGTAGTCTACGCGGTCCTCAATAGCAATGCAATTCTTCGACAGCCACTTTATCTGATAAGTCTTGCCGGCCGACATGTAGGCTTTCTTTCCGTCGAGTTCTATTTTGTCAACACCTCCACCACGGCTGAAAATGGTCGTCAGGTTCTGCGTAGTAAATATCATGAATGTGTTGAAATATCTGCTTGTAGGATATTGCTTATGCAGTTTTGCCAATTCTTTCTTGATGCCTCTCAGTTCATCCATAAAGCCGATGAAGCGCCATGTACCCGTGAGGGGATTGCTCGCATCTATCTCTGCTGCACCAGTGAGTGCATCGAAAAACACCTTGCTCGTTTCTGAGTATTTTCCCGACTCGTATTTCTCAATGCACCAGTCGTTGTGGGGGAAATGAATGTGATAGGGATAGGTACTCCACCACTTCAGCTTGAATTGCTTGGCATTGCTGTCGTAGATGAGCGAGCTTTTGTCGCCTTCCGACATAGGTTGCTCGCCAGTGTAGTTGAAAACCTGATGGTCGGTGTCTTGAATGCTGAATCTGTTGCCCTGTTCATTCACCATGAGCGTCACGCTGTCGGTGCAGATTTTATACTGCTCAAAGGGAGCTTTCACCTCACCCGCCTTACCCGTGAGCGTAGTCATCTTGTAGATGCCGCGAGGATTCTCTGTCTGTGCTGTCATTCCCATTGCAAGGGTTGCCATCAGCATTGTCACAATTGTTTTTTTCATTTTGTTGGTTGTTTTTGTTGATTGTTCAGTTATTTATTACATTGTGCAGCGAAATTACATAAAAATTCGCACTCTACCGCCAGTTTTCACTAAATAAGTTCGGGCAGCAACAGATTTAACCTTTTTCTAACATTTTTTGTTAAAACTTGATTATTTGCTCACCTATATATTTGGCAGAAAAAAAAAACATCGTAACTTTGCAGTTGCTTAGACTTGGTAGGGCTAAAGGTGCTCTAATGGGTTTCCTGCCCCACTTTGTAGCCTTAATAGTTTATTTATAGCATTATTAAGCGAAAGTTCTCATTGTGCTATGCAAGCCAAGTGGCGCAATTTTTCGACAAATTAAAATTTTGCAAATAAAAATAATATAAGACAATTAATTATGAACATGAAATTATTAGAAGGGAAGACTGCACTTATCACTGGTGCAGCTCGTGGTATTGGCAAGGCCATTGCTTTGAAGTTTGCAGCCGAGGGTGCTAACATTGCATTCACCGACCTTGTAATTGATGAAAACGGAAAGGCTACCGAGGCTGAAATTCAGGCTCTTGGCGTGAAGGCTAAGGGATATGCCAGCAACGCCGCCAACTTTGGCGAAACCGAAGAAGTGGTGAAGCAAGTGAAAGAAGACTTTGGCACCATCGACATTCTTGTGAACAATGCCGGCATCACCAAAGACGGTCTGATGCTTCGCATGAGTGAGCAGCAGTGGGATGCCGTGATAGCTGTAAACCTGAAGTCGGCATTCAATTTCATTCATGCCTGCGTGCCCATCATGATGCGCCAGCGTTGCGGTTCCATCATCAACATGGCATCTGTTGTGGGTGTGCATGGCAATGCCGGACAGTCTAACTATGCAGCATCGAAAGCAGGCTTGATAGCCCTTGCCAAGTCGGTGGCTCAAGAGATGGGTCCGAAGGGAATTCGTGCCAATGCCATTGCCCCTGGTTTCATCGACACAGCCATGACTCAGGCTCTGCCCGAAGACGTGCGCCAGGAGTGGTGCAAGAGGATTCCCCTGCGCCGTGGTGGTCAGGTGGAGGATATTGCCAACGTTGCAACCTTCCTTGCCAGCGACATGTCGAGCTACGTGAGTGGACAGGTTATCCAAGTGGATGGCGGTATGAATATGTAAAATTAATCCCATTCAATGAACATTCTAAAACCCCACCCGGTGAAGGTGCTCAGGCATCTTGCTGCGGTTATATTGATAAGCCTTGGGCTGCCCATGCAGGTTGCGGCCCAAGGCCGTTTTGTTATGAGCCTCGACTTCGGTTGGAAGTTTCAAGCTGGAGATGTGGCGCAGGCTGCCAATCCGTCGATTGACGATACCGCCTGGCGCACCGTGAATTTGCCCCACGACTTTCAGATAGAACAACCTTGGGTGGCACCCGCAGCCGATGAAAAGGCCGACAACACCGATGTTGCCGCCAACATCAAGAGTCGTTTGTCGAGTCGTGGTTTCAAAGAGATGGGCAAGGGTTGGTATCGGTTACATTTCACCCCCGCCGACTCGCTTCGTGGACGGCGCATATTGATTGATTTCGCCGGCATCATGTATGTAGGCGATGTTTATCTGAATGGTGAGCGAGTGGGAGGAACCGACTACGGCTATGTGGGTTTTGAGATTGATGTTACCCGCCAGCTGAAGTGGGGCGAAGAGAATGTGCTTGCCGTGTGTGCCGACACGCGCGCCCCCTTGAACTCGCGCTGGTATACCGGTGGCGGATTGTTCCGTGGCGTAAAGCTTGTGGCCACCCATCCCGAACTTTACTTTGAGCGCCATCCGCTCTACATCACCACCCGCAGCAACCACTATGTTGATATTTCAGCCGAGGTGACCAATCGCTCCCGTGAAAAGGTTTCCCGTTTGAAGGTGCAGGTGCTCGATGCCGATGGAAACAAGGTGCATGAGAGCTTCACCGATTACAACCGGAGCACCCCCGCCCGCACCTGCGAGGTGAAGTTTCCTTCTTTCGACTTGAAGAATCCCCATATATGGGATGTTGACAATCCTTACCTCTACACCGCCGTTGTCACCTTATATAATCAAGAAGGACAGGTGACCGACCAGGTGAGCGAGCAGTTTGGCGTGCGCACCATTGAAGTCACTGCCGACCGCGGTCTCCTGCTCAATGGCCGGAAAGTGTTGCTCAAGGGCTATGCCAACCACCACACCCTGGGTGCCCTTGGTGCTGCTGCCTATCCGCGTGCCATGGAGAAACGCATCCAGCTCATGAAAGAGTTCGGACTGAACCACATACGCACCTCTCACAATCCATATAGCCGCGAGTTCATTCAGCTCTGTGACCGTTATGGTATGCTTGTAGTAGATGAGCTCTACGACAAGTGGACTCGCCAGCACACAGGCGGGCGCGTTCCTTTCGAACAGCTTTGGCAATACGACGTGCCCGAGTGGGTGAAGCGCGACCGCAATTCGCCTTCAGTTGTTATGTGGAGCTTGGGCAACGAATTGCAGCAAGATGCCAATCAGCCTTTCAACGATTGGGGAGTGACCATGTATAAGTTGCAGAAGACCCTTTTGCAGCGCTACGATTCCACCCGACTGGTAACCGTGGCCATGCACCCCCGCTACCGCAACTGGCAGACCGATTCGCTGCCTTGCGACCTTGCCATGCAAACCGATGTGCAGGCTTATAACTACCGCTATATGTACTTCCCCGGCGACGGTCGCCGTTTCCCCTGGATGAAGTTCTATCAGAGCGAGGCGGCCAATGCTTCTATGGGTCCAAACTTCTTTGAGATGAATCTCGATCGAGTTATCGGCCTTGCCTATTGGGGAGCCATCGACTACTTAGGTGAGAGTCAAGGCTGGCCCAACAAAGGTTGGGCGCAGGGAGTGTTCGACATAGCCCTCGAGCCCAAGCCCAAAGCCTATTTCATGAAGAGTTTCTTTAAACCCGAAGAGCCGTTGGTGCATATTGCTGTTGTTGATAGCAAGGGCAACCAGATGTGGAACGGGGTGCAAACAGGCAACGATGGTATGAGCGACCACTGGGACCGTGAGCCGGGGAGCCAGCTCACCCTCCTTACCTATACCAATGCCGATGAGGTGGAACTGCGCGTAAATGGGAAGAGCATCGGCCGACAGAAGAATCCCACTACCGATGCCAAACGTCGAAATCAGATTCGCTGGGAGAATGTAACCTATCAGCCGGGTAGGGTAGAGGCCATTGCCTACAACAACGGGCATGAGGTGGCCCGCCACAAGATAGAAACCACGGGCAAAGCCGCGCGCCTTGTTGCCATTCCCGACAATGCAACCTGGCAGGCCGATGGAAGTGACCTGCAACATGTGCGCATCCATGCCGTCGACAGCAAGGGGCGCAGAGTCTACAGCTGTCAGGACGAGCTGCAGTTCCAGGTTGAGGGCGATGCCCAGATTGTGGCCGTGAGCAATGGCGACATCAAGAGCGACGAGCTGAACGTAACCGACCATCGCCGGCTCTACAACGGTTCGGCACTGGTTATTCTGCGTTCGGGTCGCACGGCAGGAAACGTTACGCTCACCACGAAGAGTGGTTCGTTCAAGGGTCTGAAGACTACACTAAAGACTCAGGACCCCTAACCCACGACCCCACCCCCTAACCCCTCCCAAGGGAGGGGAACTCAGAGAACTCTGAAAACTCGGATTATTCTGAAAACTCAGAGAACTCTGAAAACTCAGAGAACTCTGAAAACTCGGATTATTCTGAAAACTCGGATTATTCTGAAAGCTCGGATTATTCTGAAAGCTCGGAGAACTCTGAAAGCTCGGATTACTCTGAAAACTCGGATTACTCTGATTACTCAGAAAACTCTTATCTCTCAACTCTCATGACCGTAGTTTACGAAGACAATCATGTGATCATCGTATCAAAAGAGAGTGGCGAAATCGTTCAGGGCGACAAAACCGGCGATGTGCCACTCTCCGAGGCGGTGAAGCAATATATCAAGGAAAAGTATGCCAAGCCCGGAGCCGTTTTTCTGGGCACCGTTCATCGGCTCGACCGTCCGGTGAGCGGGTTGGTGGTGTTTGCCCGCACGAGCAAAGCCCTTGCGCGACTCAACAAGATGTTTGCCGAGGGACAGGTGCACAAAACCTATTGGGCTATAGTAGAGAAGCCAAAAGCCCCGTTGAATGCATCAGTGGCAAGCGAACCTGCTGGTTACACAGAAATTGAACACTGGCTGGTTCGCAACGAAAAGCAGAACAAGAGCTATGCCTACGACCACGAAGTGCCCCGTTCCAAACGGGCTCGCCTGCGCTATCGGCTGCTTCGCCATCTCGACCACTACGATTTGCTTGAAGTTCAGCTCATGACTGGCCGGCATCATCAGATACGCTGTCAGCTATCGGCAATCGGCTGTCCCATCAAGGGCGACCTGAAATACGGTGCCCGCCGCAGCAATCCCGATGGCAGCATCTCGCTTCACGCCCGTCACATCGAGTTTGAACATCCCGTCAGCCATCAGCTCATTTCTGTTGATGCTCCCCTGCCAAATGCTCATTCTTCCACTAAAGGCGACATTGTGTTTTGGTAGATGAAGAATTATAATTAACTTTGCAAATTATTAACAAATCAAGTAAGAATAAACTTTAAAAAGCCAATGAAAATTATCAGATGGACTTTGATGCTTTGCATTAGTATTAGTCTGGCATCTTGCGGGTTAGACATGCCCCAGCAAAAGGATTCATCGTTCGAAACGATGATAGTGAAGAAATCGGATATTGAGCTCCCTTATAAGTTCAGTGCACGTATGAAAGGTCAGAACGACGTAACCGTCACCCCCCAGGTGAGCGGTCAGTTAATGAAGATATGTGTAAATGAAGGAGAGCAGGTTGTAAAAGGACAAACATTGTTTGTGATAGACTCTCGTCATGCTCAGTTAGAGTTAGAGGCAGCGCAGGCCAATCTTACAGCCGCTTTAGCTCAAGAAAACTCTGCCAAGCTTGAATACGAATCGAACAAAAATTTGTTTGAGAAGAAGATTGTGAGCAGCTATATGCTCAACAATTCCGAAAACGCTTATAAGCAAGGTCAGGCAGCCGTAGCCCAGGCTCGTGCCGCTGTGAACCGTGCCAAGGTGAACCTTGGCTTCTGCACCATCAAGGCCACCGTGTCGGGTGTTATCGGTGAGATTCCCGTTCGTGTTGGCGATCAGGTTTCGCCCATGACCCAACTCACCATGCTGAGTGGCAACTCAACGATGTATGCAGAGTTCGCAGTTACCGAAGCCGTTGTTGAGTCCATGGTGAAAGAAGGAATGAAGGCAGCCGATGTAGACAAGTATATAGCCAACTTGCCGCCTGTTACCTTTGTGATGAAGAACGGTACGGAATATCCTCACAAAGGACATGTGGTAAGTCTCACAGGAGTGGTGAATTCCCAAACCGGTTCGCTCACCAGCAAGGTGTCGTTTCCCAATCCTGATGGCCATTTGTATTCGGGCATACAGGGAACCATCGTAATGGACTTTGCCGAGAAAGATGTGATTGTGATTCCCCAATATGCAGTGGTGCGTCTGCAAGACAAGTCGCAGGTTTATAAGGTGAAGGCCGACAGCACAGCCACCGCAGTTGAAGTTACCACCGAAGATACCGGAAACGGTAAAGACTTTATTGTTACCAGCGGTTTGAAGGTGGGCGACAAGATTGTAACCACCGGTGCCAACAACGTAACGGAAGGGCAGCGTGTGCTATTCCCTGCGGAAGTGAAGAGTGAAAAGTAGAAAGTAAAGAGTTTGCCACCGCTTTATGAAAAATAATATATTTATTAATAGATACGTGATGGCGTGTGCCATCTCCATCGTGATAGCCCTGGTGGGCTACATATCTATAACCACGCTACCGGTAGAGCAATATCCGGATATTGCGCCGCCTACAGTGTCAATAACCACCAGTTACTCTGGTGCCGACGAGAACACGGTGATGAAATCGGTCATCCAGCCTTTGGAAGAGGCTGTGAACGGTGTGAACGACATGACCTACATAACCTCCAAGGCATCGTCCAACGGCGACGTAGAAATCAACGTTTTCTTCAAGCAGGGCACTGATGCCGATATGGCGGCCGTAAACGTGCAGAACCGCGTGAGCGGTGCACTGGCCCTGTTGCCTGCCGATGTCACCAAGGTTGGTGTGAAGGTAGAGAAGCGTCAGAACAATATTCTGAGAATTTTCGCTTTGAAGAGCTCCGACGGCAAATACAACGAAGACTTCGTTTCGAACTACGTCGACATCAACATCAAGCCGCGCCTGATGCGTATCACTGGTGTTGGCAACGTGCTGAGCCTTGGTAACACATACGCTTTGCGTATTTGGCTGAAGCCTGACGTGATGGCACAGTATGGACTCACGCCCAATGATATCTTTGCTGCCATCGGTGGGCAGAGCTTCGTGGCTGCTGTGGGTACACTGGGCGAAAAGTCGGGTAACTCCTACCAATACAACATGCAGTATAAGGGTACACTGAAGACCGTTGAAGAATTCAACAACATTGTGCTTCGTACCAGCGATGGCGGCATGTTGCAACTGAGCGACGTGGCCGAGGTGCAGATTGGCGCCATGAGCTACAACTTCACGTCGAACATCCAGGACTGTCCGGGTGCCCTCTTCATGGTATTCGCCGCACCGGGTGCCAACGCCACCCAGGTGAATGCCAGCATCAACAAGATGTTTGAAGAGGTGAAGAAAACGATGCCGGCCGGCCTTGAGTTCGTGACCATGATGACCTCCGACGACTTCCTCTTCGCCGCCATCCACAACGTAGTGGAAACGTTGGTCATTGCCATCATCCTTGTGGTGCTCGTAGTGTTTATCTTCCTGCAGAACATCAAGGCCACCATCATTCCCTCTATTTCCATTATCGTATCGCTGTTAGGAACCTTTGCCGTTGTTTCCGTGGCAGGCTTCTCGCTGAACATACTCACCCTGTTTGCCCTGGTGCTCGCCATCGGTACGGTGGTCGACGATGCCATTGTGGTGGTTGAGGCAGTGATGGCCAAGATGGAAGGCGGCATCAGCGATGCCCGAGAAGCCACCCGCCAGGCCATGAGCGAGGTGTCGGTGGCCGTTGTTTCGTGCACGTTGGTGTTCATGGCCGTGTTCGTTCCTGTGATGTTCATGCCTGGCACTTCGGGCACCTTCTTCACCCAGTTTGGTGTAACCATTGCCTCGTCTGTGGGTCTGTCGTGCATTTCGGCCCTCACCCTTTGTCCTGCCCTCTGTGCCATCATGATGCGCGTAACGGAAGGCAAGAAAGAAGGCAAGGGCATTACCTTCTACACCAAGAAAGCCTATGAAGCCGGCTACTCTGCTATATATAACAAGTATAGCAAGAGTGTGCAGAAGTTTATCAAGCGTCCCGTTTTGGCTTGGAGCCTGCTGGCAGGAGCAGTGGTGCTGTTGGTGTTCTTTATGAAGAGTTTGCCCTCCGGTCTTGTTCCTCAGGAAGACCAGGGCGTGTTCCTGGCTGAGATTCAGGCTCCTGAAGGAACCACGCTTCAACAGACGCGTGAGATGGTGAAGAAGGTGGAAGAGAAGGTGAAAAAGATTCCCGAGTTAGAGAGCTTCTCTGTCACCTGTGGTTACGGTATGCTGTCTGGTGCTGGTTCTAACTACGGCACCATGGTTGTGCGCCTGAAGAACTGGGACGAGCGTCCGGGCATGAACCACCTCATCGACCTCGTCTACTACCGCTTCTACTTCGACTGTCTTGACATCAAGAATCTGAGGGTGATACCCTTCCAGATGCCTCAGATTCCCGGTTATGGTACCAGTAACGACATTACCCTGAATGTTGAAGACCCCACCGACGGCAACCTTTCTGAGTTTGCCAAGCACACCGAGCATTTCCTGGCCAAGTTGTCTGAACGGCCTGAAGTATCTTCTGCCATGACAACTTACTCAGAGCGCTTCCCCAAATATCAGGTAGATGTGGATGCAGTTCAGTGCAACCGCGCCGGCGTTTCGCCTGCCGACGTGCTTAACACCCTTGGTGCATACTGCGGTGGTGCATACATTGGTAACTTCAACCAGTTTGGTAAGGTTTATCGAATCATGGCTTCTGCATCACCCGAATACCGTCTCGACCCGCAGTCGCTGCAAAACATCTTCATGCAGGTAAGTGGCGGCAAGATGGCTCCCATGTCTGAGTTCGTTTCTCTGAAAGAGATTGTTGGTCCCGCTAACATAGAACACTTCAACCTGATGCAGAGCATCACCTGCTACATCACTCCCAACAGTGGCTATACCGAGGGTGACGTGCACAAGGTTATTGCCGAAGTGTTCAAAGAAGAAATGCCTGCCACAGCCACATACGAGTATAGTGGAATGTCGCGCGAGTTGGAAGAGGCCGCAGGCTCCAATGCCACCTCGCTCATCTATGTTATCTGTGCCATCCTCATCTATCTCATCCTGGCATCGCTCTATAACTCTTGGTTCACACCGTGGGCCGTGCTGTTCAGTGTGCCGTTCGGCTTGATGGGTGCCTTTGTGTTTGCCTACTTAGGCAGTCTGTTGGGGTTGCCCGGTATGGATAACAACATCTATCTGCAAACGGGTGTAATCATGCTCATTGGCCTGCTGGCCAAAACCGCCATCCTCATCACCGAGTTTGCCACCGAACGCCGTGCCCAGGGCATGAGCATCACCGATGCCGCCTTTGCAGCATGTAAAGAGCGTCTGCGTCCCATTCTGATGACTGTAGCCACCATGATTATCGGTATGGTGCCCCTCGTTATCGAGGGCGGAGCCGGTGCCAACGGTAACCGTGCGCTCGCTCTTGGTGTAATAGGTGGAATGAGCATAGGCACCGTGGCCCTGCTCTTTGTTGTTCCCTCCTTCTTCATTGTGTTCCAGAAACTGCATGAAAAGTTTCAGGGCAACGGAGCGCTAAATGACAAATGACCAACGAACAATCAAGAAAGAAACATTATGGAAATCAAAATCAAAAGAAAGAACACAATAAATTTGTCATTTATCTTTTATTCTGTATTATTTAGCGTGGTGCTCACAGGCTGCGGCATATATAATAAATATGAACAGCCTTCGCTGTCGGCCGACGATGCCTTTGGCAACAGCCAGGAAGTTAAGCAGGCCATGGGCGAGCAGTCGCTTGCTCAAATGTCGTGGCGCGAGTTCTTTACCGACCCTCTGCTTCAGCAACTCATCGAACAGGTGCTGGCCAACAACACCGACCTCAACTCAGCCCGCATTGCGGTTGCCAAGAGCGAGGCCTCATTGAAAGCGGCCAAGCAGGCCTATCTGCCCTCGCTCGCATTTGCTCCTCAGGGAACGTTGTCGAAGTTCCACAACAACCCCTGGACAAAGACCTACAACCTGCCGTTGCAGCTGTCGATAGACGTTGATGCCTTTGGCTCCATCACCAACCAGAAGCGTGCAGCCAAGGCTGTGCTTTTGCAGGCTCAGATTGGGGAGGACGTTGTGCGTGCCAACCTCATCTCAACCACGGCTCAGCAATACTTCCTGCTTCAGGTGCTCGATCGCCAGTTAGAAATTCTCACACAAACCGAAGGGCTCTGGAAAGAGTCGTTGGAAACAGAGAAGGCTCTTTGGGAAAACGGCAAGGCATATAGCACCGCCGTCAACCAGATGGAAGCATCCTACCTGAACGTGAAAACCCAAATTGCCGATACCCGTCGCTACATTCTTTCTGTAGAGAATAACATCTGCCGACTGCTGGCCGTGAGTCCGCAGCACATCAACCGTCAGGCTTGGGGCAGCTCCACACTGCACCATGCCGAGGCACAGGGCAGCGCCGAACAGCAAATGTTCGACACCAAATACCTGAAGATTGGCATACCTGCCATGATGCTCGAAAACCGTCCCGACATTCGCATGGCCAACTATGCTATGGAAGAGGCTTTCTACAATACGCAGGCTGCTCGTTCTGCCTTCTATCCCAGCATCACGCTCAACGGCAGTGCCGGGTGGACCAACGATGCTGGCATCGTTGTAAACCCGGGTAAACTGTTGCTCACTGCCATTGGTTCGCTCACGCAGCCCATCTTTGCCCGTGGCCGTTTGATTGCCAACAAGAAGATTGCCCAGCTCACCGAAGAAGAGCTGCGGCAGAAATATGTGCAGACGGTGATTGATGCCGGCAACCAGGTGAACGAGGCCATGGCCGACTGCATGACAGCCCGCGAGAAGCACACCTATCTTCAGCGCCAGGTAGAGGTGCTTCACGAAGCCTACACCGGCACCCATGAGCTGATGGACAACGGCAAGGCCAACTACATAGAGGTGCTCACCGCCCAGGAGTCGCTGCTTCAGGCACAACTCAGTCAGGCCATGAACATGTACGATGCTGCCGAAGCCGTGATAGCACTCTACATCGCCCTTGGCGGAGGCAGCAAATAACAGCATGTTTTTTCGGGTTATAAGAACAGTGCTTTGAGCAATCAAGAACAGTGCTTTTAGCAATCAAGAACAGTGCTTTTAGCAATCAAGAACAGTGCTTTTGGTATCCAAAAGCACTGTTCTTGTCTTGTAAAGGTACTGCTTTTAGTTTCATACATGTGGCATATAACAATCCTACATGTGGCATGTAGCAATCCTACATGTCGCATGTAGCATTGCTACACGGGCTGTGTACGAAACAAAAACCTTACCGTTTTCTCCGTACACCGATAGTTTTTGCAGCTGAACACCAATCATTCTAATGACCTGTTTGGGTTTAGCCCTCACTTGAAATAACAATCAGAACGTTAGTTCAAATCCGAAGCGAATGCCATTTTTCGAGGTGTTGGGCAGTTCGTTGTAACTGAACCGGTGAACAAAGTCTATGGCAAAGAGGCGCAGAATGTTGTGAATGCCCACCACTGCTTCCACGTATGGTTTCTTGTTGTCCATCACATGTGCTCCCTCGGGCATGCGGAAGAGCATGTTCGACGCAGCATTGCTTTCTACGAACGGGTTGTTCTTGTTGGTGAGCGTTCCCCACATGGCTTTCAGGGCAAAATACTCTCGCCACTTCAGATGTCGCACGAAAGGCACGCGGTTGAGCAGCTTTCCCTGTGTGTCCCATGCAAAGGAAACGTAGGCATAGCGGTCGTTGAGGAACTCCATGTTGCGCATCAGCGAGAACGACTTGTCGTTTTCGAAGAACGAGAGGTTCACCGGCGGCATGATGAGCAGCGGGAAGGGCACCTTGTTCCACTGTGCTCCGCCTTTGAGTCGCATGTTGATGTAGCCCCAGCTTCCCAGCCATACGCGGTTGAAGATGTCAACCTCGGTGAAGTTCAGCTTATACTGTCCGCCCATGATGCGGTTGAGTCCCACGGTGTGGTTCACCGCAATCTCAGGCGAGTTGTGGTTCACCATCATGCGGCGTTGCTTGGTGTTCACGAACGTGATGTTGGGGCTGTAGGCCAGTCCAAAGGTTACTTCTGTAGTGCGAATGCGGTTGATGATTTTTCCGTCGCCCACCCGTTCGAACACCAGCGTGCCGGTTGGTTTGTTGCTTTCGGCTTTGAAAGCCGTGTTAACGCCCAGTCCCCAGTCGGTTTCGTAAACAAAGCTAATTTTCTGTCGGTTATAGAAATACATCTGTTCCACCTTCTGCGTTCTGAACGCCATGAAAGCATTGTCTTTGTTGTGGTTGATAAACTTATCGGCCGGCGACATCACGTCGAAGGTCGATTCCACTGCAATGGTTCTCTGTGGGAATTCGAAGGGCTGGTATTTCTTTTTGTTGAACGAGTAGGTGAACTCCGTTCCGTAGTAGTGTTTCCTTGAGTGCGTGCCGTAGGCATAGAATCCGTTCCAGAAGAGGTGTGGGTTCAGGTTGGCCGTTGTTCGCCCGCTGGCCCTCAGTCGGTAGTGGTCTACGAAGTTGTGTGAGATGAACGTGTTCACCGGTCCGATGTCGAATTTGCTGTCGGCCGAATCTTTTCCCGTTTCAATATAGTTTTCCAGGAGCAGTCGGGCTCCGGCGAGCACCCATTTATAGTTTTTCGACTGTTCCATGCGTTTGATGAAGTTAGGCATGTCGGCTTCACTTTTGGTGAGTTCCGCCTTTCGGTTTTTCTCCCAGAAGTCGTTGCCTTGCATTCGAGCGTCGGGCAGTTCTTTGATGGGTGCCTTTCCTTTGAACTGTTTCTGTGCAATCTCTTCGAACGAATAGTCGGAGAGTCTGGTTGTTCGGTTCAGGAATCCGTTGGTGATAAACTCGCTCACCTTCAGTTCGGCAAAGAGGTCGTCGGTGGTGAGTGCCCATTCGCCATTGGGCAGTTTGCTGTATTCCTGTTCCATAAACATGTTGCCAATGAAGTTCACATCCGTTCGCTTGGGTATTTGCATGTTGCATTTCTTCACATGCAGTGTGGAATCTTTCAGCACGAACAGTTCGCCTCGGAACCCGAAGTCTTGTTGGTTGTTGGGAATGAACTGCAGGTGATAGCACGAATCGTTGTCTACAAGCAGCGTGTCTTCTATGTAGAAGCGGTAGAACGAGATGGCCGTTCGTCCGATGGGCGATGGGAACGGGTGTTGCAGCACGGTAATGAAGTCGTCGTAGATGTCGATGTCGCGAAACAGTTCCTTCATCATCATGCTCAGAATTTCGCCCGTTTGAATCACGTTGCTGATGCCCTCAGTTTTTTGTCCGATGATGAAATCCTTTTCTTTCTTCGGTTCTTTCCGGTAGATGTGTTGCGTAACCGTTTCGTCTACCGTGATGGGCAGAATGAGTTTGTTGTTTTTCAGGCACGGTTCCACCTGGTTGATGAGCCACGGGTGTTTTTGAAAGAACTTGCTTTCAAGGTCTTTCGAAGTAACGTCGTTCACGCCGAACGTAATTTTCTGGTATTTCTGGTATTGATAGAAGTCGTGGTTTTCGAGGTGAGTGCGTTTCTTCGCAGCAATCACCCTTTTCATCAGTTCCACGGCAGGGTTATCCTTTCTTGAGTAGCGCACACGCTTGTGTCTCACCTCCACTTCTTCAAGCTGTCGGGTGTCGGGTTTGAGTCGCACGTTCAGTTTTGCCGGCGTGTTGGCATTGATGTTGATGCGCTTCGAGTGGAAGCCCACGGCGCTGAAGGTGAGCGACCATCCATTGTGTCGTATGATGGAATAGTAGCCGCGCTCATTGGCACTCACCGAAGTGTTGTGCCCTTTGTAGGCAGCGGTAGCAAAGGCGATGGTGTCGCCCGTTTGGTCGTTGATAACAAATCCCGTGATTTGTGCTTTGGTGTTCAGCGCCATCAGGGTTATCAGCGTAGTGATTAAAAGCTTGAGTTGCATATATCTAAATTCAGATTCTTAATTTCGTTGATGTTTGTGATGATATAGTCGGCTTGGGAGCAGTCGGCGGGTGGCGGGTTCCATCCCTCGCCCTTCAGCCACACGGTGTTGAGCCCGGCTTGTTTGGCTGGCACTATGTCTTTCTCGTAGCTGTCGCCGATGACGAGGGTGGGGGTGTAGGAGCGTTGTTTTGCCAGTTCGAAGATTCTGGGGTTGGGCTTGCGCACTCCCACGATGGCCGATTCCACCACGAAGGTCACATACTTTGCGAGCGAGAACTCTTTCAGCACCGTTTCCATGTTGCCATAGAAGTTGGTAACGATGCCAATCTGCATTTCTCTGCTCAGTTCTTCCAGCAGTTTCCGGTTCTCGGTCATGTTTTGTTGCACTTCATCGTAAAGGCGGTTCAGCATCAAGGTTCTCCACTGTTGCAGTTGGTTGCTGTTGGCAGCAATGATGTGGTGTTCGCTGAGGTATTGCAGTTGCAGTCGCAGTTTCTCGTCGATGGTTTGCTTGAATGTGAACTCCGGTTTGATGATGGTGCTTGTGCCCAGCGTGCGTTCGGCATAAACGTAAGCATCGCGCAGTTGCTGTTCGCTGATGTCGATGCCCTGCTGCCGGTAGGCATGCCAGAACATTTTTCCCCAATGTGTTCCGTGCGTGTCGAGTGTTCCGCCAAAGTCGAAGAGGAGGGTGCGGGGGTGGGAGGGAGCGGGGGTGCGGGAGGGGGAGAATGCAGGGGTGAGCCGTGCACAGAGTGTTTCGTGGCGGTGGTGCATATAGCACATGAGCGCCTGCATGACCGTGATTTCGAAGAGCGGGTAGAGCCAGGGCATGTTAGTCAGACAGCTCACATAGAGCACTATGGCGCGGGTGTTGAACGTGAGAATGTTGGTGAACGGCATCAGCGGTCGTGAGCCATTCAGAAACTCCATTCGCACCTGTTCGTTGGGTTGTTCTTTCCAGGTTCGTATGAATTGTTGGAAATTCGGCGTGCGCCTTTCCTGTCCGCGGCAATAGTTGGCATAGTTGTAATAGAAAACCATAGCCGTGAGCGCAGAAAGTTTAGCATTGAGCGTTCCCCTCCCCGGGGAGGGGTTAGGGGTGGGCGTTAAGTATTGCGCCCGTGCCTGTTCATATATTTTTCGTTGTTCGCGGTAGCTGTTCAATTCGCTACCCTTCTTTCCTAAGAGAAAGAACAGGTGAATCTGTCGGTAATAGTCGGCCAGTGCAGCTTGTGGCGCATGCGCATAGATGCCCGCCACCACCAAGAGCGGCCAGATGAACAGTCCCCACTGAAGGTTGGTGAACGGAATGTCTTGCGGCATCAGTCTTAGTCCGATGGCAATGTAGATGCAGGCGAACCACACATCGCCCGCAAAGCCGTCGAGCATGCGCCCGATGAGCGTTTTCTTTCCTGTGATGCGCGCCATCTGTCCGTCGGTAGAGTCGCAGAAGTTGGCAAGCATCAGCAGGAGCACCCCCATCAGGTTGTGTTCCATATCGGTGAAGAAGAACATATATCCCGCTGCCATACCCAGCACGATTGAGAGCAGCGTGATGGCATTGGGGTGTATGCCCAAGCGGTTCCACAGCAAGGCAAACACCAGTCCGATGGGTCGTGTGAAGTGCACATCGAGCCATTCCTCGGTATCCTCCGACTTATAGGAGTTATGAAGCAGTTGTTTGAATTTCTTAATCATGAGCATTCTTTTACGATGAGTCTGGCAATAGCTTCGGCAGCCTCTTCGCGGCAGGGCGCAAAGCTGGGCCAGTCGTTGAAGTCGATGATGATGGGTTCGGGTGTGAGTATGGCATCGCCTCCCCACACGGTGAGTCCCGTGATGCGAGCCAGCCGCCTTGCCTCATCCCTCAACTTTCCCCATTCCAATTCCCATTCCCATTCCCCTCCCCGGGGAGGGGTTAGGGGTGGGCGTTGTTCCCCTTCCCGGGGAGGGGTTAGGGGTGGGCGGAACCACTCGCCCACGCCATAGAACTTCACCTCGGTCCCCTCAACATGTGCACTCACCACGGGCGGCACACCCGATTTTTCGGTGAACCTGCTGATGGCAGCATCACGCTGTTCTGCGGTGGCGCAATAGACCACGTCGTCACTGCCCAGCGAATGCACGTCGGCCCTTTTCACCCACCAGCCTTTGTCGTTGTTGGAAGGCGGCAGGACGAAATGGTGTTCGTGCATCAGCTCATGAAGCTTTCCGCGCGAGCAGTTGGCAATGCTTTCCACGCTGTTCACCACGCGCATGCCCATTTGTTGCAACCGTTGCAGCTGTTGCAGGAACTTGTTGTCGCGTTGCATGCAGAGCACCACGTGGTTGCGCAGGATGCGACCGTTGCAGTAATCGCGTTCGAAGTCGTTGATGTCGGTTTCTTCCAAGTTCGTGCACCCCATTTCAAAACCCATTTGGCAGAGCTTCTCGGCCACTGTGTGGAGGATGGCATCGTCGGGGGAGAGGGGGTGCGAGGGTGCGGGGGTGGGAAGGTAGGTGGGCGCGGGGGTGCGGCGATGTGCCAAGTGCACACGGGGTGCTGCAAGAAAAGCCTCTGCCTTGACAATGTCGGCAGCGTGGTCGATGTCCATCACCTTCGGGGCAACCCATGCCTTCAGCTGCAACCCTTCCTGAACGAGGGCACGCTGAAAGTTGCGCATGCGCATTTCGCCCCGTTCCACGCATTGGCGCAACACAGGAATGGCATTCGCCTTGAGTGCATAGATGCCGCCGGAGACGAAGGTGCGGGGGTGGGAGGGTGCGGGGGTGCAGGGGTGGGAATCGAAGAAGCCGGTGATGATCAGGTTTTCGTTAGTGGACACATAGAGCGGTTTCTCGTCGTCTTCGAAAGGAGTAACCACCATATAGCCATCGGCAGTGGTGTCTTCGGCAAACAATTTCACAAAGCGCCCGAACCATGCATGGTCGAAAACTGTGTCAACGGTAGTGAGCACGAAAGGACCACCCTCTAAATACGGTGCCATTTCATAAAAACTGTGCATCGAGCTGGGCGTTGTCTTCACCACCACCCTGAGCGGCACGCGGCATCCGTTCAGTCCGTTTCGGGCAATGTGGTTGAGGTGCTGCACCACCCCGGGCGACTGTTCGTTGCAAATGACAACAATCTCTTCGGCATGGTGGCGAAGGAATGTGCCCATGAGCCGGTCGATGAGTGCAACGCCCTGCAACTCGACCAGCGGTTTGGGGGTGCTGATGCCCTCGGCACTCAGGCGCGACCCTTCTCCGGCAGCAATGATGGCATATTTCATGCAATAACTTCTACGTTTTCTCAAATTGAGTGCAAAATTACACATTATTTATATTATAGAGAAATATTTCCACTTGAATTTGGTCCAAACGTTTGCATGTTTCCCAAAAAAGCCTTACCTTTGTGGGGTCTTTTAAACGACTTTTATTGATACACAACCAAGTAATGAGCGACAACATAAACACTCATGTACTCACAGAGACCATTGAGCGGCTGTCAGAAGAGCAGTCGCTGAAAGGGCTTTTCCATCAGCATCGCGACGGGCATCCGCTGCCTTCGGGTCCTGCACTCGAAGAAATTGTGGAACTTGCACGCGCTATTCTCTTTCCGGGATTCTACGGAAAGTCGAGTCTTAACACCCATACCATCAGCTACCACATTGGCGTTAGCATCGAACGGCTCCACAAGCTGCTCACTGATCAGGTGCTGGCCGGATTGTGCTTCTGCCGCACCTGCGACGAGCCCACTTCCTATGAAGAACTCGCCCAGCTTCGCTGCCGTGCTGCCGACATCGCCACCGAGGTGGTGAGCCAGCTGCCTGCCATTCGTGCTACCCTCTCCACCGATGTGGAGGCTGCCTACAACGGTGACCCGGCTGCCGAGAGCTATGGCGAGATTATCTCGTGCTATCCCGCCATCAAGGCACTCACCATCTACAGGCTGGCCCATGTGCTACACCAGTTGGAGGTGCCCCTCATACCCCGCAAGCTGAGCGAGATGGCACACTCAGAAACCGGCATCGACATTCATCCCGCTGCCAGCATCGGTCATCACTTCACCATCGACCATGGCACGGGTGTGGTAATTGGTGCCACCTGCATCATCGGCAACTATGTGAAAATATACCAGGGTGTAACCTTGGGAGCCAAGAGCTTCCCCCTCGACGACAAGGGAAACCCCATCAAGGGCATACCCCGCCATCCCATTCTGGAAGACAACGTGGTGGTGTATGCCAATGCCACCATTCTGGGACGCATCACTATTGGCAGGGGATGCGTGGTGGGAGCCAACGTGTGGGTTACCAAAAGCATGGCCGAGGGCACACGCAAATACAATAAAGAACCAATTGATAACTTTGATATAGAATTCGACAATGGAACAGGAATTTGAACTCATTGCCAAAACCTTCATGGGGCTTGAACCCGTTTTGGCAGAAGAGCTCACCAACTTAGGTGCAAACAACATTGAAATAGGGCGACGCATGGTGTCGTTCACGGGTAACAAGGAGATGATGTACCGTGCCAACTTCCAGTTACACACGGCCATACGCATTCTTAAACCCATTGCTCACTTCAAAGCCAGCAGTGCCGACGATATGTACGACGAGGTGAAGAAAATAGACTGGAGCCTCTACATCGGCAAGGGTAAGACCTTCAGCGTAGACTCGGTGGTGTATTCCGAGGAGTTTCGCAATTCGCGCTTTGTTACTTATAAGGTGAAGGATGCCATCGTAGACCAGTTCCGCGAAAAGTTTGGCACCCGCCCCAGCATCAGCATCACCAATCCCGACATTCAGCTGAATATTCACATTGCCGAAGACAAGGCAACGCTCTCGCTCGATTCCAGCGGCGAGTCGCTCCACCGGCGAGGCTACCGCCAGGCTTCGGTCGACGCTCCGCTCAACGAGGTGCTCGCGGCCGGCATGATTCTGATGACAGGCTGGCGAGGCGAAACAGACTTCATCGACCCCATGTGCGGGTCGGGCACCCTGCTCATCGAGGCGGCGCTCATAGCACAGAATATGAGTCCGGGCATCTTCCGCAAAGAGTTCGCTTTCGAGAAATGGCCCGACTTCGACCAGGAACTCTTCGACGAAATCTATAACGACGACTCGCAGGAACGCCCCTTCGAACATCACATCTATGGCTACGATGTAGACATGAAGGCCGTGAACACGGCACGCATGAACGTGAAGGCTGCTGGCTTCAGCAAGCTCATCACCATCGAACAGCGCGATTTCAAAGACTTCGAGCAACCCGCCGAGAAAGCAATCATGGTTACCAACCCGCCCTACGGCGAACGCATCACCACCCCCAACCTGCTGGCCACCTACAAAATGATTGGCGAACGACTGAAGCATGCCTTCGGCGGCAACGATGCCTGGGTGCTCTCTTACCGCGAAGAATGTTTCGACCAGATTGGACTGAAACCCTCTATCAAGGTGCCGCTCTATAACGGAAGTCTTGAATGCGAGTTCCGCAAATACTCGATGTTTGAGGGCAAGATGCGCGACTTCCGCTCGGAAGGTGGCGTTGTGAAAACAGACGAAGAGAAAGCGGCCATGGCCGAGAAACACAGGTTTAAGAAAAACCGCGAGTTTAAAAAACGATTCGATGAACAGGAAGAAAACGAAGACGGCGACATCCGCTCTTTCAAGTTCCACTCGTTTGAACACGACTACAAGGGAGAACCGCGCCGCCAGCACAAACCGTTCGACCGGCAAGGCGAACGCGACGAACGCAAGGGCTTCCGTGGCGACCGCAAAGAGTTCCGCGGCGACCGTAAAGATGGACGTGGAGGAAAGGGCGACCGCCGCAACGGAACCCGTGCCGAACGAATGGAGCAGCGGCGCAGGCTCTTCGGTTCCGACACCGACTTCAAATCAAGAAAGAATAACTTTAAGAAAAGAAACGACAGGGAGGAATTCGATCATGACGAAGATTAAATGGTTTTGCTTGGTGATGCTTTTCGCTCAGTTCACAACAGCCATGGCACAAGAGAAGAAACTCTTCACACTTGAAGACCTCAACTTCGGCGGCAACAACTTCTATAACCTGCAGCCGCAGAACAAATATTATGAATGGTGGGGCGACCAGCTCGTGCGAAACGATGTGGAAGAATGTTATCTGGTTGACAAGAAAACAGGCAAGGAAACCCTGCTCTTCACACTCGACGAGGTGAACCAGTGGGCAGGTAGCGACGACATCAAGCGCGTGCGACATCTGCTGAATGCCAACTTCCCATACGCCGATAAGCCACTCGTGGCGGTGGGTAACGGACGGGCTTTCATGCTGGTTGACTTCAAAGCCCACCAGACGGTGTGGCAGGATAGCGTGTCGGGGCAGACAGCCAACGACTGGAGCAAGGATTCCAGAGCTACGGCCTATGTGAAAGACCATCAGCTGTATGTGCAGGATGAAGCCGAGCACACCCATCAGCTCTCTACCGACGGCTCGCGCGGCATCGTTTACGGGCAGAGCGTACACCGAGATGAGTTCGGCATTACAAAGGGAACTTTCTGGAGTCCTGATGGCAAGTGCCTCGCCTACTACCGGATGGACCAGCAGGCCGTGGCCGACTATCCTCAGGTGGATGTGTTTGAAAGGTCGGCAGCCTATCAGCCCGACAAATACCCCATGGCGGGCGAACAGTCGCACTCCGTTACCGTGGGCATCTTCAATGTGGAAACAGGGCGCAACGTCTTCCTGCAAACACCCAAGGACGGCCACACAGCGCCTATTGCCCAAGATGGCAAGCTGAGCGACGAGCCGTGCTACTTCACCAACATCGCATGGAGTCCCGATTCGAAGACTGTTTACATGTTTGAACTGAACCGCGACCAGAACGACTGCCGGCTGGTGAGCTACAATGCCGAAACGGGCGAGCGCATGAAAGAACTCTATCGCGAACAGCACGACCGATATGTGGAACCCCTCCACCCCATCGTGTTCCTGCCTTGGGATGGGAGTAAATATATCATGCAGTCGCAACGCGACGGCTACAACCACCTCTACTTGTGCAATGCTGCCGACGGAACCATCCTCAAACAACTCACCAGCGGACCGTGGGTGGTGCTCGACTTGTTAGGGTTCAACCAGAAATCCCGCAGTGTGGTGATTGCTTCCAACGAGTGCAACCCCATTCAGCGCAACACATGGGCGGTGGATGTGAAAACCGGCAGGCGCACGCTGCTCGACAACGGGCGCGGCTATCACTATGCCTCGCTCTCATCGTCGGGTGCCTGGCTCATCGACCGCTACTCGGAACCCACCGTGCCACGGGTGATTACCGTGCAAACCGCACAGGCGAAGAACAAACCGGTGCAGCTGTTGGTGGCAGAAGACCCTTGGAAAGACTATCAGGTGCCCGAATATACTAGCGGAACCATCAAAGCTGCCGATGGCGTTACCGACCTCTACTATCGCATGGTGAAACCGGCCAACTTCAACCCGCAGAAGAAATATCCCACGGTTATCTATGTCTACGGCGGACCGCACGCCCACAATGTGGATGCACGTTGGCACTACTGCTCGCGCTCGTGGGAAACCTATATGGCACAGAAAGGCTATGTGGTGTTCATTCTCGATAACCGCGGTTCGGAAAACCGCGGACGGGAGTTTGAACAGGCCACCTTCCGCCAGCTCGGACAGGTGGAAACCGACGACCAAATGCAAGGCGTGGCCTTTCTCAAGTCGTTGCCGTATGTTGATGCCGACCGCATAGGAGTGCACGGGTGGTCGTTCGGCGGTTACATGACCATCACCATGATGACCCATCACCCCGAGGTGTTTAAGGTGGGTGTGGCCGGCGGACCCGTTATCGACTGGAAATGGTATGAGGTGATGTATGGCGAACGCTATATGGACTCGCCCCAACAGAATCCCGAAGGCTATGCCAAGTGCTCGCTGCTGAACCAGGCCAAGAACCTGAAGGGAAAGCTGCAAATCATCACCGGTTATAACGATGCTACCGTGGTGCCACAGCACTGCTTGATGTTTATTGCCAAGTGCATTGAAGAGGGCACACAACCCGACTTCTTCGTGTATCCGGGCGAACCACACAACATGCGCGGACATCAGAGCGTGCACCTGCATGAACGCATCACACAGTACTTCGAGGATTATCTGAAGCCCCTCCCCCTTACACCTTCCGAGGAAGGAGAGTGAATGGCACGAGAAGAAATAACCCACATTATTAAATATATATAGGACAATGAAAATTCTGCTTTTAGGAAGTGGCGGACGCGAGCATGCCTTGGCATGGAAGATTGCGCAGAGCAAACATGTAGAGAAACTGTTTGTTGCACCGGGCAATGCCGGAACAGCCGGCATGACATTGGCCGGCAGCGAATGCAAAAGTGAGAATGTTGCCATCAAAGCCGACGACTTTGATGCACTGAAGAAATTCTGCACAGAACAAACCATTGACATGGTGGTGGTGGGTCCCGAAGACCCTCTGGTGAAAGGCATCTACGATAACTTCAAGGCCGACCCGCTCACGGCTGGCATACCCGTTATCGGTCCTTCGAAAGCAGGGGCTGTGCTGGAGGGGAGCAAAGATTTTGCCAAGGCTTTCATGCAACGGCACAACATTCCAACGGCTCGCTATCAGACTTTCGATGGTGAGCATCTGGCCGACGGACTGGCTTTCCTGGAAACCTTGAAGGCTCCCTATGTGCTCAAGGCCGACGGACTTTGTGCCGGCAAGGGCGTGCTCATTCTGCCAACACTCGAAGAGGCTAAGCGAGAGCTTGGCGAAATGCTCGGCGGCATGTTTGGCAATGCCTCGTCGCGCGTGGTGATTGAAGAGTTCCTGAGCGGCATCGAATGTTCGGTGTTCGTAATCACCGACGGCGAACACTACAAGATTCTGCCCGAGGCCAAAGACTATAAACGCATTGGTGAGGGCGACACCGGACTGAACACCGGCGGTATGGGCTCCGTTTCTCCAGTGCCCTTTGCCACCAAGGAGTGGATGCAGAAGGTGGAAGAACGCATCATCAAACCCACCGTTGAGGGACTGCGCGCCGAGGACATCGATTACAAAGGCTTTATCTTCTTCGGACTCATCAACGTTGAGGGCAACCCCATGGTTATCGAATACAACTGTCGCATGGGCGACCCCGAAACCGAAAGCGTGATGCTGCGCCTGAAGAGCGACATCGTAGACCTTTTCGAGGGTGTGGCACAAGGCAACCTCGACCAGCGTACCATCGAGTTCGACGAGCGGGCCGCCGTGTGCGTGATGCTCGTGAGCGGAGGCTATCCCCAAGAATACCATAAAGGCTATCCCATAGAAGGCATCGGAGAAGTTGAAGGCAGCATCGTCTTCCACAGTGGAACAGCTGTGAAGGATGGAACCGTGGTAACCAATGGCGGTAGGGTAATCGCTGTGTCGTCTTATGGAAAAGATAAAGCCGAAGCACTGAAAAAGAGCTTTACAGAAGCTCAGAAAATAGGGTTCACCGATAAATACTTCCGTTCCGATATCGGGCAAGATCTTTAAACAACGTGATTAATAAACGAATACAGAACAAAGTTGCTGAGAGTAAATTGTCGCTGCCCTTGGCATTGATCTATGGCATACTGGTTTTTCTTGTGAGCTGGCTGGGGGTGCAACATGGAAACTTGTTGTCTTTCGCCTTTCTGGGGGTGACAACGTTCCTGCTGATGCTACTCAACAACACCTATGCACTCATACGCATCTTCAGTCGCATGGTGTCGTGTTCGTTCCTCTTTCTCAGCGCCATGCTGCTGGCACTGCCACCACGGGGCAGTGCCAGCGAGCCGGCAACATTGCTGTTGAATGTGCCGTGGGGAGCCGACCTGGTGCAGGTTTGTTTCATCGTTTTCTTTATTTTGCTGTTCAGCACTTACCAAAACAAGAATGCTGTGGGCCAGGTGTTTGCAGCTTTCTTCTGCTTGGGAATGGCAAGCATGGCTTTTCCGCACATTGTTTTCATGCTGCCTATGTGCTGGTTCTTGCTCGCCGTTTACATGTTGGCAATGAGTGTGAAAACGTTTCTTGCCTCTTTGTTTGGCTTTTCTGTTCCCTATTGGTTTCTTAGTGCCTATAGTGTTTACACTGGTCGGTTTATGCTGGTGCCACACCATTTCGAAACCATTGCCGTGTTTGGTCAGGTGGGCAACGTTGCTTCACTCGGACTTAATAGGGTGGCCATGCTCTGTTGGGTTGTTCTGCTTGCCCTAACGGGAGCAGTGCACTTTCTCCGTTACAGCTATCAAGACAAGATTCGCACCCGCATGGAGTATGAGGCATTCATGCTCACCGTGTTCGTCATCACCTTGTTCCTGGTGTCGCAACCTCAGCACTTCGATACCCTCATGCGCCTTCTCATGGTGGTGACAGCCCCCTTGGTGGGTCATTTCATTGCACTCACCCACAGCAAGCTTTCTAACATCAGCTTTCTCTTCATGGTGCTTGCAACCCTGTTGCTCACTGCTTTCAACCTATGGATGCCTTCATTCAGTTTCTAATAGACTTTGGCTATTGGGGCATGCTCATGGCTGCATTCCTGGCCGGAAGCTTCTTCCCCTTTAGCAGCGAGGCTGTGATGGTGGGACTGCAGGCCGCCGGACTCGACCCCTGGGGGCTGGTGGTTTATGGAACCATTGGCAATGTGGTGGGCGGCATGTTCAACTATGGGGTAGGGCGCATGGGAAGGCTCGACTGGATTGAGAAATATCTGCATGTGAAAAAAGAATCGCTTGACAAAGCCGAGAAATTCATGGGCGGGCGCGGGGCCTGGATGGGGTTCTTTGCTTTCCTCCCCTTGTTGGGGTCTGCCATCACCATCATGCTCGGACTCATGCGGGCCAATGTGGTTATATCCATCACCAGCATCACCATCGGAAAGTTCCTCCGCTACCTGCTCCTTGTGTTCGGTGCAAGCCTCTTGATTTAACTTTTAAGCGAATATTAACACTTATAAGGACATTGTTTGGCAGGTATTCGGAAAAAACTTTGTAACTTTGCCCGAAAATTGCGAGTTTAAAACTAACTTAGTTAACAATAAATGAAACAGTACAGACTGGTGGACAACGTTATGGGCTGGCTGGCCTTTGCCATCGCAGCCTTCGTCTATTGCTCCACAATCGAACCTACAGCCTCTTTCTGGGACTGTCCTGAGTTTATTTCAACAGGCTACAAACTTGAGGTGGGACATCCACCGGGTGCGCCATTCTTTATGCTCACGGCCAACTTGTTCTCGCAGTTTGCCAGCGACCCCTCGCAGGTGGCTTACATGGTGAACATCATGAGCGCACTGCTCTCGGCCACCACCATCTTGTTCCTTTTCTGGAGCATTACCCATCTCACGCGCCGACTCATACTGAAAGACTGGAGCGAGCTTTCCACTTCTAAGCTCATTGCAATAGAAGCGAGCGGACTGGTGGGAGCACTCATCTATACCTTCAGCGACACGTTCTGGTTCTCGGCTGTGGAGGGTGAGGTGTATGCCTATTCGTCGGCCTTCACTGCCGTGGTGTTCTGGCTCATTCTGAAATGGGAAGATCATGCCGATGAACCTCACAGCGACCGCTGGCTGGTGCTCATTGCTTATATGACCGGACTGAGCATTGGTGTGCACCTGCTCAATCTGCTGTGCATTCCTGCCATCGTGCTGGTCTATTGCTACAAGCGGTTCCCCAACATCGAAACCAAGGGCTCGCTCATAGCACTGGCTGTTTCGTTTGTGATTGTGGCCGCCGTGCTCTATGGGGTGGTGCCCGGCATCATCACCGTGGGCGGATGGTTCGAACTCTTCTTCGTGAACACACTCGGATGCCCCTTCAACACCGGAGAAATCATCTACATCTTCCTGTTGGTGGCAGTGGTTATATGGGCAATCTACGAAACCTATCAAGACAAGAGCCAGAAACGCCAGAACATTGCTTTCCTGCTCAGCGTGGGCATGCTCGGCATTCCGTTCTATGGCTATGGGTGGTCGGCTGTGGCCATCGGGGTGATTGTGTTGGCAGCACTCTGGTTTGCACTCAACTACCATAAAACCATCGAGAAGAAGAAGATTCCCCTCATCTCGGCACGCATCAAAAACACCACACTGCTCTGTCTGCTCATGCTCATGATTGGCTACTCGTCGTATGCGGTTATCGTCATCCGCTCGTCGGCCAATCCGCCCATGGACCAGAACTCGCCCGAGGATATCTTCACACTGGGCAACTACCTCAGCCGCGAACAGTATGGCGACCGCCCCTTGCTCTACGGACAGGCCTACAGCTCGCAAGTGGCGCTCGACATCGAGGGCAACATGTGCAAACCGCGGTTCGAAGAGGGTGCCCCCATCTACAGCCGAAAGGAGAAAGCATCGGCCGACGAGAAAGACTCCTACTTTGTGGTGAGCCATAAGAACAATTACATCTATGCACAGAACATGCTCTTCCCCCGCATGCACGATGCAGCCCACACGCAAGACTATGAAAGCTGGATGGGCGGAGTCGACGGAACAGAAGTAGACTACGACCGATGCGGAGAAAACATCAAGGTGAAGATGCCCACACAGGCAGAGAACATCCGCTTCTTCCTCTCTTACCAGTGCAACTTCATGTATTGGCGCTACTTCATGTGGAACTTCGCCGGAAGGCAGAACGACATACAGGGCCATGGCGAACTGGAGCATGGTAACTGGCTCACGGGTATCAGCTTCATCGACAATGCCATGCTCGGCAACCAAGACCTGTTGCCCGACGAGCTGAAAATGAACAAGGGGCATAACGTCTACTACTGTCTGCCACTGCTCTTAGGTCTCATCGGCCTCTTCTGGCAGGCTTGGCGCGGAAAGCGTGGCATACGGCAGTTCTGGGTGGTGTTCTTCCTCTTCTTCATGACCGGTCTCGCCATCGTTATCTATCTGAACCAGACTCCCTCGCAGCCCCGTGAGCGCGACTACGCCTATGCCGGTTCGTTCTATGCCTATGCCATCTGGTGCGGAATAGGTGTAGCGGCCATCATAGACCTGCTCAAGAAATATTGCAAACTCAACGGAGTGCTCGTGTCGGCAGTGGTGGCACTGGCTACGCTGCTGGTACCTGTGCAAATGGCATCGCAGAACTGGGACGACCACGACCGCAGCGGACGATACACTTGTCGCGACTTCGGACAGAACTACTTGATGACGCTACAAGATGAGGGCAACCCCATCATCTTCACCAACGGCGACAACGATACCTTCCCCCTGTGGTATAACCAGGATGTGGAGGGATTCCGTACCGATGCACGCGTGTGCAACCTCAGCTATCTGCAAACCGACTGGTATATCGACCAGATGAAGCGTCCGGCCTACGATTCGCCCTCGCTGCCCATCACATGGTCGAGGTTGGAGTATTGCTCGGGTACTAACGACTATGTGGAGGTGGTGCCTAGTTTCAAGGAACAGGTGCTGGAGTATTACCAAGACCAGCCTTACCTGGCCAAGCAGCAGTTTGGCGACGAACCCTTCGAACTGAAGAACATCCTGAAATACTGGGTGCGCGGTAACAATAAGGATTTGCACGTTATTCCCACCGACACCGTTTATGTGACCATCGATAAAGAGGCCGTGCGCAAGAGTGGCATGTTGATGGCTGCCGACTCCATCCCCGACAAGATGGTTATCTCGCTTGCCGGAAAGCGCTCGCTCTACAAAGGCGACCTGATGATGCTCGAACTGATTGCACAATCCAACTGGGTGCGCCCCATCTATGTGGCCATGACTGTTGGCGAGAGCAACTACATGAACCTGGGCGACAACTTCGTGCAAGAGGGACTTGCCAACCGCATCACACCGTTCACTACCAACATCAACGGCATGCCCGTGGAAGGAGCTAAATCGTTCGATACAGAAAAAACCTACAAGAACGTGATGACCCGCTTCAAGTTTGGCGGACTTTCTACTCCCGGGCTCTACATCGACGAAACGCTCCTGCGCATGTGCTACACCCACCGCACGCTGATGGCTCAGCTTGCACTGAACCTCATCAACGAAGGAAAAGAACAGATGGCGAAGAATGTGCTGGCGAAGATGAAGAAAGAAATTCCCACCTACAACGTGCCGGTGAACTATCGCAGCGGCTCGCTCGATGAGGCTCATGCCTATGCTCTGCTGGGAATGAAGGCTCCGGCCATGGCGCTTGTTCGTGAACTGTGGAAGAACTCTACGCAGTACCTCAATTGGTATTTGAATCTGAGCGAAAACAGATTCCAACAGTCGAATACCGAATGCCTGCGCCATTTCTATGTGCTTTCGCGACTGGTTGGCGTTGCCGAACTCGTTGACAAACCAGCGGCCGAGAAACTGAAAACAGAGAATGCAAAGCTCTATTCTTTGTTTATGGCCAAGGGCGGCAACGTTCCCGATTACGATTAAAAATATCGCCGGTAAGTATGTTTATTGAACAGCCTGCCAAATGGTTGCGATGGATTTATCCGAAGGCAATCTGGAGAATGGACCCCACGAAGCGTGAAGTGTATCTCACCTTCGACGACGGGCCCATTCCCCAGGCCACGCCTTTCATTCTGCAAACGCTGCGCGACTTCAATGCCAAGGCCACTTTCTTTATGGTGGGCGACAACGTGAGAAAATACCCCGAGCTGTTCCAGCAGATTGTTGACGAGGGGCATCAGGTGGGCAACCACACGTTCAACCACCTTGGGGCATTCAAGCATTGGAACGTTACCTACATTATTAATACCTATCAGGCCAACGAGCTGATCCACTCCCATCTGTTCCGTCCGCCGCACGGGTGGATGCGCCCCAGCGAATACTACTGGTTGCACAAATATTTCAAGATAGTGATGTGGGATGTTGTTACGCGCGACTATTCGAAGTGGACAACAGCTGCCGATGTGGTTGAGAATGTGAAGAAGTATGCCCGCAACGGTTCCATCATCACTTTCCACGATTCGCTCAAAAGCATCGATAAACTTCACACGGCTCTGCCCGAAGCCCTCACCTGGCTTCGCAATCAGGGCTACACCTTTCAAGTGTTCGAATAAGCTTGTGTGCTTTCTTTGTAAGCATTCGATAAACTACAGGTAGTTTGTCACATTTTTATATAAATGAGGTTAAGATCTGGATTTTTTTAGTATTTTTGCAAACATAAACAAAATAGATAGAATATGAACGCAATTTCGCTCAACAATCTGTGGAGTTACATCCAGGGGCTTTCACTCACAGCAAGCAATCAACGCTGGCTGGCCAGCCATTTGATGGAGGCAGCGGAAAGCGTGGAAAAGAAGCAGAAAAAAGGAGAACTGGTATTTCCGAAGATTCCAAAGGACTATAATCCATCAGCAAAGGTGATGGCAATGACTTTGGGTAAATTGCCGGAAGGCGTTGACTTGGAAAAGGAACTTGAAGAGCGTTGGAAGGAATGGACAAAATAAAAGCATTGATAGACACCAATGTGTTGCTTGACCACCTCGCCCATCGCGAAGGATTCTGTCAGGATGCCGCTGTCATCTTTTCCATGATTGACGAGGGGCGGTTGATAGGTATAGTTTCTTCTCTCAGCATTGTGAACTGTGCCTATGTACTGCCTAAACACTACAATGGTGATGCTGTTTTGGAACAGATAAAGACAATGTTGCGGATGTTCACTGTAAGCAATGTTGATGCTTCTGTTCTGGAGCAGGCGGCGAGTCTTGAGCCATACGACTACGAAGATGCAGTTCAATATCTGTCGGCACTTCACTATCATCCAGACTTGGTGATTACCCGTGATAAGAAAGGCTTCAACGATTTGGATATACTAGTGATGACACCAGCAGAATTTGTGCAGAAAGCAAAAGAATGACACAGGGGAGAGACTGCTCCCCTGTGCTCCCTCAAGTGTTTCTTTTCTCGTATTCTTCTTTCGTTATCGGTGTCTCAGGGTCAACAATCAGCACTTCGTCATAGGTCAGGCCGTAGAGGTGATAGACCAGGAGGTCGATTTGCTGTTCTAAGACGGAGGTGTCGGCAGAGGGATTAGCTTTCTTTGTAGAGAGAATCAGTTCTACTATATATACTATGGTGTCTTCCGTTAGTTTATCAGGCTCAGCAAATGGGATTTGCTGAAGCTGAGATGTTCTTATGTATGGGAACAACTTGTCTGTATTACAATAGGTTTTCACAAACCAAAATGATATAATGCGTGAATTCAAGACAGCAAGATAATATTTTAGGTCATGTTTTTCGCCCTTTTTCTTTGAGACGCAATAGACAGTGTTTAATACAACAAAACCCTCCTCGTCATAAGTTGCTAGTATCTGATTGGATACACGACGTATCAAAATTTTTGGATTAGTATAAAGAGATCGGCTCTTAAACTTGGCTGTATCAAATTGGTCGAATATGATATATCTGTTACTAAAATCAATAGAATAGGTAGATACATCTTGCCCTCTGAGTAGTTTGCATTCTGTAACATAGTCTACTATAGAGTCGTCTTTCTTTCCAGCTTCGACTCCCCGTCTTATTTCAAGAATACTGTTAAACCTTTCATGAGTATTAATTTTCTGTATAATGACATCATCGCCATTCTTTATTTCTGTAGAAATCACATTCGATTTTGCCCCCTTGTAATAATTACAAGGTAATGCACTTTTGTAGACAAATCCTTGTTTTGTATATTTATAAATAGTAATCTCTTTCGCATTGGAGTATACCGTATCAAGAAATATGCAAGATTCGACACCCGCATTCTCAAACACACCACTTCCTGTTACAATTTGCGTAAGCTTTCTTTTCAATAAGAGTTCTCTGCACCTAACATAATTTTCATTGCTTAACAGTGGTTTTGGGACTATCATAGATACAATCTTCCCAATTGACAAGGATAGTTCAATAAATAACACGAACAAGTCATACTGTCCAACGGCTGTGTAAAAAGTATTCTGGAAAATCTGTTTTTGGCTGGCATCTATTCCTCTTTTGACATTCACATACGGCGGATTCCCAATCACAATATCAAACCCTCCTTTTACTCCAAACATCCATTCGGCATCGAAGAAGGTTGCATGGTTATTCTGCTCGAACATATCCCAGTCGGCAAGTTGTTGGGCGGCACCAGGATTGACGAAGCCGGTGTCTTCGATGGCTTTGGCGAGTGCTTTGCGGGTGGATTTGATTTTGTCTTTCAGCCGCTGTTTGTCGATGTTGCGCTTAGCGAGGAAGATTTGATGGTTCAGGTCTTTGAGCTGTTCCTTTAGCGAAATGATGGT
>CACXFT010000116.1 GCA_902767045.1 uncultured Prevotellaceae bacterium | reverse complement strand
TCCGGGGGTGCTCGCTACGCTCGTACCCCCGGTTACTGAAAGTGCACACCTTCGGTGTGCTGCCCCATGAAAGTTTATCGGACACCATTGAAAAAAAAGACATAATAACATGCTAACAAAAATTGTTGGTATGTTATTATGTCTTTTACGTTAGTATGTTATTATGTCTAATAACGTTACTATGTCGAAGACTCGAAGACTTAGGCCTCGGCGGGAGCCTCTTCGATTTTGCGACCCATCACCAGGTAGGCGATAGGCGATGCAATGAAGATAGAGCTCAGTGTTCCGAACACCACACCCAGCGTCATGGCGAAGGCGAAGCCCTTGATGCTGCTGCCACCGATGAACAGGATGCAGAGCAACACGATGAGCGTGCTGAACGAGGTGTTCAGTGTGCGGGCCAGTGTTTGGTTGATAGAGCTGTTGAAGAGCAGCTGCTTATCCTGTTTGGGGTGGAGCTTCAGGTTCTCACGGATACGGTCGAACACCACCACCTTATCGTTGATAGAATAACCAATCACCGTGAGGATGGCACCAATGAATGTCTGGTCAACCTCCAGCGAGAAGGGCATCACACTCTGCAAGAGCGAGAACAAGCCAATCACCACCAGGGCATCGAAGGCCAGGGCAACGGTAGAACCCACCGAGAAGGCCACATTGCGGAAGCGCAGCAGGATATAGAGGAAGATGGCAATCAGGGCGATGGCCACGCTGATGAAGGCACCGCGGGTGATGTTCTTAGCGATGGAAGGACCCACCTTGGTGGAGCTGATGATGGAGCCACCCTGACGGATGTCGGGGTTCTTGAAGTCGTGCACATTGGCCTGGCTCACCAGTCCGGCCTTCTTCAAACCTTTGTAGAGCATCTCTTCGGCCTCGTCGTCAACGGTGGGGCTGTTAGAGTCAATCTTATAGTTGGTAGACATGCGGATGGTGCGGTTGTCGGTACCCAGAGCCAGAGCGCCGGTGTTGCATCCGGGGAAGGTTTCGGCCAGCACGGTGCGCACCTGCTCGGGTTCCACGGGCTGTTCGAACTGCACCACATAGTTGCGACCACCGGTGAAGTCGATGCTCTTGGAGAGTCCTTGCACGAAGAAGCTGATCACGAACACCACCACTGCGGCAGCAGCCACGGCGAAGGTCTTCTTGTAGGTAGACATGAAGTGGAACTTGGTGTTCTGCAGCATGTTCTTCGAGATGCCCGTGGTGAAGGTGAGGTTGGTCCAGCGGTCTTTGCTGAGCATCTTCTCGTAAACGATGCGTGTGAGGAACACGGCAGTGAAGAACGAGCAGCAGATACCGATGATCCAGGTGGTGGCGAAGCCGCGGATGGGGCCTGTGCCGAACACATAGAGGATGACACCAGTGATGATACTCGTGAGGTTAGAGTCGAAGATGGCCGAGAAGGCATTGTCGTAACCGGCGGCGAGTGCCTGTTTTATGCCCTTGCCGGCGCGCAGTTCTTCTTTGATGCGCTCGTAGATGAGCACGTTAGCATCCACGGCAGTACCCAGCGAAAGCACCATACCGGCAATACCACTCATGGTGAGGGCAGCCTGGAAAGAGGTGAGAATGCCGAGTGTGAAGAACAGGTTCACGATGAGGGCGAGGTTGGCCATCATGCCGGGGATGAAGTTGTACATGGCAATCATGTAGATCATCAGCAGCACGAAAGCGATGATGAACGAAACGATACCCTGTTCGATCGACTGCTGTCCGAGTGTAGGACCTACCACCTCTTCGTGTACGATGCGGGCAGGAGCCGGCATACGTCCCGACTTGAGCGTGTTGGCCAGGTCTTTGGTGTCTTGGATGGTGAAGTTACCCGAGATGGACGACTGTCCGCCGTCGATTTCGCCATTCACGCGGGGAGCAGAATACACAACTCCGTCGAGCACAATGGCAATGGCTTTGCCCACATTGGCTTTGGTGAGTGCGGCCCAGCGGCGTGAGCCCTCGGTGTTCATGCTCATGCTCACTTCGGGAGCACCGGTGTAGTGGTTGAACTGGTCGGTGGCATCGGTCACCACGTCACCCTCTAACGGTGCGCGGCCCGATGTGCTGGTCACCTTCAGGGCATACAGTTCGAAGATGTTCTTGGCGTTGATGTGGTCGGCGGGTTTGGCGCTCCACAGCAGTTTCACGTCGGCAGGCAGAATCTGCTTGGCCAGGTCGGAATAGATGATCTTGTTGATTTCTGCGGTGTCGCGCAGGTTGGCATAACCAACCAGAGCCAGCGAGCCGGCCCCTGTGGGCTGCAGCATCGAGAGCAGCGGGTGCTGTTTCTTGGCAGCTGCAATCTCAGCCTCGGTGTTGTTGGCCACGCCGGCCTTGTCTTTCTGCAGTTTCAGCTTGGTATCGGCTTTGGCAGTTTCGGCCTTTGCTGTTTCAGCTTTTGCGGCAGTGGTGTCAACCTTGGCAGAGTCGGTGGCATTGGCATCGTCGGCATTGGCGAAGCGTGCATCAATCTGCGAGAAGAAGGGAATGATTTCTTCGGCATTGTATGTTTCCCAGAACTCCAGGTTGGCGCTACCCTGCAAGAGTTTGCGCATGCGTTCCGGTTCGCGAATGCCAGGCATTTCAACCATGATGGCCCCTTGCTGTCCTTCGAGCTTCTGGATGTTGGGCTGCACCACGCCGAACTTGTCGATACGTGTGCGCACCACGTTGAACGAGTTGTCGATGGCAGCCTGCACGTCGGTGCGCAGTGCTTTCTCCACCTCTTCGTCGGTGCTCTGTGGGCTCACCTTGCCCTGCAGTTGCTGTGTGGCAAAGATTTCTGCCAGGCGGTGCCCGGGAGCATTCTTGTGGTAGGCATTGATAAACAGCGAGATGAAGTCGGCCTGACTTGTCTCTTCTTCTTTCTTGGCTTCGTTCATTGATTTCACGTAAGCCGCATCGGTCTTGTGATCGGCGAGCATGTCGACAACGTCGGGCACGCTAATCTCAAGAATCACGTTCATACCGCCTTTCAGGTCGAGGCCCAGTCCAATCTGAGTTTCCAAGCAGCGCTGATAGGAATAAACCCCGAGGTATTTCACAGAGTCTTTATAGTTCTGTGCGGCAACGGGATCGTTCAACTTGGCGGCTTCTTTGTCGTAGTAGCTGGTGGCAGCCGAGAACGACAAATAGAAGATGCTTGCAAGCGTCATTAAGACGGCGGTTACAATTACAATTCCTTTGTTTTGCATTTTTGTTTGTTATTTATTTGATTTTTAAGTTTTTGTCAAAACAGGCACAAAGTTACGCATTTTTTTGCAGAGCGGAAAAAAATATAGCTTTTATTTCTTATTTTTTAGGGTTTGGGGCTTTTCTGCAGCCACGAAATCACGGGATAGTGGTCTGAGAGTTTTACTTTGCTGTCAACATAGCAGGCGTAGGGAGTCCAGTGGTGCGATGCGAAGATGTGGTCGATGCGCACATGCATGGCATAGTGGTGGAAGGTGAATCCCAGTCCGCGCCCACTCTCGATAAAGCAGTCTTGCAGTTGGTGTGTGAAGCGGTGGTGGGCGTATGAGATGGGTCCGTCGTTGAAGTCGCCGCACAAAATGGTTCTGTATTGTGCGTGTTGGCTCGCATATTCAGCCACGGCGTCGGCTTCGGGAGCCCGTTTGACGTTGGCTTTGCTCAGTTTGTGAATGATGAGTTTCGACTGCTGCCGTGCGCTGTCGCTTTCCATGTCGCCTTTCACCATTTCAGAGAAGTTGTTGCGGTCGTCGATGGTGAGTCGGCTGCTTTCGAGGTGGTTGTTGACAACCAGCACGGTGTCGGTTCCCATCTTGATGTAGAACGCCGTGGAGTGGTTGGCTTTCGACTCGTAAGCTATTTCTTCTTGTTTGACGATGGGGTATTTGCTGAGCAGCACGAGCAGGTCGCGGTTTTTCTTGCTGTCGGACGAAGCCATATAAGGATAGATGGCACTCAGGCGCTCGTCGATGTATTCGTGTTTGATGTATCTCGGGTGGGCTTCCTGCAGGCACACGATGTCGGCATTCTGCCGGGCGATGTATTCATACACAGGGTTGGGCTGACTTTTGTCTTCCCATCCTTGCAGGTTCCAGATGTTCCACGTCATCATTTTAATGGCATTGGCCGGTGGTTCGCTTTTGAAGTTCAGTGGCATGTAGGTGCGAATGGGCCCGAAGCAGATGATGAATCCGGTCACGGGAATCACCACCCAGCGGAATTTGAACACCACCCAGAAGAGCAGGAACCCCAAGTTGAGCAGCATGAAGATAGGGAAGCCCAGTCCGAAGGTCGACAGCAAGGGATAGCTCACAGGATTCAGCCGGTCTGAATATCCTATCAGCAGCATGAGCAGGATGGTGGCGATGTTGGCTCCACCGACGATTCTCACCACAAGGGTTTGCAGTTTCTGAATCATCGACGGTTGCTTTGGTCGAAGAGTTTGCGTTTCTCTTCGTTGGTGAGACTGTCGTATCCGCTTTTGCGTATTTTGTCGAGAATGCGGTCTATCTCGTCTTGGTTGGCCCGTTGCCGTGCGTTGTAGTTCCAGTCGGTGGCATGGCTGTTGCCCGACGTTTGGGTGCGGCTATTGCTTTCTTCGGCTTTCTTGTTTTTGCGCCGTTCCCAGCTGTTGCGCAGACTGTCGAAAAACTGTCGGCCGCCGTTGTTGTTGTAGTTCTCGCCCGGGTGTTTCTGCCAGTATCTGATCATGAAGAAGCCGAAGAGCATGCCGCCCAGGTGAGCCAGGTGTGCAACGTTGTCGCCTGTGGTGTTCATGGCCGAATAGAGTTCGATGCCTGCATAGAGCATGACCAGCCATTTGGCTTTGATGGGGATGGGCAGGGGGAAGATGAAGATGCGCTCTTCGGGGAAGATCATGCCAAAGGCCAGCAGGATGGCATAGATGGCTCCCGACGCTCCCACGGTGGTGAGCCCGTTGAACGATGCCGGGTTGATTTGTGCGAAGGTGAGGCCCTGTGCCGCCAGGTCGCTGTAGATGCTGGCAAACTGTGCCAGCTCTTGAATGAGCCCGGCCCCCACGCCGCACGATATATAATAGAACAGGAACTTGCGGGGGCCCCACACCCGTTCTACCACGCAGCCGAACATCCACAGGGCAAACATGTTGAAGAAGATGTGGCTCCAGCTGGCGTGCATGAACATATAGGTGAAAAGCTGATAGAGGTGGAAGTCGGTGGCCTTGAAGAAATGCAGGCCGAGCACATCGTTGAGTGCATAGCCGCCGTAGGGGTCGGCCCCCGAGAACAGACAGGCTATAAAAGCCAGCACATTCACGATGAGCAGGTTTTTGGTGACTGGTGGTATATTGTTCATCATATATTTGTTTACTTTCTCTGTTTGTTTTGTTTGCGGGGGCAAAAGTACTAAAAATATCTGTTATTACTTCCAAAAACCGACAGAAAACCACAAAATGAGGGCTTTTCGCTTAATTTTTCCCTAAATTTGTTTGAGTTATGAAAAGAATGTTTTAAATTTGCGAACAAAATAGATAAAATACATTAGTTTTAACCATTTAACAAGGAAGATTATGAACAAGACAGAACTTATTGAGAAGATTGCTGAAGGCGCTGGTCTGAGCAAGGTTGATGCCAAGAAGGCTCTTGAAGCTGGTGTGGAAGCTGTGAAGGAAGCTCTGCAGAAGGGCGAAAAGGTTCAGCTCGTTGGTTTCGGCACATTTGCCGTGAAGGAGCAGCCTGCTCGCGAGGGTATCAACCCCGCAACAAAAGAGAAGATCACTATTGCAGCCAAGAAAGTGGCAAAGTTCAAGGCTGGTGCCGAGCTTGCAGAGGCTGTGAAATAAACCATGCTTCAGCTTTTTTCTGAAACAATAAAAAGGCGACTCCCTGAGGAGTCGCCTTTTTTTCTGCTTTCTGCTTTCTGCTTTCTGCTTTCTGCTTTCTGCTTTATTTGGGCTGCTTGCCGATGTAGGCCAGAATGCCACCGTCTACATAGAGCACATGACCGTTCACAGCATCTGAAGCGTGGCTGGCGAGGAACACGGCCGGACCGCCGAGCTCTTCGGGTTTGAGCCAACGGCCGGCAGGGGTCTTGGCACAGATGAACGAGTCGAAGGGATGGCGGCTGCCGTCGGGCTGACGCTCACGCAGGGGAGCAGTTTGCGGTGTGGCAATGTAGCCCGGGCCGATGCCGTTGCACTGGATGTTGTATTCGCCATACTCCGAGCAGATGTTGCGGGTGAGCATCTTCAGTCCACCCTTGGCGGCAGCGTAGGCACTCACGGTTTCGCGGCCCAGCTCCGACATCATCGAGCAGATGTTGATGATCTTTCCTTCCTTGCGTTCCATCATTTCGGGAATAACGGCGCTCGAGCAGATGAACGGACCCACCAGGTCGATGTCGATTACCTGCTGGAACTCGGCACGCTTCATTTCGTGCATGGGAATGCGCTTGATGATGCCGGCGTTGTTCACCAGAATGTCAATCTGTCCCACTTCCTCGTGAATCTTCTCCACCAGAGCCTTCACGTCGTCTTCTTTCGTTACGTCGCACACATAGCCTTTCACGTTTTCGATGCCAGCCTCTTTGTAGTTGGCAAGTCCGCGTTCGAGGGCAGCCTCGTTGATGTCGTTGAAGATGATGGTTTTGGCGCCGGCGGCCACGAAAGCCTTGGCAATGTTGAATCCGATACCGTAAGAAGCGCCGGTAATCCATGCGTTCTTACCTGCTAATGAAAAGTCTTGTAAGCTTGTCATAATATTATTTTTTTTAAAAAGTGAATTTCAGTTTATAGCATGGCAAAGGTAATCATAAATTCTGAAAAGCCACAATGTTTAAGAAAAATTAATGCATGGCTCGGTAGGCGGCGGGTGTCACCCCATAATATTTCTTGAAGTTGCGGCGGAAGGTGCTGTCTTCATAGAAGCCGGAGCGCATGCCCACGTCCTTGGGCGGCGGCGTATTCAACAGTGTGATGAATACTGATACGGAAGGCTTCTGGATGACTGGCGGTTTGATCGATGCCAACACGGCCGACATCTATCCGGCCATTGGCGGACAGGTTACGTTCAACGACATGGCATTTGTGCAGGTCGATGCCGATGGCACAACGGTCAACGTGCCGATGGCTTTGGCTAACATGGCTAACATCAGTTATATCAAACCGGTGATGCCCGATAACGATATGTATGCACTGCTGCTGATGCTGGGCAACGCCATCGATGAGGCTATGGCTTACTATAGCAGCATCAGGGATACCAATCCCGACTCTGCCGCTCCTCTGTCGAATGCCATCGCTGAGGCTCAACACAAGAAAGAGACCTACGGGGCAACGCAGGCGGAAATTGAAAATGCTATAACAGCACTCAACGAGGCTGTTGAGGCTGCCAAGGCCGATGTGGCCCTGAAGCGCATCACCATTTCCATTCCTGCCAAGCAGAGCTTTGTGGCTCGCATCGATGCCGACAAGCGACAGATTGAGCATGCTGTGGACGGCGTTTCGCTCTACACCGTGAAGAGCGTGAGTGACACCGAGGTGCGACTGACTTCCGAACTGAGCGTGGTGGCTGCCGAGATGCCTTACCTGATCTATAACGATAACGACGAGAATGTTTCTGTGAGCATTGTTCTCAGCAGCAATGATGCCGACGAGGTGGAGTATGATAGCGAGCACTTCAAGGGCACGCTCATCGACAAGACGTTTACTGATGAAGACATGGAGGAGGCTGACTACTACCTGCTTTCCAATGGTCATCAATTTGTAAAGGTGATGGGTGCAGGCACATTAGGTGCTGGCAAGTGCTGGATTGAGCTGCCCCACTCAATGGGTAATGCCCGCTCGCTGAACATCGTCTTTGAGGATGGCGAAACCACGGGCGTAACCGAAGCGTGGAAGCAGAGCGATGAAAAACCGGCTTCTGTCTACGACCTGCAGGGACGTCGCATCTCGCAACCCACCCGCGGTTTGTATATCATCAACGGTAAGAAAGTGGTGGTGAAATAAAGCTCCCTTTGCTTGAATTCTAACCTGCATTCAATGAATCATGCAGGCTAATAAAAAGGTCTGCGGGACAACCCGCAGACCTTTTTATATTGGCTACGGAACACCCCGCATACCATTTTATATTGGCTGCGGAACACCCCGCAAACCATTTTATATTGGCTGCGGAACACCCCGCAGACCATTTTTTATTGTGTGCTACAAGATGCTGTATGAAAATGACCAAATAGAAGACCAGATTTTGGTCAGCGTGTGACCAAGCCCTGGTCAGGTGGTGACCAAGCAGTGGTCAGGTGATGACCAAGCAGTGGTCAGGTGATGACCAAGCAGTGGTCACCAGCTGACCAGGCCGTGGTCACCGAATGGTCAAGCGCTGGTCACCGAATGGTCAAGTGCTGGTTGCCGAATGGCCAGACGCTGGTCGCCGAATGGCCAAGCGCTGGTCACCGAATGGCCAGGCGCTGGTCGCCGAATGGCCAAGTGCTGGTCGCCGAATGGCCAAGCGCTGGTCGCCGAATGGCCAGGCGCTGGTCGGGACGCTGAAAGCGTCCACTCTCAGTAACCGGGGGTGCGAGCGTAGCGAGCACCCCCGGACTGTGGTCTCTAACAAGTGCACAGCAC
>CACXFT010000115.1 GCA_902767045.1 uncultured Prevotellaceae bacterium | reverse complement strand
TGCACTTGTTAGAGACCACAGTCCGGGGGTGCTCGCTACGCTCGTACCCCCGGTTACTGAGAGTGGACGCTTTCAGCGTCCGTTCCCTCGGAGACTTTTGGCGCGTCACACCCTAATGCCCGTCGGGGCTTTCGTCACACCCTAATAAACGATTTGGGTAAAAAAACTTTTAGAAAAACTTGCAAAGGCGGGGGCTGGAAAGTACCTTTGCAAACGTAATCCGGATACAACGAGAACAATTAACTTTAGTAATTTACCATTTTAAAAAAAAGAAAGGAACACAAACTATGTTGAACTATGTATTGTATCAAGAAAAGCGTGAAGGTGCCAAGGAAGTTGGCAAGTGGTATGCCCGTGCCGTGCACAGCGGCGAGATTCGCACCAAGCAACTGGCTCTGGAGATTGAAGAGAACGTTTCGGCGAAGGAGTCTGACGTGTATGCAGTGATCAAGGAGCTGGTGCGCGCGATGAAGCGCCACATGCAGAACTCGGAGATTGTGGTGCTCGACGACTTCGGACGCTTCAAGGTGGGCATCAGCTCGAAGCCTGCCACCACCGCCAAGACCTTCTCTCCGCAGGCGAACATTGTGGGCACTCATGTGCTCTTCCAGCCCGAGGTGCACATCGACACCGCCACCAGGGCCCGCACCCGCGCCCTGCTCTCCGGCATACAGTTCCGCGAAACCGCCAAAAACGATGTGGTGAAGGAGTAGAGACCACGCAACTAACCTTAGAATACCATGAAAAAGGAAACAGTGAAATACATCATTCAGATTCTCATTACGATACTAACGGCACTGAGCACCACCCTGGGGGTGGTCTCGTGCCTGTGAGAACAGTCGTCTATCGCCGTGCGTACACTTTCTTAGTCATGTTGTTCACGCGAACGATATAGACTCCCGGAGAAAGCAGTCGACGGAACTCGGTGCAGTTCTGCTCGGCTGCTTTTGCGTTGAGGGCCTGCACCTGGAAGCTGTCGATGAGCATTCCGGAAAGGGAGTGAACGCTCACATGGTCGCCCGGGGCCAAGCCACGCACAACGAGCTGCAACCGGTTGATGCCAATGGAGGGTTGGTGAGAAGTGTTTACATCCTGGGCCATGCCACCAATGCGCAGGGTGAACCGGTTTTCGCTATCGCCCACGGCCGAAACAGCATAGTTGCCCCGGAGCAGGTCGGTGACAGAACCGGTGACATGGTCGGTGAGCCACACATGGGCATACTGCCTGAATGCATCGGGAGCGGGAAGGGAGAACTCCAGCTCGGCCTCGGCATCAGCGGGTGCGTGCTGCAGGTGAATGCCAAGCGGAATCTCTGTTTCCACCGGTGCTGCCGAGAGCAGGGAGAAGGGTGTGCCATCGGCATTGAGGGCATAGAGCTGCGGCGCGTTTGTTTCGTTGAACGAGAACCACTTGATGCCGTCGCTGCCCACACGGTAGGTCATGCCAGCCGCTGCATCGGCTGAAGGATGCAGTTCGAGATAGTCGGCACATTGATAGTCTGATTGTCCGGCAATGTCGTTGCTCATGCCTTCGTTCTGAGACAGACAGCGCAAGGCGAGCGAATGCGGAAGTCCTGGTCGATATGGTAGCGCGAGCGCTTATATCCGTTGTAGGTATAGGCGGTGTGAGCCAGCGGCGTTTCGGCAAGCGCATCGGTGCTGCTGTTATAGATAGTGGTGAACACATCCTGCGGCCGTTGCAGGAAGGGCAATGCTGCCAACAGGTATTGCAGCGAGGCGGTGGCGTTCTTTTCGGCAGCCACGTATGGCAGCTGTAGCGTGTTGCCCTGCCCGTAGAGCGATGCCCCGTCTTTGAGCAGCACATAGCCTGGTTGCAACGGGTTGCCGGCAGTGAAGAGCGGTTCATCTTCTGCACCAAGCGAAAGCACGAGCGAAGCATCCTCGTCGAGATAGACCACACTGCCCGCATGGGGATAGCGGTGACCGCCGTAGTTATCGGCATAGGCTTCGGAGCCGGTGGTGGTGGTGATGTTATCTGCATAGTGTGCATTGGTGATGCGCCAGGTTTCGAAGCAACCGTCGTCTACCCTACCCCGCAGCCGGCGCGGATTGCCCAACAGGTCGCGGTCGTGGTCGAAGTCGACAAAGCTGCTGAAAGCCGCCGCAATGGTGTTGCCGCCTGTGTGGGGTGTGGTGCCATCGTCGGTGCCCAGGTCGATATGCCGGCTCGCCTCGTGCAACTGATACCAATAAGGCTGATGGGTGGTGAGATAGTCGGGCAACGAAGAGGTGAGCTCGGTGCATCCGCCCTGCGCAACCGGACGGAAATAGGGGGCAAACATGGTTTGCGACGTGGTGGCATCGATGCTGTTCTGCACATGCTCCGTGCCAGTTTCTCCGCCGAGGGCTGTCTGCCCCTGTGCCGGCACCAGCGTGCAGTTGAGCACATAGCCATTGCTGCCCACGGAAACCATTGGGGCACCGGTGCCCGCAGCATTATTATAGAGCAGCGTGTTGTATAGCAGGCCCTTAGCCACATTCACCACCGGCACTCCGGCAGAAGAAACGGTGTTGGCTGTGATAACTGCATTTCGCACCACGGTATTCTCTTTCACCATATCTATCGGTGTGGTGGTGCAGTCGTCGGCACTGAACCAGAACCCATCGATGAGAAAGCCGAGGGTGTGAGTGGCATCGTTGTCGGCACAGATGCCGCGAATGGTGTTGTGCGTGGTGCCTCGGGTGACCACGCCGGGGCGGATGGCTTTCACCTTATTTATATATGGACTGAGTTCTTCATCGCGGTGGCGGTTGTCTACCTTGCGCACGGTGTCGGCAAAAGCCAAGCCAATGCTGCCATAGATGCTCACGCCCTCGCGAAGGTGAAGCGGTTCGGCAGGCACGGCATCGGTGGCTTTCACAAACACATAGGCCCGTTCGTGCAGCGGTGAGGTGAGCGAATAGACCGAAGCCACATCAATGGCTTTCTGCATTTCGTCGATGGTGAACGCATTCTCCCACGAGGTTCCGTTTTCGTTGCCCGAAGCACCATCCATCACATAGAGCACGCGCTCGATGGCTGCAGTGCATTCATAGGCACCGCGCTCGAGTCCGTTGCCGGAAAGACGGTATTTGAACGCCAAGTCGCGTTCCTGGTATTTAGCGTCGGTTCCCGAGAGCTGTGCGTTGGTGAGTGTGGTGGGTGCTTCGTGCTGGGCCGAATGGAACCAGTAATAAGAGATTACGTTGCCCTCATCGTCTCTGACGGCACGGCGGCGTGCATATTGCGTAGACCCCTCTTCGTCTTTTCCCAACGGGTTGGTGGTGGCATTGTAGATGCTGATGGGTTCGTTGGAGGTGTAGTCGGGGTAGTAGGCATGATAGGGCACCTTGCTCCTGTAGGTTTCTACATTGGCACCGTTGATGATGTGTGCACTGGGGTTGATGCGGAAGTCGCGTGCCAGAATTTCGTTTTCTCGCTCATCTTCGTCGATGGCAGTGATGGATTCGTGCGGGTCGATGAAGTTGGGACCGAGCAGCACGTCGGTATTCACCGAGCTGAGCAGAATGTTGCCCTGTGCGTCGGTTGTGGTGTTGCCGTTAGGTTCAATCCATTGGCCTGTGCTTTGGTTCCACTGCGTGTAGGCATTATAGGTCATGTTGCCCGCAGAGAGGTTCAGGTGGGTATTGTCCCACTGCACCCGTTCGGAAGCAGAGGCCGCGAGGTCGTCTTTCCAGATGATGGAATTATGGATGCCCGACGGATAGTTGGCCGACGAGCCATCGGCATAGTTCTCGGTAAGGTTGGTGATCGTGGCATGACCGCCGTTGAGGGCAAAGGTGCAGTTCACCACCTGCGTGTTGACCGCCTCAACGGGTGCCCCATGGTTGCTGTGGAAGAGCGAGTTGGCAATGAGAGCCGGGCCGCCGCCCTCTTGAATTTTCACTGCCGAACAGTGTTCATCGGATCCCGAGTTGGCGAACACACAGTTGCGGATGATGATCTTTGGAACGGCATCGCCACCGCCATCGAGCGCCGCCTTGAGCAGCTTACCTTCGTTTTTGGTGAAGGTTTCGCCCATCTGCTCGGTCATGTATTGGGTACGGTAGAAGATGTCGGCTCCGCCAAACTCCCCTTCTGAGGTTCCGCTCACTCCGTAGGGATTCTCGAAGGTGAGCCCATCGAACACAATGGGCATGGTATAGTCTTTGAAGTCTTTGTTGCGGTTGGTGAGATAGTTCACATAGTTGCCCTTCACCTCGGCATCCTCGATGATGAAGAGGTGAGCCAGCTGCCGGTCGGTATTTCCCTCTTCGCGTGTCATCTTGAACACCACGGGATTGGCCACGGGGTCGCGGGTGAGTTCGCCATCGTCGTAGTCGGCCAGCGGCTCGTTGGTGTAACCGCCATAGATGGTGAGGCTTCGTGCCACAAGGGTTTGGTCGCCCACGGTGAGTCCGGCAGGTGTCATCACACCGTCGTTTTCGCTGGGCGTGGCAATGAAGAAGGTTTTCTGGTTACCATCCGTCATCTTCAGCGGTCGGTAGGTGCCGCCACGCATTTTGATTACCTTGTCGTGGTTGTTCAAGCTCAGCATCAGGGTTTCAATGGCATTCTGCAGGTCGCTGGTGGTTTTTTCCCAGGTGGAGCCGTCGCACTTTTCGCCCTGTGCTTCGGTTTCGGCCACCCAGATGACATCAATTTCGTCGCCACCGGTAACGAGCTGCACATACTGATATTCATAGATGCCCATGTCGATGAACACATCTTGCACACCCGCCTTGGGGTGGGTGGAGATGCGGCGCATGTTGCGCCCTTCGATGGCTCCCTCGCTCACATACTCCATGTATTTCTCGTCGCCAATGGGGAGCAGGTCGGGGAAGCCCAGGTCTCTGAACCGGGTGTGGATGTTCTTGGAATGCAGGTTATAGAAACCTTCGCCATAGAGGTCGGTATACTGGTTGTCTGACTCTGAAGCCGCGTCGGTGCCTTCCTCGTCTGTGGTGAAGGAGGTGTCGAGTTCACCGGTGTGGATATCCTTGGTTGTTACCTTTTGTTTGAGGAATCCCCATCCGGTGTCGATGGTGGGGTTGAGTCGGGCCACAAGCCAGTCGGCGGTTTCCATGTAGCCGTCGGCACCGGCGGTGATGGAGGGTTGCACAAAGTAGGGACCGTTTTCGTCGGTGTTTTCACTGCTAAGCACCAGGTTGTAGTTATAGGGGGTGTAGTTGGTGAGCAGGTCGGTTTTCTCAGAGTCGGTGAGCGGCCACTTGGGTCGGTTGGTGTTCACCCCATCGGTGTAGGGAACGTTGCGCTGGAGGTCGTCGTCCCATTGGTAGAAGCCGAAATACTGGAACAGCAGGTCGCTGAAATTACCTTTATAGAGTTCCGTCAGGTTTGGAATCTTGGCCTGTTTTGCATAATCGTGATTATCGTACCACACGGTTCCCTCGCGTCCGGTTCCTTCTTCAAACGAACAGAAGGCGAGGGTGGCAACGTCCATGAGCGGACCGAAGTTGGCCACATGCCAAGGTTTGCGCAAGTCGTTCGACGGGTCGTTTTGCCAGTTCTCGGGCAGGAGCGTGCGGTGGTGCTCGGTGTAGTAGTGAGCTTCAATGTCGTTGGCGGGTGCAATGGTGGTGGCTGTTGCCTGGTTGCCCCAGAAGATGGTGTTCACGGCAAAGTGGTGGCCGGCTCCATAGTAGTCGCGATGTTCGGGTGTGGAAGCCAGGCTGCCGGAGAAGGCTCGGATGTTGTTGTCGATGAAGTTATAGAGTGCCGGGTAGGCCACGGCCTTGTTGCGCACAAAGTCGCAGTTAGAAATGCGGAGCAGTCCGGTTTCGGAACACGAGATGGCTCCGCCATAGCCCTGTCGCAGATTGGCGTTGGTGATGGTTCCCACGGTGATGGGCAGGTCGCCCGCCTTGGCCTCGTTGTTATCGAAAAGCGAGTTCCAGACGTTCAGGAAGTAGTTGTTGGCAATGGCTCCGCCGGCAGTCCAGGGAATGTAGTTCTGGTCGGTGGGCGTGTTGGGACCACGAGCCGTGTTCTTGGTGAAGTGGCACGAGAATGCGTAGAAGGTTCCGTTGGTGTAGACCCCGCCGCCATTGCCACCAAGGTTATCTTGGAACAAACAGTTGGCAACAATCATGGGAATATCGCGACGGGCCACGCTGAGCACTTCGGGCAGGTCGATTTTAGAGTCAAAGGAGTTATCCCAGTTGCCATCTATAAAGATGCCGCCCCCACGGAAATAGGTGAGCTTCTGGAAGTTGTCGGTAACGTCGGTTTGTTCCATGTCGTTGGCATGTCCGCCGGTGACGGTGACGCCGTCGATGAGGATGGTGCGCAGGTCGCGACTGCTGCTACTCTCCGACTCCAGGTTCTGCAAGCGTTCGCCGGTGCTGGGAGTTCCCGAAATCATGGCGGGCAGCTCGTCAAGGGAGCCATTACGACGGGTGGGCAGCTTACCCACCTGGTCTTCATCAGAGAAGCAAGTGATTACATGGTAAACATTGGTGCGCGCATCTATATTCACGGCATTGCCGCTGAGAATGGTTTGGTGTTCCATTTCCCATGGTTCCATCACATGGTTACCATTGCGGTCCATGCGGGTTCGGCCATCGCGAATTTGCTGAGTTTCCACACAGTCGAGCGAATAGGAAGCCACCTGTTTGGTGCCAGAACGTTCCTGACAGTAGTGGTGGTCGGCTTTCAAGGGATTCACGCCACCCACAATGGTTACCTCTTCGGGCACCACAAAGGTGTTGGAACGGGCCTCACCTTGCTTGCCGTGGGCATCGCGATAGGGATAGAATGTGCCGCCGCCCACATACACTTCGAAACGCACGTCTTTATACACGTCGCCAACGGTCATCTTTTCTCCATTATAGTAGCGGTAATTGCCATCGGCATCGACGTAATCCTCGGTGGACTTGCGTACCTTAATAATATACTCGAGGGCATCGCCAAAACGGTGGAAGGGGTTGAGGAACGAGCTGCCCATCTGCTTGTACATCTCCACATCGTTTTCAACAGCCTTATAAGCCGGTGTGCCCGATGCGAAACTTTCTCCACGGGCTTCCAGCTCTTTCTCCACGGTGTTCTGCTGCAGGGCAAGGGCTGCTTCGGTGGGCAGTTCCTCGGTGGTGGTGACAAAGAGTCGGGTCATGATGTGAGCGAGTTCCACCTTCAGTTCGAAACTGCCGTTGAGCACACGGGCTCCCATTTCTATGAAGGCGTTATCTTTTTTGACACGCGTGAAGGTGGCACCCGTGGCAAGGGTGATATAGTCTTCTGCTGGATGAGCCATGCGTTTGAGTCCGGCAATGTCGGTGAGTTCGAGCGTGGGATACACCTTGCGCAACTCTTCGTAAGCAGCGTATGTCATGCCGGAACGACCAAGCACCGACGAAAGGGTGATGGGATAGTAAACGATGTCGGTTCCTCCCAACATAGCATGAATTTCTTGTTCGTGAGGTTCCAAGTGATCCCAACGAACACCCTCGCTCTGGGCTACGGGAAGCTCTATGTTGTTTACGCCATTCACACGACGGCTCTCCACACCGCAATAGTTGAGGGGATAGTTATCGGCAATCTGGCTTTCATCGGTGTTGAGCATACCGGCGATGTTGTTCAGGTCGTTGGCTCGGTTCATCCAGAAAGCCGACGAGTTGGCTCGCAGGTTCATGTCGAACCACAAGCCGCCGGCAGTGGTTTCGGCATTGTTGCCCACCACGGTGGTGCTGAACACATGCACATAGGTGAGGGGGTTAGGCTCAGTGCCCACGGGGTCTTGCACATAGATGCCGCCGCCGATATATGCACTGTTGTTTTTAACAATGCAACCACTCACCAGGGCTGCCGGTTCGAGGTAGAGACCGCCGCCCATGCCACCGGCCTCGTTGTTCTGAACCACACAGTTGCGAACGTGGGCATAGTCGGTGACCACGGCTCCGGCACCTCGCCTTTCTTCGTTGGTGGTTCCGTTGGCAAAGCCATTCTCGATGAACACACCGTCGAGCACGGCCCGGTTGCCATTCGCCCAAGCGGTTTTCTCGGCATCGGTGCCTTCGGGCAGGTAGGTGTCGGCATCGACAAGGAACGACAGCTGACCGTGCACCTGGTTGTCGCCATTCATATAGATGTGTTCGTATTCGTTGAAGAGGTCGTTGGTGAAGGTAACCACATGATACACGTTACCCGTGGTGCCGAGCGTGGTGTTGTTGATTTCGCCGTTGAAGAGTGTAGGCCGACCGAGCGGGTCGCGGTCGACAGTGAAGTCGGCCTCATAGCCACCCTCTATCTGTATGCCATGGGGAACGATGAGCGACATTTCCAGGTCGTTGGGGTTCTCGTTGTCGGTGGTGCGGGTGGTGCGGGTGGGAATATAGGAGAAATGGGTTCCGTTGTCGCCCTCGAGTTTGACCACCACCTGATAGTCGCGCAGCTTGGTCAGCTCGGTGGCCACATCGAGGGTTCCACCGGCTGCCACGGCACGCGCCTGTGCAAGCTCGAGCTCATGGGTGAGCACATCGGTGGTGAAGTTGGTGGCCGTGTAGCCAGGCTCTTCGTTTTCCACGTTCTGGTAGAAATAAGAAGCATAACGCCAGCGGCCGGCTGCATCGAGCACCTTCTGGAATTTCAGGTAGCAGGCTGCATTGGCAGGGTCGGTGGCGGTGGCCATGCCGGAGCCGTTCTGTGTAACGTAGAACACGGCTTGCTTGGTATCGGGGAAGAGCATAGGCTCGATGGCCTTGGTTCCATCATACTCGTAAGCACCTATATCCACCTGACAGTCTTTCACACGGTCGGTGAAGGCCACGTCGTGGTCGGGCAGGAACACAGTCTTCGACCCATCGAAGTTGACGAGCGGTTCTACACCTCTGTTCACACAAACCGAGGTGGACAGAAGCCGGAAGTCGTAGTTGGCCAGTGCTTCGTCGCCGGCAGCAAAGGGGTTGGCAGTTGCCGCAGCACCCCAAATGTTATTGTTGGCCGTGGTGATTTTGTCTGGAATAGAGTTGTTGCCCACATAGTTATGCTTGAAGTTGCCGGCCTCGAGTTGTCCTTGAGCTTTAGAAGTAATGTCACTTGGCGTTCTTTCGCCGGTTGCGGTATTCGTTACCGGACCCAAGTTTCCCCACACAATGCAGTTATACATTTCCATGTAGGTATCGCGCCCCTTGTCGTCAGTCCAGTGGGTGATACCAGTGCCGCGGTTATAGGCCACGGTGTTGTTGTAGAACAATGCACCTTCAAGGAAAATGCCACTGCCGTCTTCTTTATTGGGTTGGGTGCATTCGTTATTGGCAAACAGGCTGTTGTAGGCAGTGCCGATGATGAGGTAGCCCCCGCCTCCGTAGCGGTCGGCGTTTGCATGGCATTTGTTGTTGATGACGAAACAGCTGACGATGCGCGAGTTGTCGCCATCCATGTAGATGCCGCCGCCACGGGCACGCTTGCCTCCTATATTATAGTTGTCGCGCACGATGCAGTTCACCAGATCTACCCCGCGGAACATGCGCACCCCTGCCCCACCATCGCGGTTGGCATTATAGCCATTATAGAACCCATGCCGGATGGTGAAACCGTCCCAGCACACATGCGTGTATTCTTTATAATAGGTGGGGTCGTGAATAGCCAAATCGCCATCACGGTAGCGGTAGGTGTTACTGGCATCGGATTCTGAGGAGGGTGCCCCATCCGGTTTTTTGGGGTCTTCTTGGTCGATGGCCCAAGTGGGGAGGCACTCGTCGGGCTGGGCAAGCACAGGTTTGCGCACAATCTTGGTTCCGCTGCCTTTAAACGAACTGATATAAGTCATGTGCGAGATTTCCTCGGGAATGTCTTCGAGCTGGATAAAGGCATTGAGTTCGGCGAACTCTTCATCGGTGATGTCGCGCACCTTTAAAAAATCCCATTGGGCACGCTTATCTCCTTTTTTATCTGTCCACACTCCGTTCTTGTCCCTGTCGGTTCCCAATCCTCTATTCTGATTATCGCCTTTTCTCAACAAGTATTTACCCTCATAAAGGAATGGCGTTGAGTTGTTGTTAGTGAAGATGTTAACAGACGGATCGGAAAAACGCACTCCCCAACCATGACTGTAGTTGACCACTTTCTTGGCTCCAACATTGTATAGGAAACAGGCTCCGTCGGCGAGTCGGTTTACTTTAATCCACAGTTGCTTGTCGTTGCTGGTGTCGGAGGCATCGGTCATCCATATTCTCGAATCGGTATCGCTTTTATCAGGTTCAGCGTATGCATACCATCCGCGTTTGTTTGTGCCTGACTTATCGGTGGGAGTATCGTTCACCTGCTGAATCTGATACACGGCATTGTCATCTATTTCATAGAAATCGGAATGCAAAAGGGTGTGGGTTTCTTCGCTCAGGGGATTATCAGGTGAAACCTGCAGGATGGTTTCGTAGTCGGCGGGGTTTTTGTCGGTGTAGGCTTCCGGCCGAGGAATGTCTGGGCTCATCAGGGCAATGCGCTCGTTCATGCTTGGTGTGGCATAGGTTGAAACGGGGAAACCGCCATAGACCGTTGTTTTGTTACGCATGATGAAGCCTTTGTGGTCGGTGTAGGTGCCATTGCCCACCCACACGGCAATGGAGTCGACCCCGGCTACACGCAACGGACTGTCGGCTGCCAGCGTGTTATAGGCCGAAGCTTTTTCAACGGCATACTGCAATCCGCTCACATAGTCTTCACTGCGATTATTAGAGATGATACCATCGGAGATGGCCGAGGTTGGTTTGGTATTGTCGTTGGCCTGGAACAAGGTTTTTGAAGCGTTCGACTTTTCACCGAAGGGATAGAGGGCGTTATCGTCTTCGTAGCGCCCATCTTGGTAACGGCTGTCGGTGGTGAGCACCTTCGTGCCGGTTCCATCTACGTCCCAAGGCGATTCGGCAGGAGCCTTGCTCACATCATATATATAATTGCCGGCAATGGCATTGCCCCAGCTTGAACCGCTGAAGTCGCCACTGCCCTCGGGGGTTACATACACCGCCATGCCACCCTTGGGAAGACGCAGACATTCAATGGCACCGGCATCGGGAGCTCCGCCGTAGGTGCGGGAAATGAGCTCGCGGTCGTAGGCCATGGAGCGCGACATCCAGTTGACCATCTCTTCGGGGGTGGTGAGTTCGGCCGGCGGATTACCGAACACGCCGTTACCATCAACCATCACGGGGTTGGCACCATTCACGATGGGATTGGTGGGCAGGGGTTCGTAGTTGACCTTACCACCATACATGGGAAAGTCTTCTCCTTCAGAGTGCCCCACGTTTCTGCTGGGGTTGGCAAAGAGCGGATAGAAGAGTTTGGTAGGTTTATCCACCAGCCCTGTTTCGCTGTTGTAGCAGAAGCCCATGGTGTGGTCTTCCGACTTTACACGGGTGAGGTTGTTGAAACACTTGATGAAGGGGGGCATGGCCGGTTTCACGGCATCGTGGTCGAGATAGATATAGTTGCCCGAGATGGTATTATCGGCCGTCCACTTACAGCTCACCGCTTTCGAAATGTTAGAGCGGTCGGCTCGGATGCACTGTCCGTTCGAGAAGATAATGGAGTTATAGATTTCTATATAGCCGCGTGGATTGGTGTCGGGGTCGGTATCAGCCTCTTCATCGGGTTTGAGCGACTTGAGGGCAAAGCCGCAGTTGTTCATGATGTCGCAGTTGCGCAACCACACATGGGCATTGCCATTGGAGGTGACAATACCCGCATCGCTATCGACCCCATCCGGACCTTCCACAAACTTGTCGGGATTGCCATAGGCATCTCCTGCCGTGTTGTTTCGTATGATGGTGTTTACAATTGTAAGCTCCGCACGGCAGTATCGTGTTCCATCCTTATATTTATATCCACCACTCACATAAACAGCCGCTCCCTCGGGAGCAGAGCAGTTGGCAATAACCGAATTGCGGATGATGTTGCCCGTCATGTCGATGCGCTTGTCGTCGGCCGACATGGCATTGTTCACCACAATACCGGCACCATCGGCCAGCAGCTCGTAGGTTTTTCCGCCATCGGTGATGGTGAAGTCTTTCTTCACGATGTTGGCATTGCCCGAATAGAGGTGGAAACCATCGATGATGACATCGTGCTGATTGGCAATGGCAATAACGTGCACAGAATGGTCTTGATAGCCACCGAAGATAACGTCGGCCGTAAGGCTGGTTCGATAGTGGTGCGGACTTCGTTTGGAGATGTCCGTACCATCAAGCTCTTTGGCGAATCCGCCATAGAGTCGCATGTTGGAGCCCGGTCGGATGGAAGCCGTTCGCGCATGTCCACTGATGTAAGCTCCCTTGCCAGCCACCGAGAGCGTTCCCTGCTTCACAAGAATCTGCACATGAGGATAGCGCACACCATTGAGCAGATAGTATGTTTCGCCTTCAGCCCCGCCTTCCACAAGAGCGTTCTTGAAGAAGGTGATGGCATCGGCAAGGTTTCCGCAGGGATGGGTCCATGAGTTGCCGGCCGGTTCGGTTTCGAGATAACCGCATGAGGTTTCAGTGTTAGAGGGACCATAGACCACACGGTTGGGGTCCATGAAGATGGTTGGAATCTTTTGGCTCTCGCCCGGTTCGAACGCGGGTTCCAACACCCATTGCAGCGAACGGAAGCTGCGGGCCAAAGCACCAATAGACGACACCGGTTCGAAGGCTCGCCCCACCACGTCCACATCAGTGTGGGCATGAATAACGGCATCGGCCACATCCTGCAAGGCATCGGTCACTTGCACGGCTCTCATGCGCAGTGCCGAAGCCGAAAGCGGGTGCCAGTTGAACACACGCTGGTAAGGCTCGCCCGGCGCGGTTGCATCGGGGTCTACGGTTTTCGAGTCGGGGTCGTATTGTATGCCCGATGCGGCAGTGGGCTGGTTGAACATGGGATAGTTGCCTTCGTGGAACTCGGCTGTGGGGAAGTTGTTGTTGGCCAGCGAAACAATCACCTCGCGAGAAGTAGACGACCAGTCGGTGAGGTCCATCTTAGAGAATGCCGAATGGTGCACCTCTATTTTCTTGGTTGTGGTGGGGTCTTTGAACGAAGCATACTGCACGTTGTTGTTCACAGCGCTTTCGTTTCCCCACGCCACCGTGTTATAAATGGTTCCGCCGTTGCGCACATAGATGCCTCCTGTGCGACCGTGCCTGCGGCCATAATAAATTACATCGGGGCCCACGCATTTGTTGTTCACCACCGAACAGTGGTTGAGCGTGCCACCTTCATTGAGATAGACTCCAGCCCCTTCGGCATTCGATGTACAATTGGCAATGACCGTTGAAAGTGCATAGGGGTCGTATTCGCCCGGGCGGTCTTCAGGGTCGGGGTAGACGGTTGCTACGGGGTATTCGTTCGGCGCATGACAAATGGCCAGGCCGGCTCCGATACGAGCCGCACTCTGTATCATATAAGAATGGCGCAGAGAGCCGTTGTAGTCGATGCAGACCGCTCCGCCATAACCTTGCTGCATGCCATAGCCCGTTGTCTGCGAGGTGTGAATGTAGCAACGCTCCACCTCACCACCGCCATCCATGTAAACGCCTCCACCGCGCATGGTGGCAGCACAGTGGTGAACGACGCAGTTGCGAAGCACCGAGTTCTTCACCATATAGGCGCCACCGCCATAGCCGGCATGCATGTGACCGTGCAGATTGGTGTTGCTGGCATAGCCACCCTCAATGGTGCAGCCGTCAACAAGAGCCGTATCGCGCAATGCCTGGTAGTGGCCGGTAAGGTCTGTTTCGCCGGCAACCAAGCCCCCCGCCAAATCCTCCACCTTACCATTGGTGGCAAACCACACCACATGATACGATGAAAGCGGGAAAGACGTTGAATAGATGTTTCGATAGGTATCGTAGGTGAACTGAATGGGCGATGTGGAGTGGTTGCCTGAGAGCACGGTTTTATATTTGAAGTTCCAGCGCCGCACGGTTTCTCCCAGGTTGTCGGCATCGATATCAGATGAAACGCGTTCGTATGTGTGCCCGTTGGTCATGATGCGCTTGTTGGGCAACAGCTCGGGGTGGTCGGGGTCGTCGGGGGTTTCATTTCCTGCAAAGCCTCCATACACATAGATTCCAGCATACACACGGAACGAGGTGTTGAACACCGAACCGTCGGCATCGGAAGTGTTACGCATGGTGGGCACATATTTCATGCCTTCGGCGCGGTCGGCCCCAGCCACGAAGACAAGACCGCGCAGCGACGGATTGGCCGACACCTCGGCATTGAGTTCCTCAATGGCATTCTGAATGTTGTTTTTGGCAGTAGCCCACGAGAGTCCGTCGCCGCCATAGGTTCCCTCTTCTGCATTCACATATCTGATGCGATAGCCCGAAGGGGCAGCAGAAGCAGAAAGCAGAAAGCAGAAAGCAGAAAACAGAAGGCAGAGGCGCTTTGCTAATTTTTTCATTCTAATATCTTTTCGTTGTTTACCGGGGTGGAACTATCATAGAGGAAAGGGGCGGTGGTGGCGAAGCGCAGGTCGGTGCGCAGCCAGGGCACGAACACTGCGAACCGGGTTGCCGCCACATTCTTTCTCAGTCTTAGGTTATAGCCCGAAGCGCTATAGGTTTCTTTATCGTCGCGGTTCTTCAGGAAGTGCAGGTCTACATCGAAATACTTCTCACTTGGTTGAAGTGTTCCATTCCCATTATCATCCTTACGGAAAGGAATGGCATAGAAATATTGTCTGCCATACCACTGCTGGGCAATGTCGGCTTCCATGATGGGCAGGGCTGCATAGTGGTTGGCTTCGTCGGCCGCGGTCCAGCTGTTTTCGGTAGGCTTGAAGAGCAGACAGTTGATTTTCTTCAGTCTTCGCGCTTCCATGTATGAGAGTTGCACATCGTGCTGAAGGGGTTCTTCGATGTTCCAAATCAGATCCACCTTCGAAGCCACATGATAGACGATGCGGGTGATGTCTACCGGTACCGACGGGTCGTGGACGGTGTAATAGTATTCGCCGCCGTAGGTCTCGACAGGTGCATAGTTATAGGGCGAGGCATAGAGATTCTTCAGCACGGGGCGCAGGTCGTCGTCAACATCGAACATGAGGTTGAGCACATCTGTTTCGGTGCTGTAAGGAGCAGCAGAGCCCAACACATGGTTGTGGCCGCCCGTGTTCACCCCCAGCTCTTCGCCGTTATGTTTCAGTTTGGTGGGCGAGGCCGCCACATAGAGTTTCATTTTCTTAACCCCGGTGGCCACGGGAATGGTGATGCGCCGTGTAGAGCCATAGACACTGTCGTTGAGTGTTTGCGGCGGGTCGATGGTCATCAAATAGGGTCGCCATGTGGCAGGGTCGTCAGAAACATCAAGGCGGTTGGTCATCACCTCGTCTTCAACCAGCGGAAACACCCGGCCGCCCGAACTTTCCGGGAAGTCGCCATCGTCGCTGCTGAAGCCCACGGCATAGATATAGAAATAGCGGGGAAAGCCGAAGCGTTCGTAGGTGCCGGGGTCGCCGGGTGTGCGGGTGTAAGTGAGGTCGATGTCGGGTTGCAAGCACACGGTGAGGTTGAACTGGCAGCGCGCCATCGACTGAGGCTGGTTCACCACAGCCTGTTCATCGTCTTGCGAACAAGCGGCCAGCAAGCCAACCACCAGCATTCCTATCAGAAGTTTTATTTTTTTCATACCTCAATTATTTTTTTGTGTTGCGTACCTAAAGGCACGCTATGAATGGTGGCTCCCATTCTCTCCAGCCATAGGACTACAAACTAACCTCGTCGTGTGCCCCTGTTTGCCAATAGAGGTTGATGAACGACGAGATGTAGAGAGCATCGTCTTCCACATCGAGCAGCGCCTGCAGCGAGTAGACGGTGTTTCCCTGCAGGTTGATGGCGATTGTTCCATCAAGCACTTTCTCTATGGTGGTTGCCCCGTTTGTTTCTTCGTATGTGATGGTGATGTGCAGCGGGTGTTCGGCTGTGTAGTTACGGGGAATGATGAGCAGTCCGTTTTCCAATATTCGCTGATAAACCTTGTCGTCGAGTTCGATGTATGCCAGGTCGTTATGTGTGCCGTTGTGGTTATAGCCCAGCTCCACAGAAAAGATGTCTTCGTCAGTTCCAATGCCCGGCGACCGCTCAGTCCAGAGCGGTTTCTGGGCATTGTTTTCTGTTTTCGAGCTGAAGATGTCGAGCAAGCCCTGGTTATAGAGCGGTCCGATAACCACCTTTGTAATATGAGAAGAAGCTCCCGGTTCCTTTTCCTGGAGCTGAGCCTGCAGTTCAATCTTCGCCATGCCATGGTGGAAGAACCAGTCGATAACGCCGTCACGACTGTCGGCTTGCAGTTTCTTGTCGCCGCTCATGGTGAGGTTGTAGTTGTTGTATAGTTCTCCGTATGTGGCAGCCTCTTCGCCGTCGTCGACCCCCGAAGGCTGGTGGCGGCTTGTTCCCCACACGGGGTCTTGCTGGTGATTGTTACAGAAGTCGTCGGCCTGCACCACCACCGGCACATGCGGCAGTCCGTGCACATCGGTATAGAGATAGCTTCTGTAGGGTGCGTAGGCCCTGAGCGTGAGCTTCTCTCCATCCACCAACGGCCAGTATTTGGCAGGCTCGTATTCCCACAGCTGGCTGGTGCTGTTCCAGTTCACCTGCTGGTTTTGCATGAGCACGAACCCTTTGGGTCCGATATGGTCTTTGATGTGTTCGGTGGCCATGGACGGCAGGGTGAAATCGGCGGTAAAATCGGCCGAACCCGTATACCAGCAATACACGCCGAAGCCGCAGTTGCGCAGCAGTTCGGTTGTGAGCTCTCCCTTGCCCTGCAGTGGTTCGCCCGCCGCCAGTGCTCCCCCATTTGGTGTTTCACCGAAAGCGCGAACTTGATTGGGCGGTTGAGAAGAAACAACCACAGGGTTATAGCTCAGTGCCATTTCGCCAAAGCCGGCAAGTCCCCCTTGCGCTGCCTCATCCTGGGTTGATGAAGCATCGTTGGAGCATGCAGTGAACAGCAAGCCAAGCAATATGGATAGAAAACAGTATTTTTTCATTTTTACATTGGCTGCCAGTTATATTCTCCCCAAGGCGACACCTGGGCCGTGAAGTCGATGCGGGTGGCCCGCAGCCTGATGGTGTAGATATAGTGATGAGAGGGTAGCCACTCCGGGGTGAGCGTGTTCAGCTGCACCTGGGCGTTGGCATTGGAGTACACATAAGCATCTTCGGGCTCGAGCTGACCAGTAGTGGAGTTGTAGGTGCCGGTGGTTCCTTTGCTTTTGAAAGCCAGGTCGTAGTTCACCTTCAGCAGGGCATCGGCGGCAATCACTTGTGGAAGGAGCAGATAAGCCTCGGTGGTGGTGCAGTTGTAGGTGTCTTTTCGTGTATCGTTGTGAAGGCACTGCAGCGTGGTTGTTTCCGTTTCGGCATCATACACGGGTGTGTAGGTGCCCTCTTTATAGATGTTGGTGAGACAGATGCTGTGGAGTGTGAAGTAGGCCACATCGTCTTGAATATCGTCGTCTACCACTATGCGAAACTCTATTTTCGATGTGGCATGGCGCAGCAGCAGGCGCACGGTGGTGTTGGTCTTCGACTGGTTGGGCACGAAGTCGGAGATGAGGAAGTCTATCTGTTTCTTCACATCGTCGTTCACCGAGAAGGAGAAGGTGGGCAGTCCCTCGTCGGTGTTGTTGAGCAGGGGTGTGAGCTTGTTTTTCACCGGACTGTCGGGAGCCTCGTCGCTCTCGGGTGTTTCCGAGATATAGGGGTAGTAGGCGATGAACGAGAGGTGGTCGGCTGTTTCGTTGGGCCAGTATTTCAGGGGCGAGTAGATGAGGTGGCCGTAGGTGCCTGTGTTCTGCGCCCGCTGGTTGAACATGAAGTTGGGTGTGGAAGCGGGGTCCCACTCGTCATTGTTGTGGTAGTAGGCATAAACGCCTATGCTGGCATCGGTGGGGATGGTTTTGTAGGCCATCACCGATGAGTCGGCGCGGGTGAGGGAGGGGGTGGGTTGTGCGGCATAGATGCCGAGGCTGATGGGGGTGGGAACGGAGATGGCGGGGGCGGGCTCGGTTTCGGAAGAGCAGGCGGCAAGCAGAAGCAGGGGGGAGAGGGCTGCAAACAGGCGCAGGGGGGCGTGGGCTGCGATAATATCGCAGCAGACAGGACGGCAGACAGGACGGATGATATGGTGGAAGGTGAATGGCATTTCTTAGAGCTTGATGGAGAGGTTGAGGTCGATGGTGGTGTTGCCCTGCAGTTCGGCTATGGTGAAAGGAGCATCTAAGGCCGTGGCTTTGGAGGCATGAGTAACGGTTCCGTCGGAAGCGATGAGGGTGTAGTAGATGGTGCACGAGAGCGAGAGCGCCGATTGCGGGATGAGATAGAGGAACGACGGATGGTGACCCATGCAGAGCACGTTGGTTTTCGTTCCGCGTGGGAGCCCTGCGGGTTGCCACTGCGGTGGAAGGTCTTCGATGTAGCGGATGTTTTCGGCGATGATGCCGTAGGAAGTGATGGAGGTGTGCAGCTCGGGAGCGTTGTCGATGATGATGGTACGGTCCTCGAGGGTGTGGTTGGTCCATGTGGGCAGCAGCTTTCCGCTGGCGTTGGTGGAGTGACCGGTCAGGTCGAGGCGTGCCGTTTTGGCGGTGTTGCCCGTGAGCGTGAGGCGGCGCAGCAGCACCTTTGTTGTTGCAGGCAGCGAGCAGTCGGGGTCGAGCGTGACGGCCACCTTGATGCGCGCCAGGGCATGGTGCAGTTGCAGGTGCGCCAACGACTGCGCGGCGGGTTTGAAGTAAGCCCACAGCAGGTCTACGTTATCCTCCGGTTTTAACGCGCGCGTGTATATTAAATAAGGTGTATCGCCGCTGGCGGGGTCAGAGAGCCCGGTGATGCCCGTTGCGTCCGGTCCCAGGCTGTTGGGAGTTGGCACATAGGGAGCATAGGCACAAAAGAACGTGTGGCTGATGTCCACCGGCCAATATTTCCTTGGTGCGTATGTCCAGTAGCCTTTCCCAGAGCCGTCGGCCAGGAAGGTATATTCCACCTGTTGGTTATACATCAGGTCTGGCGCCGCATCCGTTTGCGAAGCGAACACACCGAAGCCCGTGTAGAAGAGTTCTTTGTTTTCGTTATTGATAATACCCGTGTAGCCATTGGCTGCACGGGTATTATTTTGTTGTTCAGCAGAATCGCTACAGACCGTGCAGTCGAACGCTATAGGCAAGGCAGGTGTTGGTGTGACATCGGTTGTCACATCGTCCTGCGTGCATGCCGCGGTTAGCAAGATGCACGCGGTAGCCAGGGAGCGTATAGCGTTATGCTTGGTCATGTTTTTTCGATTCTATGCAGAAAGCGTTTATTCGTTGTTGCGGGGGAGGTTGACATCGGTGTCACCCTCGAGCTGCCAGTCGGCAACCTCTGCAGCAAGCTTCACAGAAGTGAGACCGAGAATGAGCTTCAGGTTGTAGGACTTGTTGTTGGTGAAGCCAGTATGTCCCGTTTCAGTGCTATTCAGCGTAATTTGCTTGGTGATCACGTTATTTGTTATAGCATACTCACCGTCAACATTAGTGTCTTTTGTAATAACCGTGTAATCAATCGTTACATCGAGGTTAGCAGCCTGACCTGGAGTAGGTATGAGCATGAAATAGTTTCCACCAGCAATAACAGGAGTTTCACTGGTAGTAACACCTGGCTTTTCTGCATTAGCAAAATCGGATTTTGTTCCTATGAGTGCGGAATTCAGTTCGCGTGAAGAATTGATAACAAGCTTAAGGTCACCTGCAGATGCTTCCCAGTTGGCTACACCAGCCGAGTTGTTCTTCAGAATGAGGTCGCCAGTAGTTGCAATTGTTTTGGGAGAACTTGCATCGGTAATAGTTACGCTATTGACAAAGATTTTTGTCTCTGTTTTGTCAAGGGATCCACCCGGAGCAATCTGGTCAACAGCAGCCACAACAGTCATGCCAAGGCGAGCCAATGCATGCTTGAAGAGGAACTTGATTTTCTGGTCTTTGTCAGGCTTCATAAGGTCGATGAGCGGAGTACCTTCAAGTCTAGTGATGTGGGCGTTAGCATTGTTAGCAGGGTTCACCGACTGGTAGTCGAGTCCGCCGGCTGGAGCCACACCCCAAAGCAGGTCTACACTCTTCGAAGGGGTGTAAGCAATCTGATAAGTCACTTTAGCAGCCCCTGCAGCATCGTTCGCTGAGAGAGCCGTGATACCGACATTGGTTAAAGGATTTGGAGTTGCTTCATTATCAACATCTGTAATAGCTGTAGATGTTACTTTACCATCAGCAACAGTAGCCTCTACATAAGGAGCATAAGCAAAAAACGTAAGCCGCTCCAATTTTCCAGATCTTGCACCATTGTCATCGATATTATTTGAACCAGTTTCATTGGGCCAGTACTTCAGTGGAGAGTAAATCCAAGAAGGTGTGGTGTAGGTTACATGCTGGTTGTACATAAAATCGGGTTTGTTAGTAGCGGTCCAGACATCTTCACTTTGGTAAGCAAACACGCCAAAACCAGTAGTCTGCAACTGCGTGGTATTCATCACACCAGTTTGCCCTGAGCGAGTAGCATTAGCCGTATAAGTATCGAATCCAACAGCCAGGTTGGCTGCGGTGGTCTGAGAGTCGAGAGCAACGCCGTTGGCGGCATCGTCGTTCGAGCAAGCAGTCGTCAGCAACATGGCTGCGGCTGCCAAGAATAAATACATCCTTTTCATAATCGTAAAAAATTTTAGTGAATAATTGTGTTGATAAATTCGGGAAATATATATAGAGTTAAATTGGTTCAGATGGGCACCAGCACCTGCTCTTCGTCGCCCCAGTCAGAAACCTCGGCATCGAAGGATCCTGTTCCCTTGGGTTGCGCGTATGGCAGGTTGGGCAGGTCGGTGTTTTCAAAGAACGGTGCTTCGAGCAGCAGGTCGAGCTTCAGCGTCACGTCGGTTTTATAGAAATATTGCTTTTGCTCGGTGGCTGTAGAATCGGCATCGCCGGCCCGTGTTTCAGCCTCTTCGTTGTGGTAACGGATATGCTTTCCCACGGGGTAGCGGAACACATGCTGTGTGCCGTCGATGAGTGTGAAGCAGAGCGAGATCATGTTGCTGGTGGAATCGCGCTGTTCCAAGAGCTCCCTTCCGTGTGGCAGTCCGAATGTTCTGATGGTTGTAGTGATGAAGCCATAGCTATTGAGCGTGTCTCCATTCTCGTAGTACACAGGCGAGACGGTCCAGTTGTCGAGCAGGTGATAGCCCGAATCCTCTCTTCGCCAGGCCTGCGAGAGCAGGAATCCGTTTGCCATGCCCGAGATGTTTCCAATCACGCTGGCCATATACTTCATGCCGATGATTTTCACGCGAATGAACATTTCGGTTGTCATGGGTTCCACCACCTCGGTGAGTCGCAACGATTCAAAATAGGTGGGCACATGGTCTTTATAATAGACGAAGCGCGGTTCGCCGTCGGCCATTTCCGGCAGCACGGTGAAGGTGTCAACGGCACAGCCTATGGCCTCCGGTTCGCGCAGGTATCCCACGTTCACATCCCAGAACTCCGTGGCCCGCTGTTGCTGTGTTGCCATGGCGAAAATGTCGTTGAAGCTTTTTCTTTTTCCGAAGCTCATGGAGCCGAACTCGCCATAGCTTTGGTTGAAGATGAGCAGCTTGTAAGTGCCCGGTTCCAGTTCAATGTCGTAGAAGTCAACCTGGTTGGTAATGTCGGTAAAGGTGATGCTGTCGCCATCCTTGGCCAGAATGATGGTCATTCCCGACGGTTTCTCTCCGAAGTGCGATGTCCAGTCAACGTCGATGTGCACGGTACCCTTTCCGGTGTAGTAGCGTTCGAGTGGCAGGCGGTGGCAGCCCGAAAGCACGAGCAGCACAAACACAACGGCAGCCAGCCCAGTCGCTTTCGATTGAGTGCCCATCCGTTTGATTATTTGCATGCTCTGTTTCATTTATCATTTATCATTTAGCGTAGCGCCTCATTTATCATTTATCATTTATCATTTAGCGTAGCGCAGCGCAGCGCAACGCTGCGCCTACAAGAGGTACACCAGTGCGAGTTTCAGCTTGGTGGGTCCCACATAGAACACGTTTTTCGTGTATTTATATATCAGGTGAGTGCTGTTGAATTCGGCATGATAGTGCCGGCGTTCGCCGAACACCGCGCCCAGCGAAGCACTCGCCTCTAAGTTCCAGCGCCGTGCCACGGGCCATCCGTAGCCGATGGTGAAGCCCCCACTGCCAACGTCGCCCTGGTCGCCCACCTTGGTTTTTTCCATATCGTAGCGAGCGAAGGCCCCATACACCCCCACGAAGAGTCCCGACATCACCGGCCGGCCCCAATCGCAACGTTGCTTCAGCCAGTAGCGCAGTTCCAGCCCTGCCTCTTGCACCTCGTAGGAATAGTCTTTTTTGTTCCACCGCCACCAGGGGTTGTTATACTCCGCCATCAGTGTCCAGCGCCATTGTTTGTTGAGCGGCAGTTCCACCTCGATGTTGGGAGCCACCAGCAGGTCGTAGATGAGGTTTGTTTTCACTGCCAGCCGTGGGTGGAAGTTGGCGAAGCGGTTGCCCACGGGAATAAGCTCTTTGTGCTTTCTGTCGAAGACGAGCTGTTGGCGGGTGGTGGTAACCTTGCTCACCGAGTCGGCAGCGGCCTGCCGGCGGGTGTAGTCAATCAGGTAGTCGGTGTGCCTGAGCCTCGGAAACACCTCTTTGAGCAGATGCCGATACTCATCGGGCCAGCGTGTGGCAATCAGCCTCAGTCGGCTGTCGGGTTCCACGTTGCTGTTGATTACGTCGAGCAGCTCTTTGCGGTGCGGCAGGTTGCTCTGTTCCACCTCTCGGCGCAGTCCGGCCCAGTCTTCGGGTTCATATTCTGTGGTGAGCAGCATGGGCGATATGCCGCAGTGTTTGGCCACATATCGGCACAGCTCTGCTGTTCGCTCGCGTGCCAGCCGGCTGTTGCTTTCGTAGGAGCCCTCGGGCGAGGCAAAGCCCTTGATGAAGATGCGGCGTATTTGTATGTCGGCCGAATTGTTCACACTGTCTATCACACTGCACAACTTGCCCAGTTCTTCTTTGTTGTTGGCATAGGTTGGCACAATATCGGTCTGGTTCACAGGAAAGGCCACAAAAGCCCTGCCACTCAGGTGTTCTGTTTTGGCCGATGTGCGCTTCACCACCGGTTTCTGTTCGGTGAAGGTTTTCGGCTGTCGTGCGGTGATGGTGCGCTCGCTCAGAACGTCGCCACAGGCGTTGGAGACCGTTACCCTCACCAGCAACGAAGCCCTGCCCATCCATGACTGGTGGGCAACGACCTGCTGATAGGGCATGAAGTTTGTGGTGGCTTTCGAGCGCAGCTGCACCTGCTGCCGTTCGATGGCCGGGGCCGGAAGAGCGGAAGTCGACTTCTGCTTCAGCCTCACCGCATTGTAGTAGGCCCAGCTTCCATAGATGCCCACGGGAGCGAAACAGGCCGTATCGGCATCGGTGCAGAGCATGGGTTGCAGCTTCACACAGAGCGATTTTGGCAGTGCTGTCCCAACGGTGCAGAACTGCATTTTCAGCGAAACCACTGAAGAGTCGGAGTTGACGAAGAGCGAAAGACTGTCGATGGAAACGGCCCGGTTGTCGCCCTGCTCAAGTGAAATGGGTGCAACAAGCTGCTGTGCACGCATGCCACAGCAAGCGCACATGAAAACCGCCATCAGCTGCCATCGGGCAGAAACCAAAAGGCGTTTCCAGCAAATCATGTTTTGACATCCAAATCCTTTCACGTTCATATAGGGGCTCTCCTAAGAATCTTTGCCGTTCTTCTGAATGTTATAAATCTTTCCGTCCCAAATTGAGTTATTACTTCACTGTAAATATTGAGTTAAACCGTAGTGTTTGCGGTAGAGCCACAGCCCATCTCTCAAGGGCTATCAGTCTGAAACACCAGACTGCTAAATCATGTACACACGGCAAAGTTACACATAATAAAAGGGCAAAATTTTTTAACATTTAAGATTGCAGAAGCACTCATTTTTATTGACACGGGTCAATTACCCCCCCGAAATTTAACACTGCTTAACGCTTAAACCTTGCTAAAAGAGAGTTTATTAAGGTTAATATACCCTTTAAACGTCAAAAAAACACTCTTTCACATTTAAGCACCAGCAATAATAAGCAAAAAAAATCCACGGTTTCTGATTGTTTTTCGATGTATTTATTTTACGCTACCTACTGCATGTATGAAACCAAAAACTCACATTTAGCAACTTCACCGTAGGCCGATTGAAGGAAATTATGTATATTTGCAGGCGAAAAGAACACATAAACACTAACCCACGATGAAACAAACTGCACTTTTTTTCTTGTTCTTATTGTGCCTGGCAACAAACACCTGGGCAGAACCACAACGACAGAAACAAAACTTCAACGGCAATTGGCTGCTGTACATTGGCGAGCAGAAAGGAGCCGAGACAACCAGCTTCGACGACCACGACTGGGCGCGCGTTACACTGCCGCGGGCCTGGAACGAAGACGAGGCCTTCAGCAAGGCGTGCGCCGAACTCTCCGACACCATCGTGTGGTATAGGAAACACTTCAACGTGAACCCCGCCGAGGCACAGAACTGCAAGTTCTTTGTGGAGTTTGAAGGGGTGCGCTTCGGGGCCGACTTCTACCTGAACGGCCACCACATTGGTATATCGGAAAACGGGGTGATGGCCTGCGGCGTGGACCTCACACCCTACATCTGCGAGGGAGAGAACGTGATGGCGGTGCGCACCGACAACAGCTGGAACTATCACGAACGCACCACGGGAAGCACCTTTCAGTGGAACAACAAAAACTTTAATGCCAACTATGGCGGACTGCCCAAAAACGTGTGGCTGCACACCACCGGGCGCGTCTACCAAACACTGCCGCTATACAGTAACCTGGGAACCACCGGCACCTACATCTATGGCACCAACTACGATGTGGCAGGGCACCAAGTGGTGGTGAACGCCGAATCGGAGGTGAAGAACGACGACTCGCGCACGCACGCGTTCCTTTATATAATAGAGGTGTTTGACGCCGAGGGCCAGCGGGTGGCACGCAGCGAAGGCGACCGCTGTCAACTGCGGGCGGGAGAGCGAGCCGTGGTGAAGGCACACACACAGCTCAACAATGCACACTTCTGGAGCTGGGGCTATGGTTATCTCTACACCGTGCGCACATCGCTCGTCGACGAGCAAGGCCGCGCTATCGACCGGGTGGACACGCGCACGGGGTTCCGCCACACCCGCTTCGCCGAGGGCAAAACATTCCTGAACGGCCGAGCCCTGATGGTGCATGGCTATGCACAGCGCACCAGCAACGAATGGCCGGCCGTGGGCATGAGCGTTCCGGCCTGGCTGAGCGACTATTCGAACCGTCTGATGGTGGAGAGCGGGGGCAACGTGGTGCGCTGGATGCATGTTACACCGTGGAAACAGGATGTGGAGTCGTGCGACCGCGTGGGACTGATTCAGGCCATGCCGGCCGGCGATGCCGAGAAAGATGTTACGGGCCGACGATGGGAACAGCGCGTGGAGCTAATGCGCGACGCCATCATCTATAACCGCAACAACCCGAGCATACTCTTCTACGAAGGCGGCAACGAGAGCATTTCACGCGAACACATGATGGAGCTGAAAGCCGTGCGCGACCAATACGACCCTCACGGCGGAAGGGCTATCGGAAGTCGTGAGATGCTCGACATTGCCGAGGCGGAATATGGCGGCGAAATGCTCTATGTGAACAAATCAGCCACTCACCCGCTGTGGCAGATGGAATATTGCCGCGACGAGGGCTTGCGCCGATACTGGGACGAGTGGAGCTACCCCTATCACCGCGAAGGCGACGGACCGCTATACCGCGGCAAACCGGCGCGGGAATATAACCACAACATGGACGAGATGGCACGCGAAATGGTGGTGCGCTGGTACGATTACTTTCTGGAACGACCGGGCACGGGCCGGCGGGTAAACAACGGGGGCGTGAAGATTGTGTTCTCCGACACCAACACTCACTTCCGCGGCGAAGCCAACTACCGCACAAGCGGTGTGGTGGATGCCATGCGCATTCCGAAGGAGTCGTTCTATGTGCATCAGGTGATGTGGGACGGACGGGTAACGCCCGAACACAACAGAACATATATTGTGGGGCACTGGAATTATGAGACCCCCACCCCAACCCTCCCCAAGGGGAGGGAGTCAAATGCCCAAGGTAATCAAAACTCTTCACTCTTCACTCTTCACTCTCCACTAAAAAAATATGTTGTCTCTACCGGCGAGCGGGTGGAGCTGTTCCTCAACGGCCGGTCGCTGGGGTTCGGAAAGCGCAGCCACCAGTATCTGTTCACCTTCGACAGTCTGCGCTACGAACCGGGATGCTTGGAAGCGGTGAGCTACGACAACCTGGGGCACGAACTGAGCCGCCACACTGTGGAAACAGCCGGCGAGCCTCACCACCTGAAGGTGACAACCATTGAGAACCCCGAGGGGTTCCGCGCCGACGGAGCCGACATGGCACTGGTGCAGTTCGAGGTGGTGGATGCACAGGGCCGACGCTGTCCGCTCGACAACCGCATGGTGAACTGCCACCTGTGGGGCGAGGGAGAATGGCGCGGAGGGATTGCGGGACCTACGGGACCTACGACCCCCACCCCAGCCCTCCCCAAGGGGAGGGAGTCAAATGCCGGGGGTAATCAAAACTCTTCACTCTTCACTCTTCACTCTTCACTAAAAAATGCGGAGCTCTTAGACGGCCCGGGGGTTGTTTCATCTGCGCAGAACTATATTCTGGAGCGGTCGCTGCCCGTGGAGGGCGGCGTGAACCGCGTGCTCGTGCGCAGTACCACCAACCCGGGCACCATCTGGCTCACCCTGGCTGCCGAAGGACTGAAACCGGTGACCATTGAAATGCACACACAACCCGCCGACGGTCACCTGCCGGCTCTCACGCTGCCGCTGAACCTTGCAAGGGGCGAAACACCACAAACGCCCTCCTACACCGATGTGGCACAGAGCGCCCAGGTGGTGGCAGTGAAAGCAGGCTCGAATCAAAACGAGGCCATGAACGCCATCGACGACAACGAACTTTCTGAATGGAAAAGCGACGGCAACCGCCAGAACGCCTGGATCACGTTCTGCCTGAAAGAAAAAACAATGGTAGACGAGGTGGTGCTCAAGCTCACCGGCTGGCGTAACAAATGCTACCCCATTGCCGTGTTTGCAGGTAAGAAGAAAGTGTGGGAAGGCATCACCTACGCCACACTGGGTTATGTGCACATTCCCATCAGCAAGCCCGTGGCCGCACAAGAACTCACCATCCGCATGCTCGCACCCGTGCAAGACAGCAACGCCTTTGGCGACGTGAAAGAACTCGCCGGTGGCAATGCCGGCGAACTGGACCGACTGAAAACAACCCAAGGCTCCGTGCAGCTGCGCATCGTTGAAGCCGACCTGCTACAGCGCTACGCTATGCGCTACGCTAAATGATAAATGATAAATGATAAATGAGGCGCTACGCTAAATGATAAATGATAAATGAGGCACTACGCTAAATGATAAATGAAAAATGATAAATAGGAGTGGAGAAAGCCTCAAGCTCGTAGTCCCCTCCTTTCATAAAGGAGGGGTTCGGGGTGGTTCGTGTAACTTGACAGACCCCCCAACCCCCTAGCTTAGGGGGCTTAGGAGGGGTTAGGGGTGGTTCGTGTAACTTCACAGACCCCCAACCCCCTAACTTAGGGGGCTTAGGAGGGAATCAAAACTATTCACTCTTCACTCTTCACTCTTCACTAATATTCCTATTCCTCCTCACTTCCTGCTCGACCGACGACAACCCTCAACCCTCAACCCCCGACGCTCAACCCATCGCCTTCGCCGCCTCGGTGGTTCCCTCGCAGACAGCCACTCGCGCCGATGCCTCCATCGTGAACAGAAAGGAAACTCTGCTCACTCCCACCACCCCACCCACACACCCCTACACCGTGGGACTCTTCGGAACCTACACCGGACAACTCACATGGGCGGAATATAAAGCTGCCAATGCCGACAACGAGCCTGCACCCAATTTCTTCTTCAACCAAGAAGCTAAGGTGATGTCGGTTTCGGCACAGAACAACAACCCGCTCGACTATTCGCCCGAACGGTTCTGGCCGAATGAAACAGTGGGCACGTCAGCACAAACGGAATATGCATCGTTCTGGGCCTACTACCCCTACAACCCTTCTGCAGACCCGGGAAACTATGGCATTGCCATTCTCCCCAACAGCAATGGCTCGTATGGCATAGAGAAGGGCATGGGAACCTATAAATTCACCATGCACCCCGATGCAGCACAGCACACCGACTTCCTGCTGAGCGAACTGGCGGCTAACTGCAACCGAACCAGCTTTCCGCTGCAAACAGAGGGCGGAGCCTACTCGCCTACGCCGGTTCCCCTGCGCTTCCATCACATGTTGGCGCAGGTGAGACTCTATGCCTTTGTGCGTGCTACCGACCGACTGGCCTATGCCACTGCTGACGACAAGGAACTCACCGTAACGAGCATCAACGACGGGGTTTCCGTTACCCTCTCGAACGGTATAGAGTACCCCACCACCACTGGCACCATTGTGAATGCGTGGGGGGTGAAGGAGCCGGTGAAGGTGGGCAGTCGTGTGCCCGACGACACCGAGTGGCTGCCGTTGCCACTGCGCACCGAGAAAAGTAAACGGTGGAAACGAAAAACCACCACCGACCGCGGCGGCAACAAGCTATTTGCTGAGGTGAGCTACTCCATGTCGCTCAACAACATCTACACCTCGGGAACGTTCTCGCCTACCTACGACACCACCACGGGCACCACTTCGTTTCCCTCGGCAGTGCTCGGTTCGCCAACGGGAACAGCCACGGTGAGCAACTATGTGCAAAACCCCTACTGGTTTCTGTTCAGCACAAAAACCGGCGAGGAAGACCGGCGCGTGATGCTCAACGACGACTTCATGTACGACTACTTCGGCGATGCGCCCAGCAACCGGGGTGGCGACAACAATGCATTGGGCTATGCCGAGGATGCAACAACCGAAGACCCGCACAACCCAACCAAACATTATAACTTTGCACCGGCAAACGTGCTGCTGGTGATGCCACAGACCCTCGCCGACGAAGACGTGCCCCACATCATCATCAACATGAAGGGCCAGGATGCCTCATCGTCGGAACCCCTCTCGGCCCGCGTCACCATCAACATGTTGCAGATGAACATCAAGTGGGAAAGCGGCTTCATCTATTGCTATGCCTTCGTAGACGAGCTGATGCCCGGCGACGACAAGGTGCGCGGACCCGAAACCATCACCGTAGTCTTCGACCCCGACCGCCACACCGACCAGTGGTAAGCCCCTTGAGCCCCCTAAGTTAGGGGGTTGGGGGTCTGTTCTTGAGCGTTTTTGGGGGTCTAATTACATAAAACCAATTCTATCATTAGAATAAAGAAGGGGCGGCATAATTATTGTAGCGCAATTCAATTATGTCACCCCTTCTTTAAAAATCTTTTTCTATAATCAAAATCGGCGCGGTTCTGATTCCGCATCCGCTATAGAGGCATCGCCAAACGCCATTCTCCCAGATACAAGTCTCAGCCCGCGCCTTTGCGCGAGCATCAACTCTTTTCTTCTCGGGAGATATTTTGGCGAAATTTCTATAGCAAGAATCAAAAAGTCAACGCTTCTTATGTCGTTCTATGTCTGTCGGTCTATCCGTCCATTGTTCGTTTTCGTTCGTTAATACTTACACCGCAACGCCCGTGCGCATCACGTCTTTATATAGTGGCGACCAGCGGTCTTCGGCCATGAGGACTGGCTCGATGAGCAGGCTCACCTCATCGACATCGTGCCACAATGCCTGGGCAATGTCGAACTTGCGGTCGCCGTAGGTCGGCACGATGACGGCCACGTCGATGTCGCTGTCGGGGGTGGCATGACCCTTGGCGTATGAGCCATACATCAGCACCTTCGGCTCCACGTCGAAGCGAGGGCTGATTACTTGCTTGTAGCGTCTGACGAGGCTGAGGGCTTCGTCGCGGCTGAGTACTCGTCTCTTATCCATTTCGTCAGTTCTTTGGTTTCGTCAATGAAATAGCGGCAGGTCTTGGGAGTGAGGCTGCGGGCTATGTCGGCCCTGTCCTCGGGGTAGCGGGCTTCGATGTTATAATTGGTGATGGTCTCGATGAAGCGTCGCTGCTCTGCGCTCATGCGCTGGTAGAGCCCGCAGCCGTCGGCAAGCCGCTTGTGGTTGTGCGTGTAGGGCGGGGAGTCTTCACGCGTACCGCTCCAGTATGCTTTTAGCGTCTTTTCAATGCTCTGGTGGCACATGAAGGCGACATAGAGCCAGCGCTTGGTCTGCCACATGGCCTCGGCGGTGTCGAGGTCGTATTGGGCTATGTCGAGCCAGTATTCCACGGTTCTTTCTTCCATATCGTTGCCGTTTTAAATCGTTTACGGCGACAAATATACAAAAAGATTTGCAAAATTGTTCGATTTGACCTTACCTTTTAATATTATTAGGCGAAAAAGGACACGAAACCATCACCGTGGTCTTCGACCCTTGAGCCCTCTAAGTTAGGGGGTTGTTTAAGCCCCCTAAGTTAGGGGGTTGGGGGTCTGTTCTTAAGCCCCATTACATAAACCCAATTCTATCATTAGAATATACCCGAAAGGGCGGCATAATTATTGTAGCGCAATTCAATTATGCCACCCCTTCTTTACCATTTCGTTCTCTCCACGTTTCAGAATTAAAACTCTCAATTGCTGGGCCATGGAAATTGTCATTCTGTTCATCACCTCGCCATGATGGATTGATTCCAGTAATGAGCATTTCAGAAATTGTCATAAACCGAATCTTAGAAAGGTAAATCTTCTTTTGTCGTTTCCTGATTATCTGCTAGTGTAAACGAACTAACGAGTTTCGCTATTGCAGGATTCTTGGCAATCATTTCATCCAAAATTTCTGGTGCATCGGCACTGTTCATGTACTCGTCATTTTCAGGTGCAGGCTTTCCAGACTTGTGCCAAAATTGTGTCTTGCCAACCCTTTCTACAGTTTCATTAAGTTTCTTGAAAGGTAATTCATCCGTAGGCTTCTTGTATTTATCATCCAATGCAAGGTAAAGGTATTTAAGTCCAATAGCAATACGCTTATTATGATACTCATCGTCGCTGATGGCCTCCTTGCTTAATCCTTTTAGTTCCTCGCCCTGATACATCGTAAACATTACATGCTCATTCCATTCCTCAATAAATTTAACAACGTCATCAAGTCCTAAAAGACTGATAATATATTTGAGAGATGCCATATCTTCTATATCCTCAACGCTGAAAGCCCAGCCTCTACTTTTACGTTGAACTCTGAAAATCCATTCTGGGTCGGTCACGCAATAATCATGAAGCGATTTAAAGAAGATGTCCTTGGCTTCTTCTGCGTTTAACTCTCGATGGGTATTAAGCATAACAAGCAGATACTCCTTGTTGTGTAACTTTGATTTGTCTATTTGGTATGTTGTATCTTCTGCAAGTCGTTGACAAAGATGGTAATATCCGTTGACTTCTTCGAGTAGAGCAGCATTCTGTCTTACATACTCAATTGGAAAATGCTGGATGACTGACCATGCGCATATATTCTCGTGATATTTCTCCCAAAGAGCTTTAACAGGTTCCAAATAGCAGTCATCCCACTGGCGGTATATTTTACCGTATGCCCACGCCCTATCGCTCTTGCCCGATTGGAGAAATGCAAGAATGATACGTTTCTGGTCTTTCCAGTCCAGATAATCAAACCGTTTCTGTATTTCCTTGCGAGCATCAGTAACTTTTCCGCTCTTTTTATCGTCAAACCACTTGACAAGAGTCGCTATAGGACGATTGCGTGGTATTTGTTGGTAGGGCATACTATGAATTCTTGTATTTATGCTTATGAGAAGACTATTCAAAATGGGAGAGTATCGGGATAAGGGTTGGAATCGTAGCGAGTAAAGTGGTATCGCATTTCGTCAAACCACTCCTCACAAAAATCATATTGCGTTCCTTTCGTATTTTGCCGTTCTTTCTGTAACTGTGAAAATTCCAACACAAGTTTATATTTTCGAAATTTTCCTCCAATGGACAATGATATGCATTTCCTCCCTATATAAAAATCAGCTCTATCCATAGGACACAATTCCAAATGTTTTTTCAGATATGGTACTACTAGATTCTGTGGATTACCAAAATATTGATTCAGAACTCTGCAACAATTAATAAATGGTTCTACAATGTCAGCCTTATATTCATAGCAATAAGAAGAGTTTAATAATATTTTGCATATATGTCCTTCTTCATATAGAACAGAAGCAACTTGTAAGCCATGCAAACCATAGTAATTTCCAAGGAAAGAGCCTCGATAGCCTAGGTAAATATCTCGTGATTCACAACGTTCTATTCCTTTAAATACATTGGTATTTTTCATTTCTTCTTGTGTCATTCCAAATTCCACATCACCGAACACATAGGTCTCAGATGGATTTAACAACTCCTTTTCAATCGTTTGTTTAAAAAGACCCATATAAGGGTGGCTCATTTTCTCTATTTTCCGCAAAATCTTTTCTTTCTCTTGGCAATCTATTGACTTTGCTTTTCTTTCCAGTTCTTCTTTCCACAAATAATCATCAAATAGGCGTTCTATATTTTCATTTACAGGAGGGAAAAATTTGTGCAAGTAGGTCTCATTATTGCGGAAATACTCTTCCGTT
>CACXFT010000114.1 GCA_902767045.1 uncultured Prevotellaceae bacterium | reverse complement strand
CGGATTTTTTGAAGTGATCCGCTTGGGGCTCGAACCCAAGACCCCAACATTAAAAGTGTTGTGCTCTACCAACTGAGCTAGCGGATCTCCCTTTTGCTTTTCTTTGAGTTGCCTTGAACGGTTACTTTCTTAAAAGCGAGTGCAAAGGTAATATGTTTTTTTGAAATACACAAATTATTCTTGAACTTTTTGCTCTATTTCTTCATTTTCGTGTTCTTTTGTAACGTATCTCTGCCAATAGACCATGATAAGAGTGGTTAGTGGGAGTGCAATGATGAGGCCGATGAAGCCGAGCAGTGCTCCCCACACAGAGAGCGAGAGCAATAGGATGGCGGGGTTGAGGCCCATGCTCTTTCCCATGATTTTGGGTGTTACCACCATGTCGGTAATCACCTGCACCACACCGAATACGAGCAGAGCGAGGCCGAAGATAATCCAGAAGTTCTGGCCTGTGTCGGCAGCTTTGAGCATGGCAAGCATGGCGGTGGGAATGAGTGCCACCGAGTGGAGGTAGGGAACAAGGTCGAGAATGCCGATGAGAATGCCCAAGCCGATGGCCATGGGGAAGTCGATGATGGTGAATCCGATGCAGAACATGATGCCCATGCACAGAGCCACCAGACACTGTCCGCGTATATAGCTGTTGAGCGCGCGTTCGGCATCAGAGGCCAGCGCCTGCCAAAAGGGACGGTTTTTCTTGGGGAAGATCTTTATCCAGTTTTGGGTCAGGTATTCATAGTCGAGCAGTATGAAGAACATATATAATAAGGTGATGCCGGCAGCCACCATACTGATGATCACGCTTGCTGTTTGTCCCACAAACGAGAACAGCTTAGGCATGGCCACCTTCACGGCATCTGAGAAGTCTTTGCTGCGCACGAAATGTTCTATTTGCCGTTGGTTGTCGTGAATCCACTGCTGCACCACCGCCGAAATGTTGTTGGTGTGGGTGGTGTCTTTCAGATATTTCATGGCCACCTCGGTGAGCTTGTCGAACTGCTCAATCATGGGTGGAATGATGAGATAGGTGACAATGCCAATAACCACGAAGAGAAAGATGAATGTGGCGATGATGCTCAGAGCGCGTCCCGGCACATGCAGTTTGTTTTGGAAGAACTTCACAATGGGGTATACCAGATAGGCGAGCAGCCATGCCACGAAGAAAGGAAGGAGCACTTCGCTCAGGTAGTTCATCGTCACCAACACCAAAGCTATGAGCATGATGATGCCCATAAACCTTACGAACTTGTCGAATGTGATTTTCTCTTGCATGAGGTAAATAAAAGATTTTTATTTTTCTTTGTTGACCGCTTTCTGATAACACTCTCTGCAGAGGGGTTCATATTCAGCCGTTTCGCCGAGTAGCACCCGCTTTTCGTTTTCCACCAGGCGGTGGCTCAGGTAAGCCAGGTTGCCGCATTTCACGCAGATGGCATGAACCTTGGTAACGTCGTCGGCAATGGCACACAATGCCGGAATGGGTCCGAAGGGCACACCCTTGAAGTCCATGTCTAATCCGGCAATAATCACCCTCACGCCACGGTTGGCCAGTTCGTTGCACACGTCAACGAGTCCCATGTCGAGAAACTGCGCTTCGTCGATGCCCACCACATCTATGTCGGACGACAGGAGCAGGATAGCGGCCGACGATTCAATGGGCGTAGACGGAATGGCGTTCTGGTCGTGGCTCACCACGTCTTGTTCCGAATAGCGTGTGTCGATGGCCGGTTTGAATATCTCCACTTTCTGCCGTGCAAACTTAGCCCGTTTCATGCGTCGGATGAGTTCTTCTGTTTTGCCCGAAAACATAGAGCCGCACACCACTTCAATTCTTCCCGGGCGGTGCGACTCTCCTGATAGGTTTGTGTTCATAATTGTTCTAATAGTTCTTTAATTTGCATACAAAAATACAAAGACGTTTTAAAAATTGCAAAGAAATAGCATGTTTTTTTGTTTGTGAAGATTATTTAACTACTTTTGTCCGAAAAAAGAGAAGAGGTTTAACATGCTATACATTGTACCAACTCCCGTGGGCAACATGGAGGACATGACGTTGCGAGCAGTTCGCATCTTGAAGGAGGCCGACCTGGTGCTGGCCGAAGACACTCGCACGTCGGGAGTGTTGTTGAAGCATTTCGGCATTGAAAACAGGCTGATGTCGCACCACAAGTTTAACGAGCACGGAACCTCGGGTTCCATTGTCGAGCGGTTGAAGGCCGGCCAGACCATAGCCCTCATCAGCGATGCCGGCACCCCCGGCATCAGCGACCCCGGGTTCTTTTTGGCTCGCGAGGCCATAGCAGCAGGCATAGAAGTGCAAACGCTGCCCGGTGCCACAGCCTGCATTCCCGCATTGGTGTCGTCGGGCCTGCCTTGCGATAGGTTCTGCTTCGAGGGCTTTCTGCCGCAGAAGAAAGGGCGGCAAACGCATCTCGAACAGTTGCGCGAAGAAAGTAGAACCATGGTGTTCTACGAATCGCCCTACCGGTTGCTGAAAACCCTTCAGCAGTTTGCCCAGGTGTTTGGTCCCGACCGCCCGGCCAGTGTGTGCCGCGAGATTTCGAAGGTGCACGAAGAGAGTGTGCGCGGAACCCTTGCCGAGCTTGTGGCTCATTTCACCGCGAAGGCTCCCAAGGGTGAGATAGTGGTTGTGGTGGCAGGAAAGAAGAAAGAGAAAGAGAAAAACAATAACACAAAAGAATAGAAATATGAGAAAAATCTTATTCGTGAGTGTGGCACTGATAGCGTTGGCACTCAGCAGTTGTAACGAAGAAAAGAAAGCAGCCGTTGCTGTTGACACACAGAAAGTGGACTCTCTGCAACGCATTGTTGACCAGAAAGACAATGAGATCAACGATATGCTTTCTACGTTGAATGCCATTCAAGACGGCATACGCGAGATTACCGAGGCCGAGAACCGTGTGAGTGTTGTGAAGGATGGTGAGCGCACCGACAAGGCCGCACAGATTAAAGAGAACTTGCAGTTTATTTCTAACACGATGAAGCGCAATCGCGAACTTATCAACAAACTGCGCCAGCAGGCTCGCGAGAGCTCTGTTCAGGGCGAGCAGCTCAAGGCCACCATTGAGAATCTGGTGAAGCAGCTCGACGAGAAAGAGCAGCAGTTGCAGCAGCTTCGTGCCGAGCTGGATGCGAAGGATATTCACATTACCGAACTCACCGAAAACATCAACAACCTGAACACCAACGTTTCTAACTTGCAAAACGAGAACAGTCAGAAGAGTCAGACCATCAGCGCTCAGGATAAGCAACTCAACACAGCCTGGTATGTGTTTGGCACGAAGAAAGAGCTGAAGCAGCAGAACATTCTCGACGGCGACCGTGTGCTGCAGTCGAACTTCAACAAGAGCTATTTCACGAAGATTGACATTCGTGTAGACAAGGAAATCAAGCTTTATTCGAAGTCGGCCAAGATTCTCACCACTCACCCCTCGGGCAGCTACACGCTCACTCAGGATGCCAACAAACAATATGTGTTGCGCATCACCAATCCGCAAATCTTCTGGTCAACCAGCAAATACCTGGTTGTTGTGGTTAAGTGATTCAACTTTCGCAAGTAAAAACAACCATGCTCAACAATGCCCCATCGGGGCATGATTGGGGTAGCCAGCCATTCTTATGGCTGG
>CACXFT010000113.1 GCA_902767045.1 uncultured Prevotellaceae bacterium | reverse complement strand
TTTTCCGAAAAAGCCGTGTATCAATGTTCAAAGAACATTAGACACACAGCTTGCATTATTCTGAATTCGTCGAACTCACGTTATATTATATAAATGTACGCGCGAGGGGAACGGTGCAAAGTTACTCCGCCTCGGAATAAAAAAAACAAACAAGTTTGTTTTGTTCTTCTCTCAACTTTCCGTAACTTTGTCGCCAAATTACTGAATCAACAAAAAGAAAACAAGATGAAACTCAGAAAAATGGTTTCGCTACTGCTGCTCGTGGTAGCAAACGTGGCTCTGGCACAAATGCAGATGCCACCCATCCCCGCCGACACTGCTATTCGCGTGGGAAAACTCGACAACGGACTTACCTACTACATCCGCTACAACAACTGGCCGGAACATCAGGCTAACTTCTACATCGCCCAGAAGGTGGGCTCCATCCAGGAAGAGGAAAGTCAGCGTGGTCTGGCTCACTTCTTGGAACACATGTGCTTCAACGGCACCGACAACTTCAAAGGAAACGAGGTGGTGTCGTGGTGCGAGAAGATTGGCGTGCAGTTTGGCAGCGACCTGAATGCCTACACCGCCATCGACCAAACGGTTTACCGCATCAGCAACGTGCCCACCACACGGCAGAGTGTGCTCGACTCGTGCCTGCTCATCCTGCGCGACTGGGCCGACGGACTGCTGCTTGAACCCGAAGAGATTGACAAGGAACGCGGCGTTATACACGAGGAATGGCGACTGCGCTCATCGGCAACCAGCCGCATGCTTGAACGCAACCTGCCAAAGCTCTACCCGGGGTCGAAATATGGACTGCGCTACCCCATCGGACTGATGGAGGTGATCGATAACTTTAAACCACAGGAGCTGCGCGACTATTACGAGAAATGGTATCACCCCACCAACCAGGGCATCATCGTGGTGGGTGACGTGGACGTGGCAAAAACCGAGGCGAAAATCAAAGAACTCTTCGGCCCGATCACCAATCCCGACAACCCTGCTCCCATCGTTGACGAACTCGTGCCCGACAATGCCGAACCCATCGTGATTATCGACAAAGACAAGGAACAACGCACGTCGATGATCGACATTATGTTTAAACACGACGTGTTTCCCGACTCTTTGAAAGGAACGATGGCCTACATGATGTTCAACTATGTGAAAGAGGCCGCCCTGAGCATGCTGAACAGCCGATTCGGCGAGGCCGTGCAGAAACCCGACTGCCCATACGTGAGCGCCTCGGCCGGCGACGACTCTTATATCTATGCCAAAACAAAAGACTGCTTCGAACTGGATGCCACACCCAAGGACATCAGTCTCACAGCCGATGCGCTCAAGGCCATCGTCATTGAAGCAAGAAAAGCTGCCGAGTTCGGATTCACTCCCACCGAATACAACCGATACAAGGCCGACTACCTCAGCTCGCTCGAAAAGGCTTACTCGAACCGAGACAAGCGAACCAACGCACAACTCTACAGTCCCATAGTGGGCAACTTCCTCACCAACGAACCCATGCCGAGCATCGACTTCAACTACCAAACGATGACGCAGGTGGTGCCCATGATTCCGCTTGAAACCATCAACGAAGTGATGAAAGAGCTGATTCCTGCCAACGACTCCAACATGGTGATCCTCAACTTCAACAACGAGAAAGAGGGCAATGTGTACCCCACCGAACAACAACTGCTCAATGCCGTGGCCGAAGCTCGCACCGCTCAGATTGAAGCGTTCGTAGACAATGTGAAAAACGAACCGCTCATTGCCAAACTGCCCAAGGCAGGCTCTATCGTGAAGGAAACGAAAAACGAACAGCTGGGCTACACCGAACTGACCCTGAGCAACGGGGTGAAGGTGGCACTGAAGCACACCGACTATAAGAAAGACCAGGTGATTCTGGGTGGAACAGGCTTTGGCGGCGATAACCTCTACGGAGCAAAAGACTACCGCAACCTGCAGATGTTCGACCAGGTGATTGGCGTGAGCGGACTGGGCAACTTCTCATCAACCGAACTGGAAAAGGCACTGGCCGGCAAGATTGCCAATGCCGACCTGAGCATGGACCAGCGCACCACAACGGTGAACGGCTCGTCTACTCCCAAAGACGTGGAAACCATGCTGCAAATGGTGTATCTCTATTTCACTGCCATCAACAAAGACGAAGATGCCTACCAGAAACTGATGAGCCAGACGGAGGTTTCGCTGAAGAACCGCTCGCTCTCGCCCGACATCGCTCTCAGAGACTCGCTCACCGCCACGCTCTACAACCACGAACCGCGCTTGGCTCCCATGACGGTGGAGGCGCTGAAAGACGTGAACTACGACCGCATCCTGCAAATTGCCAAGGAGCGCACGGCTTCGGCCAAAGACTGGACCTTCCAGATTGTGGGTAACTTCGACGAGGCTACCATCCGTCCGCTCATCTGTCAGTATATAGCATCGCTGCCTGCCAAGGGCAAGGTGGTGAAAGGCGAAAGGGTGCTCTTCCCGCAGAAGGGAAAGATTGTGAACAGCTTCCGCCGCAAGCAGGAAACACCCAAGGCTACGGCCTATATGATTTGGCACACCGAAGACATCCCCTACACATTGGAAGGTGACATACAGGCCGACATCGCCGGACAAATCCTGAGCATGGTCTACATCAAACAGATTCGAGAAGAGGCCAGCGCTGCCTACACCGTGGGCGCAGCCGGACAATCGATGGTAGACGAAGACCACAACACCGTGCAACTCATCGCCGTGTGCCCCATGAAGCCCGAGAAGCGCGACACGGCCATGTTGCTGCTCGAGAAAGCAGTGGAAGAACTCACCGTAACCTGCGACCAGGAGATGCTCGACAAGTGCAAAGAGGTGATGCTGAAACGTTACGACGAGAACGTGAAGAACAACTACTACTGGTTCAACACCATCAACCAGTGGATGCGCTTCGGCATAGACACCCACACCGGCTACAAAGAAACCGTGCAGGCACAAACCCCGCAGTCTATTGCCGGCTTGGTGAAAAAAGTGATAGCCGCCGGCAACCACATCACCGTGGAGATGCAGCCGGAAGAGTGATTAGCATGTAACACACACCACCCACGAAGGGGTGACAGAATTACAGGCAGGCGGTGGAGCGTAGCGAAACCCCTGCCTGTAATTCTATCACCCCGTCGGGGTGTTACTCCGTCTCGGAATAAAAAACAAACACGTTTGTTTTGTTCTTCTCTCGACTTTTCGTAATTTTGCAGCCTGAAACATTATATATTATAAACAAGGAGAAAAAACTATGTCATATTTGTTCTCATCTGAGTCGGTGTCGGAAGGGCATCCCGACAAAGTGGCCGACCAAATCAGCGATGCCATCCTCGACCAGTTCCTGGCCTACGACCCACAGGCACGCTGCGCCGTGGAGAGCTTCGTTACCACCGGACAGGTGGTCATCATGGGCGAGGTGCGCTCGAATGCCTACATCGACCTGCAAACCATGGCACGCCGCACCATCAACAAGATTGGCTATACCAAATCGGAATACCAGTTCGACGGCAACTCGTGCGGCATTCTCACTGCCATACACGAACAGAGTGAAGACATCAACCGGGGAGTAGACCGTGCCGACGAGGAAGAACAGGGAGCCGGCGACCAGGGTATGATGTTCGGCTATGCCACCAACGAAACCGACACCTTTATGCCCGTGAGCCTGCACCTGGCACACCTGCTCATGCAAACGCTGGCCGACATCCGGCGCGAGGGCAAGCAGATGACCTATCTGCGCCCCGACTCGAAGAGTCAGGTGACGGTGGAATACAGCGACGACGGCATTCCCCAGCGCATCGACACCATCGTGGTTTCAACACAACACGATGAGTTCGATGCCGACGAACCCATGCTGGAGCGCATCCGCAAAGATGTGATCAACATTCTCATTCCCCGCGTGAAGGCGCAGTGCGACGACAAGGTGCTCGCACTCTTCAACAACAACATCAAATATTTCGTGAACCCCACCGGCAAGTTTGTTATCGGTGGTCCGCACGGCGACACCGGTCTCACCGGCCGAAAGATTATCGTAGACACCTACGGAGGCAAGGGTGCCCACGGCGGAGGTGCCTTCTCGGGCAAAGACTCCAGCAAGGTAGACCGCTCGGCAGCCTACGCCGCCCGCCACATTGCCAAGAACATGGTGGCAGCAGGTGTGGCCGACGAGATGCTCGTGCAGGTGAGCTATGCCATCGGTGTGGCACGCCCCGTGAACATCTATGTAAACACCTACGGACGTGCACGCGTGAACATGACCGACGGCGAGATAGCCCGGCGCATCGAGAAACTTTTCGACCTTCGGCCGAAAGCCATTGAACGCTCACTCAAGCTGCGCCAACCCATGTATCTGGAAACAGCCGCCTACGGACACATGGGGCGCAAGAACGAAGTGGTGCGCAAGGTGTTCACCAGTCGCTACCACGAAACACGCGAGATAGACGTAGAGCTGTTCACCTGGGAGAAGCTGGACCGCGTAGACGACATTCGCCGAGAGTTTGGTATATGATTTAATTCCCCTCCCCCGCAATTCCACATAACGAAGCTTATGCACACATCCGACAGTATCAGCACCAACGAAGCAATGCCCGGTTTCTTGACCGGACAATCTGACACGATGCCCGTGCACGAGCAAACCAAGCACGAGAGTCGTAGCGACTCTTCAATACTACTTTATTACGGGGAGTCGTTCTTTTCGAAAGACTCCCTGTATCATCCTGAACTTTCAGAGGGTCTCCGTGGAGTAGCCGGAGACCCTATCCCTTACAACATCGCCAACGACAACTTGATCACCTCACTCTTAATCTTTGGCTTTGTGCTCAGCATCCTTTCGGCTAAATACTCGAAAGAGTCTATCAAAAGACACTTCAAAGACTTTTTCAGACCACAGAAGGAAAACACCACGGTACAAAGCATTACAGACACAGAGCGACAACTGCAACTGTTGCTTGGCATGTTCACCTGCTTGCTGTTCGCCCTCACTTTCTTTATCTACACCCGTCATAAGTATGGCGACACCTTTGTTGTTGAGCTATATGAAATGATAGGCATCTACACAGCCACCTTTATGGTTTATTTTCTCGCAAAGGCATGGCTCTACGACATCGTCAACTGGGTATTCTTCGATGATAAAAAAAAGCAACAATGGCACGACACATTCCTCTTGTTTACAGCCCTTGAAGGAACCTTGTTGATACCCGTTGTTTTACTGCTCGCTTATTTCAGTCTGAGTGTGCAAAGTGGCATCATTTACACCGCTTTTGTGATAATATTTATTAAAATGCTGTCACTTTTCAAGACTTACCTTATCTTTTTTGAACAAAAGAGTCGCTTTCTGCAATTTTTTTTGTACTTTTGTGCGCTCGAAATAATGCCACTGTTCTATATCGGTGGAATCTTATCACTAATAAACAGTTATTTGAAAATCAATTTCTAATACAAAAATGACCAAAAAGATACTGGTGTCTCAGCCCAAACCAACAAGCGAGAAATCACCATACTACGACATTGCAAGTGAATATGGGGTGGAACTGGTGTTCCGCCCATTTATCAAAGTTGAAGGTCTCACTGCCAAGGAATTCCGCCAGCAGAAGATTAGCATCCTCGACCACACCGCCATTGTCTTCACATCGCGCCATGCCATCGATCATTTCTTCAAGCTCACCAAAGAGATGCGCATCACCATCCCCGAAGAGATGAAGTATTTCTGCATCACCGAAACCATCGCACTCTACATTCAGAAGTATGTGCAATACCGCAAGCGCAAGGTGTTCTTCGGCACCACCGGCAAGATGCAAGACCTGGTGCCGGTGATGGTCAAGCACAAAACAGAGAAATACTTGGTACCGCAAAGCGACATGCATACCGACGAGGTGCAGAAACTGCTCGACGCCAAAAAGCTCAACCACACCGAATGTGTGATGTACCGCACGGTGAGCAACGATTTCACCGAAGAAGAACTCAAGCACTTCGACTACGACATGCTTGTCTTCTTCAGCCCCAACGGAATCAAGGCGCTGAACAAAAACTTCCCCGCCTTCAACCAAGGGAAAATTAAGATTGCAACCTTCGGTCCTGCCACAGCCAAGGCAGTGGAAGACGAAGGACTGCATGTAGACCTGATGGCACCCACCAAAGAGAACCCCTCGATGACCAGTGCCCTGAGGGCATTCCTGAAAGAAAATGCCGATGCCTGAGAAAGGCCGCAACACACTCAGCAAAAGGGAGCGCATCTGTAGCCAAAAGCTCACCGAACAGCTCTTCAACAGCGGGAAAGCACACTCGATGGTGGCCTTCCCGCTGCGTGCAGTTTACATGAGCATTCCCCGCGAAGAGCAGGAACCGCAGGCTTCCATTCTGGTGAGCGTGTCGAAAAGATATTTCAAAAGGGCCGTGAAGCGCAACCGCGTGAAACGACTCGTCCGTGAAGCCTACCGGCTGAACAAGCATATACTCACAGACCGGCTCACAGCATCGCCGGGCATGGCTCTGGCCATCGCCTTCCTCTGGCTCGACCCCAAGCTGCACTCCTTCCACCGGGTGGAGAACAAGGTGAAACAGCTGTTACAAAGAATTGCAGAAGAAACACCCACATGCGATACCTCAGAATAGTCAGCTTCGCCCTGGCCCGATGCCTCAGAACAGTCAGCTTCGCCCTGGCCCGATGCCTCAGAACAGTCAGCTTCGCACTTGCCCGGGTGCTGGTTTTGCCCATCAGGTTCTACCAGAAGTTCATCACCCCCTTCACCCCACCCTCATGCCGGTTTCAACCCACATGCTCGGAATATGCTCGGCAGGCGCTGCTCAAATACGGCATAGGCAAAGGGCTCGCCTTAGCCATCTGGCGCATCCTGCGCTGCAACCCCTGGGGAGGCTCCGGCTACGACCCGGTGCCGTAGCGGCCGTAGCGGCCTAATGGCCTAAATGATAAATGATAAATGATAAATGATAAATGATAAATGATAAATGATTCAACTTTCGCAAGTAAAAACAACCATGCTCAACAATGCCCCATCGGGGCATGATTGGGGTAGCCAGCCATTCTTATGGCTGG
>CACXFT010000112.1 GCA_902767045.1 uncultured Prevotellaceae bacterium | reverse complement strand
GAGAGAGAGGGATTCGAACCCCCGGTGCCTCTCAGCACGACGGTTTTCAAGACCGTTGTAATCGACCACTCTACCATCTCTCCTTGAAGCTTTTGGCCAGCTTTGCCGTAAAGCGTGTGCAAAGGTAAAAATTTTATTCAGTAAACAGAAAATTATAAGGAAGAAATTCTTGTTGTTTAGATTTTATTAACACATTGAGATGTAAAGTAGTGCATCTCTTATCTTCTCTCTCAACTAAAATTGCTACCTTTGCAGCATGATTTATCCAAACAACTTTGAAAACAAAGTCGGATTTTCTGAAATCCGTAAACTGCTCAAGGAACGTTGCCTCAGCTCACTGGGCAAGGAACAGGTGGACTTGATGGTATTTTCAGCCGACGCAGACTTGATTAACGAGAAACTGAGCCAGGTTCGCGAGTTCCGTCGCCTTCAAGAAAGCGACGAAGAATTTCCCATGCAGTATTTTTTTGACGTGCGCGAAGCCATTACCCGTGTGCGACTGCCAGGCACTCACTTAGAAGAAAACGAGGTGTGGGACCTTCGCCGTTCGCTCGAAACCATCGCTGGCATGGTGAAATTCCTGCACCACGGCTACGAAGAGACAGATGCATGCCCCTACCCTGCCCTACATCGCATGACGGAAGGCGTAACCACATTCCCTTGGCTTGTGCGCAGAGCCGACTCCATTCTCGATAAGTTTGGAAAAATCAAAGATAGTGCCTCCATGACTCTGGCAGGCATCCGGCACGAGCTGGCCAAAACGGAGGGCAGCATTTCACGCACGCTCTACACCATTTTGCATGCTGCCCAAAAGGATGGGCTGGTCGACAAAGACGTGGCTCCCACCATGCGCGACGGCCGACTGGTTATTCCTGTTGCACCAGGGTTAAAGCGCAAGATTAATGGCATCGTTCACGACGAGTCGGCAACAGGCCGCACGGTGTTTGTGGAACCTGCCGAGGTGGTGGAGGCCAACAACAAGGTGCGCCAGCTCGAAGCCGAGGAACGCCGCGAGATTATACGCATTCTCACCCTCTTCACCGACGAGGTAAGGCCCAACGTGCAGGAAATTCTCAACTCATATCAGTTCCTTGCACAAGTAGACTTCATATATGCCAAGGCCGAACTGGCCAAACTCACCAACAGCTTTGAGCCTGAGGTAAGGAACGAACCGCTTATCGACTGGACCCATGCCATACACCCTCTGCTGCAACTTTCACTGGCAAAACAGTCGAAACAAGTGGTGCCCTTGGATATTTCGCTGCAACGCATCCTCATCATTTCGGGTCCTAATGCCGGCGGCAAGTCGGTGTGCCTGAAAACAGTTGGACTGCTTCAATACATGCTGCAGTGCGGGCTCTCCGTTCCCATTGCCGACCGCTCGCAAGTGGGAATCTTCAGCAACATCATGATTGACATCGGCGACGAGCAAAGCATCGAGAATGACCTCTCTACCTACTCTTCCCACCTGATGAACATGAAGCAGATGATGCGCCATGCCAACCCGCAAACGCTTCTGCTCATCGATGAATTCGGAGGCGGCACCGAACCCACCATCGGTGGAGCCATTGCCGAGGCCGTTCTCAAGCAGTTCTGGTTGAAGCAAACCTTCGGAGTTATCACTACCCACTACCAAAACCTGAAGCATTTTGCCGAAGACCACGAAGGAGTGGTCAATGGAGCCATGCTCTACGACCGGCACGAGATGCAAGCCCTGTTCCAGCTCAGCATCGGACAGCCGGGTTCGTCGTTTGCCATTGAGATTGCACGCAAGACCGGCATCCCCGAAGAGGTTATTGCTGATGCCAGCAATATTGTGGGGCGCGACTACATACAAAGCGACAAATACTTGCAAGACATTGTGCGCGACAAGCGCTACTGGGAAAACAAACGGCAAACCATTCACCAACACGAGAAACGGCTTGAGGTGAGGGGCGAACGGCTCGATGCCACCATCGAAGAGTTGGAAAACGACCGCAAGAACATTCTTCGCCATGCCAAGGAACAGGCCGAAGAACTTCTGCGCGAAACAAACCGACGCATCGAGAATGCCATCCGAGAAATTCGAGAGAGTCAGGCCGAAAAAGAGGCTACCCGCCGCATTCGCGAAGAGCTGAACACCTTCAAGCAAGAAGTGGCCGACATCGACACCAAGGCCGACGACGAGAAGATTGCCCGTAAGATTGCACAAATTCAAGCCCGCAAAAAACGGAAAGAAGAAAAACGGGAGAAGGCCGCCCACGCTGCCACACAGGGCACTGACAACGAAACACGGCCAAATGCACACCACACCCCCACCGCAACGGCCGCAACGGCACCGCTTGCAGTGGGCGATTCGGTGCGCATCAAGGGACTCAGCTCGGTGGGCGACATAGAGAAAATAGATGGCAAGATGGCCACAGTCATCTTTGGTGAAATGCGAACCAAAATGCGCATTGAACGACTGGAAAAGGCCGACAGGCCTGCCCAGCAGCAAACGCACAGCGAAGAACGCAACGAGCGCATTGCCTTGCTCAACTCGCAACTCTCGCAACAAACCCGCTCAGCCCTCGACTCCCACAAGCTGAACTTCAAGCAAGACCTCGACGTTCGCGGCATGAGGGGCGACGAAGCCCTCAATGCCGTCACCTATTTCATCGACGATGCCATTCTTGTGGGAGCAGCCCGCGTGCGCATTCTGCACGGAAAAGGCAACGGCATCCTGCGCCAGCTCATTCGCCAATACCTGCATACAGTGCCCGGAGTTGCCCACTATGCCGACGAGCACGTTCAGTTCGGCGGAGCGGGCATCACCGTTGTAGACCTTGAATAGACAAGAATGCCCATAGGGGCATGATAGGGATCCCGAAGAATAACTAAATCAATAGCAAAACGTATGAAGACAAGAAACGAGCAACCAAAGGAAATCTATCTTGCAGGAGGATGCTTCTGGGGAACAGAGCATTTTTTCAAACAGATAGAAGGCGTGGTAGAAACGTCGGTGGGTTTCGCAAACGGACATATTGCCAACCCCACATACAAAGAAGTCTATACCGACAAAACGGGATGCGCCGAAACGGTGCATGTGAAGTACGACCCCAATGTGGTGAGCCTTGAATTCTTGTTGCAGATGTTCTTTAAAGCCATCGACCCAACAAGCCTCAACAAGCAGGGGCATGATGAGGGAACGCGTTATCGCACAGGTGTCTATTACACCAATGAAGATGATTTGACCATTATTGAAAAAGTCTTTAGAGAAGTGCAGAATGGCTATCAGCAGCCTCTGTGCGTAGAAAAGCTTCCATTGCAGAACTTCTATTCTGCCGAAGAATATCACCAAAACTATCTCGACAAGAATCCAACGGGCTACTGTCATCTGCCAGAGTCATTGTTTGAGTTTGCAAGACAGGCAAAAGAAAGGAAGTAATCTATATGCAAAGGGAAAAGATTCCATACAAAAACTTACCTCTTCGTGTGCAACTCCCCAAGCATCCAGTTCAGCAATGGTTTGAGCAATGCTGTCAACCTCAAAGGCCAAAACAAAAAGGAGAACACCTTGAGGTATTCTCCAAATGTTGTTTTCATTCGCAAAAGCGAATTGGCTACCGCCTATCATTCGCAAAAGCGAATTGGCTACCGCCTATCATTCGCAAAAGCGAATTG
>CACXFT010000111.1 GCA_902767045.1 uncultured Prevotellaceae bacterium | reverse complement strand
TACCTAAAGGCACGCCTGAGATACACCGAACATTCTTCCAGCCATAGGAATGGCTGGCTACCCCTATCATGCCCCGCTGGGGCATTAGGAATGGCTGGCTACCCCTATCTGATGCCTATGGCATCATCATAACCATGCAGAGAATATTCACTTGCGAAAGTTGAACTCTTTATTTTGCTTTACTTCAAATCGCAAATCTCAAAGAAGTCTTGGTCGCCATAGTCGAGGTTTTCTCCGCCCATGCCCCAGATGAAGGTGTAGTTGTGGGTGGCGGCTGCCGAGTGTATGCTCCATTCGGGTGAGAGCACGGCCTGGTTGCCTTTCATCCAGATGTGGCGTGTTTCCTGCGGTTCGCCCATGAAGTGACAGATGGCCTGGTTGTCGGGCAGGTCGAAATAGAAATAGACTTCCATGCGGCGCGAGTGTATGTGGGCGGGCATGGTGTTCCACACGCTGCCCGGTGCTAACTCGGTCATGCCCATCTGCAGCTGACAGGTGGGCAGCACCTGGTTGACGAGCATCTTGTTGATGGTGCGCTCGTTCGACATCTCCAATGATCCCATCTTCACGCTGATGGCCTCCTGCTTGGTTATTTTCCGGCACGGATAGGCATGGTGGGCGGTGGTGCTGTTGAAATAGAGCTTGGCCGGCTTTTCGGCATGGCAGCTTTCAAACAGCACGTTGCGGTCGCCACTTCCTATGTAAAGAGCCTCTTTGAAAGCGAGTGTGAATGTCTGGTCGCCCACATGTATGAGGGCATCGCCCTCCCCCACGTTGTAGAGGCCCACTTCGCGGCGGGTGGTGAAGAAGGGAGCTTTCAGGGGGTCGATGGCTTCTAAGCGAAGGGTTTCGCCGGTGGGCATGGCACCGCCCACCACCATGCGGTCGTACATGGAATAAACCATGTGCACCTCGTTGGCAACAAAAAGCTTGTCGATGAGAAAATCGCGGCGCAGTCGTGCTGTGTCGTAATGCTTGGCATCCTCGGGATGTGCGGCATATCGCAGTTCGTAATGAGTTTTCATGATGTGTTGATGTTTTTTTGCAACCGCAAAGTTAATGCTTTTTCTTGAAAGCTACAGTCTTTTGCATGGTTTATTTCAACAAAAAAGCGGATAAGCCTCTGTGGAAGCTTATCCGCTTTGCTGGTTGGGCCAACGGGACTCGAACCCATAATGACAGAACCAAAACCTGTAGTGTTACCATTACACCATAGCCCAATCGTATTGTAGCGGGTGCAAAGGTAATCATTTTTTAGATTACTGCCAAATTTTCTTGGTTTTTTATTTTACTAAAACTTTCCTGACGGTGCCGTCGCTCATGCGAATCAGGTTCAGTCCGCGCTGCTGGGTGTTGGTGCGCCGCCCGTCGATGGTGTAGTTGGCGGTGTCCTTCAACGATGTTTGTGCACCGTTTACGTTGGCGATGCCGGTGAGGTCGTAGCCTTTCACCTGCACTTTCACAGCATTGGCAATGCTGCCGTCGGGAGCTATGATGAGTGCGGCTAAGAACACCTGGTCTTTCTTCAGCACGTTCAGCACTTGCTGTTGTGCAGAAGCTAACGGAAGCGTGTATCTCACTGTTGCTGTTTCTCCGTTAGCCAAGTTGGTAACAGCATCGGCCTGGTTGGTGCCGTTCACATAAGAGCTCACGATAGCCACATCGTTGAAGGTCCAGTTGCTGATGGTTGAATTGCCGAATTTCCCACCGGCAGCGAACATAGAAAGGTCGCTCCCCACCTGGCTGGCATCATACTGGTAGTAGTAGTTGGACTGTCGCCAAGCAGTATTGGACGATTTTAGTCCGTCGGCAATCAGCACCAGTTCCACTTTCATGTCGGTTCCGTCGAAGAGAGCCGTTACGTTGGCTTCGGCGTCAACGGCTGTGGAGTCGCTGTTCCAATAAGCATTGGCCTCTACTGCTGCCAGTGCCGGCACTGCCATGGCCGTGCGGAAGTCGTTGCGGATATCGTTGGTAGATCCATAGTAGGGGTCTATCTCTGCTCCGCGGTTGATGCGGCACGAAGGCGCACCCGAGAAGCTGATGTTTGCATATTTGCCGTTGGCGAGATACATGGGGTCGCTCTGGTTGTAGCGATGTAAGCCAATGCCCACGAAGCGGTCGCCGAAGGTTGTGCGCAGTTTCTCCATGCCCACGAGGCCGCGCGGGCACCATCCGCAGCCGGTTCCGGTATATTCTTCCACCACCACATTGCGGTCTACGATTTCGTTGAGTGTGTACACGGTGCACGATGCCTGATTCTGGTCTGTTTCGTTCGGCTCGCCGTTCACCTTGGTAACGATGAGTGTGCGGTCTTCTTTCCGGGCACTCTCTGATGCGGCGAGCGTGATGTTCACCGTGCCTGTTGCAAAGCTGCCGATGGGATTGGTGAGATTGAGGTGCTGTTCGGCTGACTGTTCACCATCAACCTCCATGGCATAGTCGATGCTGGTGATGGGTTCCGTGCCCATGTTCACCACGTTTATGCTGGCAGCGGTTTGTTCGCCACCTTTTATAATATAGGTGCCGAAGTTCTGGGGCGAAGCCGCGTTTTGGTTAAACTCTCCTTCGAGCAGCACCTGCAGGTAGAGGCGACCGTAGCCCTGACCGTTGAGGTTAATCCATGCTTTCTGCGCCTGCTCGGTTCTCAGCCACAATGCGTTAGGCTCGTCGGTAGTGGCAACAACCGGAACGGGGTACTTGTCGTTGGTCACAGAAGCAGTAGTTACATCAAAGCTGAAGCCCACATAGCATCCCGTAGATGGAATCTCGTAGCCTTCGTTGAACGAAACCTCCACATACCCGTTGTTCACTGCTGAGTTGTCTACGTTAGCCATGCGCACCGTTTTTGTTGAGGTGATGGCCGATGGCCGGGTTTGGGCCACCCATGCGATGATGTTGTCGTAGTGCTGTGCGCGAATGGCAAAGCGCACGCCGCGGATGGTTTTTCCGCCGGCCACCCCATGGTTGCCTGGGATGAAGATGGCACAGTGGTAGGTGTCGGCACTCCCCACGCCCACTCCGCCGAAGGAATCGTCTTGCGTGGTGTAGCCCCACCAAGCCTGGTTGCTGCTGTCTTGCGCATGCATGGTGGTGATGGCCGACAGCATGAGAGCTGCAATCAATAATAGTTTTTTCATCATTCAGTTTTTGTTTGTTGTTTGTTGTTTATATCATTTCACGATGAGCAGGAAGTAGTTCTTCTTGCCTTTTTGAGCGAGCAGATATTTTCCGTCGATGAGGTCGTCGGAGGTGATGGGTCGGTTCTGGTCGGTGAGTTTCTCTTTGTTCAGGCTCACGCCTCCTCCCTGCACCATTTTGCGCATCTCGCCCTTCGAGGGGAACACGGGAGCGGCGGCAGTGAGCAGTTCTATGGCCGGCTGCCCCAGCTGGTCTTTGCCAATCTCGAACTGTGGCACACCGTCGAAGACATCGAGGAAGGTGCGCTCGTCGAGTTTCTCTAAAGCCTCTTTGGTAGATTTTCCAAAGAGAATGTTGGAAGCTTCGATGGCTGTTTCAAGGTCTTCTTTCGAGTGCACCATGGTGGTAACCTCTTCGGCCAGTCGGCGTTGCAGCACGCGGCGGCCCGGGTCTTGGCGGTGCTCTTCAACCAGGGCATCGATAACCTCTTTCTCCAGCGAGGTGAAGATTTTGATGTAGCGTTCGGCATCATCGTCGCTCACGTTCAGCCAGAACTGGTAGAAGCGGTAAGGCGTGGTGCGGTTGCGGTCGAGCCAGATATTGCCGCTTTCGGTTTTGCCGAATTTCTTTCCGTCGGCCTTGGTGATGAGCGGACAGGTGAGGGCGTATGTTTCCACCTCGTTGCCCAAGGTGCGGCGAATGAGTTCGGTGCCGGTGGTCATGTTGCCCCACTGGTCGTTGCCGCCGAGTTGCAGTTTCACCCCGTAGTGCTGATAGAGGTAGAGAAAGTCGTAGCCCTGCAGCAGCTGGTAGGTGAACTCGGTGAACGACAGTCCGTCGCGTGCTGTACCGTTCAGTCGCTGTTGCACACTCTCTTTGGCCATCATGTAGTTGACGGTGATGTGCTTACCCACCTCGCGGGCAAAGTCGAGGAAGGTGAAGTTCTTCATCCAGTCGTAGTTGTTCACCATCAGGGCACGGTTGTCGTCTTTCGAATCGAAGTCGAGGAACTTGGCCACCTGCGCCTTGATACATTCTTGGTTGTGGCGAAGTGTTTCGTCGTTGAGCAGGTTTCGTTCCTGGCTTTTCCCCGAGGGGTCTCCAATCATACCGGTAGCCCCGCCCACCAGAATGATGGGCTGGTGTCCGCAGCGTTGCAGGTGGCGCAGCATCATAATGCCGCAAAGGTGTCCGATGTGCAGCGAGTCGGCGGTGGGGTCGGTGCCCAGGTAAGCAGTAACCATCTCTTTTTGCAAGAGTTCTTCAGTGCCTGGCATCATCTGTGCCAGCATTCCGCGCCAGCGGAGTTCTTCAACGAAATTCTTTCTCATATCTTAAATTTATCATTTATCATTTATTCAACTATCGCAAGTGAATATTCTCTGCATGGTTATGATGATGCCAGAGGCATCAGATAGGGGTAGCCAGCCATTCCTATGGCTGGAAAAACGTTAGGGGTGTGTATCGGGCGTGCCTTTAGGTACGCTACATTCCACTTGTTTGTGTTGCGTACCTAAAGGCACGCTATGAATGGTGGCTATCGTCCCCTCCAGCCATAAGAATGGCTGGCTACC
>CACXFT010000110.1 GCA_902767045.1 uncultured Prevotellaceae bacterium | reverse complement strand
ATTGGCATTCGACGTGCTCGACGCCATCATGGAGAAACTGCCCGGATTCCCCATCGTGCTCCACGGCTCAAGCTCTGTTCCCCAGGAATATGTTGACATGATTAACAAGTACGGCGGCAAGCTGCCCGATGCTGTGGGTATTCCCGAAGAGCAGCTTCGCAAGGCTTCAAAGAGTGCTGTGTGCAAGATCAACATCGACAGCGACTCGCGCCTGGCCTTCACTGCTGCCGTTCGCAAGGTGTTCGTAGAGAAACCCGGAGAGTTCGACCCGCGTAAGTACTGCGGTCCTGCTCGCGACCTGATGTATGAGCTCTACAGCCACAAGATTAAAGAAGTGCTGGGTTCTAACGACAAGCTGGCTCAGTAAGCCTGTTTTCAGTCAGAACACAACAACTGAATACGAAAAAGCGGAACGCACACGCATGTGTGGTTCCGCTTTTTTTATGTCAAATGGTTTAGCGGAGCAAAGTTTCACTGCTGCTTTCGCACAACACTCTTGCCATTTCGTTGAGCGAGAGACACTGGTTGCGACTGATGGTTATTCGCTCATTATGATGCTCCCACGGGGCAAGAATGAGCAGCTGACCTCGCGCACAAGCTTCCATTCGTGCTCCACCAGGCTTAGCCAAATCAGAAAACCCGTTCTCTTGAAGGTAAATAAGGGGGAACCCTTTGTCGAACGCTGCCCTCATCACACTTCTTTCACCTTTAGAGATAGAGGGAGAAACAAGCACCGCTCCCTTGGCGGCAGCATCTAAACATTGGCACACCTTGGCCTCTATCTCTGCATCGGTGAGTCTTCTGGAACATTGCACCTGCAGACGCAGGGGCCGCTGAAGCAGGAACAGATTACCAAGAGCCGAGAATGTTTGCCCTGCGAACAGCACACCCCGCCGCACCCGGAACAGGTCGGGATGCTCCCGCTTCATGAGCAGGCGACGTGGGTTTTCGGCAAGATAATTGAACCAAGTGGCAAGCTGGCCGGAACGCAGGAGCAGGCGGTCGTTATAGCCACGCGCAAAAAGAAGGCCGTGGGTGCGGTCTTCGCCACGGCGGTTGCGCGGGGCGGGTTGTTGCGTTGGCAACGCAACCCGCGGTTCTGTTTGTTGCGTTGGCAACGCAACATACGGCACTGGGGGCACGCCAAGGATGAGCTCGCGGAAGTGGCGGTTGCAGCTTTGTTTGAAGCCACGGAGCGCCATGCCCAGCGGTTGCTCCATTTTCTCTCTAACGAAAAGAATGCCATGCAAATGGTCTGGCATCATTTGAAGGGCGAGCACCTCCACCTCGGGGTGGTGCATGGTTGTTGCCCACCATTCATCGGCAACACGCTGCCCCAATGGTGAAAGCTCCATGTGGGGTGCTTCAGAACTGCCGGACACGGCATCACTTCTGCCCACAACCCTGCCAAAGAGCGGTCTGCGCCCTTCTGTCACCATCGTTATCATGTACATCTGACGGTTGGTGTAGTCGTGGCCCACGCAGCGGCGAAGCATGGAGGCTTTCTTCTCACCGGCGAAAGCTTTCTGGGCTTCAAAGGTTTCTTTTTTCATTGCCCCACATGCAGTTACCTTTCAAGAAAAGATGTCTTATTTGCCGAGCTGCTCTTCGGTGATGCGCTCCACCCCGCCGGTAATTGGGTTGAGCACCAGATTAGAGGTAATCTTCTTGCCGAAGAGGGCACCGCTGAGGTTTTCAATGATGCCATACTGCCCCATGTAGAGGGTGTTGGTGAACATGGGAATATTGCCGTTGAGCAGCGTCACCTTCACACGTCCCGGAATGTTCACATAGAGCGAGATGTCGTCTTTGAGCTTCTTGTCGTCGGCTGCGGCTGCGTCGCTGGTGGGAATCTGCTCTTCTGTGAGTGATATAAAATAAGGTGAGCCGCCAAGGTCGTCGTTGTCAACGAATCCAAACCAGCGTGAGAAGCGGAAGAAGAGTTCGTGTTCGCTGCCCGGCTGCGGGTTGAAGGTGAGTGTAACCTCTGTGGTGTCGCGCACGGTTGTTCCCTCGAAGAGTTGCAGCAGAGCCCGTTCCTGTCGGTCCATGCCATCGAGCATCATGCGCAGTTGTGCAGCATCTTGCGGCATAAACTCCGCCTTGCCGCGCTGTAAGAGGTTGCGGCTCTCACGAATTTCGTAAATCTCCTGTGCAGTGAGTTCGGCCATTTTCGCCGTGCTTCCCGCCGTGAGGATGTCTTCGTTGAGGAAGTCGCGCGGGTTCAGAGCCTTCGCCTTTGGTGCCGGTTTGAACGGTTCCGGCAGTTGCTGCAGCTGCATAGGTTCGGCATTGATGGCGAGCAGGAGGCCGTTATCGGCGCGTGCCACATTGTAGAGCGAGTATTTCTTGTCCATGAGCAACGAGAAATGCTTCGTAGAGTCTGGCACAGCCACAGGAGTCATCTTCACATCAATGATGCGGAAGTTGGTTTCGCCCTGCATTTTCACATCGTTGCGTTTCATGTAACGCTGTGCGTAAATGGCAAAGTCGCCGGGTGTATACACTGTCTGCTCCACCAGGAAGGTGAACTGCAGTTCTGTTCGTGGCAGATAATAGGAGGTTCCCTCCACGGGTTGCTGCGCCGAGGCACCGGTTGCCACAAGGGTTAAAAGGAATGCGGAGAGGCAATGCCTCCAGAATGTATGTTTCATTATTTATCCATTTATCATTTATCATTTAGCGTAGCGCCTCATTTATCATTTAGCGCAGCGCCTCATTTATCATTTAGCGTAGCGCCTCAAAGGCTTGGGGCAGGTGGTTGATGATGTCGCTTGCCACGAGACTTTCCTCTCCCACCTCGCGTGCCGCCAAGTCGCCGGCCAGCCCGTGCAGATATACTGCCACCACGCAGGCATGCTCGGGTTTATAGCCACGTGCACAGAGAGCAGTGATAATGCCTGTGAGCACATCGCCGCTTCCGGCGGTTGCCATGCCCGCATTGCCGGTGGAGTTGAACACCACCCGCCCATCGGCCATGCAGATGGCGGTGTGATGCCCCTTGAGCACCACAATGCCCTGGAAGCGTTCGGCCAGCAGGCGTGCATTGTTGAGCCGCTCATAACACCCACCGGCAGATGGCTCAACCAGTCGGTCGAATTCCTTGGGATGCGGTGTTAGAATGATGCCCTTAGGCAGCTGCTGCATCCACGCACGGTGCACGGCCAGCATGTTCAGCGCATCGGCATCGGCCACCACGGGACACTGTGCACGGCGCAACTGGGCAATCATGGCAATGGCGGTAGACTCCTGAGTGCCCATTCCGGGGCCTATGCCCATGGCTGTGAAGCCCTCCACGCTGATGGGTTCAGAGAAAGCTGTTTCGTCGCGGTCGATGTGAAGCACGGCTTCCGGCACACTCATCTGCAGGATGCCAGAGTTGCTCTTGGGTGTGAGAACCGTTAGCTTGCCCACCCCCGAACGCATGCACGAGCGAGCGGCCAGCACTGCTGCACCGGCCATGCCGTAGCTGCCGGCCACAAGCAGGGCGTTGCCCATCATGCCTTTGTGCGCAAAGGGGTTACGACCAAGCATGAGACGGCGCACGTCGCGCTCTTCAATCAGTTCGAACTGACAATGGGCCGTTTGAATATACTCCTGTGAAAGACGAATGTCGAGCACCCTCACTTCGCCCAGAAACTGCTGACAGTCGTCGAGTAGCATGGCCAGCTTCTTTTGCTGCAGGGTGAGTGTGAGGGTAGCCTTCACAATGTGGGCCTTCACGTTGTAGGTATTGTCTTCGGTCATCAAACCGGAAGGCACGTCGATGCTCACCACCGGCGCAGGTGCCTGGTTGATATACTTCACCAGCGAGGCAAAGCCGCCGGTTAAAGGTTTGTTGAGCCCCGACCCAAAAAGTCCGTCAACAACAAGCATGCCGGCATCGAGCTGCGGGGGGTCGAAGTTCGATGTAACCTCAACGAATTTCTTGATGCGCTTCGATTCGCCAATGCGTTTCTTGTTAGCAGCACAGTCTTCTGAGAGTTTGTTGTGTATATTAAATAGGTATATGCTCACCTGATAGCCCTGTTCGGCCAGCAGGCGAGCCACGGCCAACGCATCGCCGCCGTTGTTGCCCGGCCCGGCAAACACCGTCACCGGTGTTTGGGCATCCCACCTTTCGGTGATAGCTTGGGTGAGCGACCTGGCAGCACGCTCCATCAGGTCGATGCTTCTGATGGGTTCGTGCTCGATGGTATAGGCATCAAGTTCGTGAATCTGACTACTCGTAAATATTTTCATACGCGTGCAAAAATACAAAATAATTGCCGAACTGCCATACAAAGAAAGGGGAAAATAGGTTTTTCACCCTCATTTATTTGGCTGTTCGAAATAAAACGACTATATTTGCCAACAGTTTTTGTAACCTAAATATCAAACAACTATGCAAGTTGAAAAAATCATGAAAGACCTGGAGCACAGACATCCGGGCGAACCGGAGTTTCTGCAGGCAGTCAGAGAAGTTCTGATTTCTATTGAAGACGTTTACAACCAACACCCCGAATTTGAGCGTGCCAAGCTGATTGAGCGCATGGTTGAACCCGAGCGCATCATCACTTTCCGCGTGCCCTGGACCGACGACAAGGGCGAGGTGCATGTAAACATCGGCTACCGCGTGCAGTTTAACAGTGCCATAGGCCCCTATAAGGGTGGGCTCAGATTCCACCCTTCGGTGAACCTCTCTATCTTGAAGTTCCTGGGATTCGAACAAACATTCAAAAATGCACTCACCACACTTCCCATGGGTGGCGGCAAGGGCGGCAGCGACTTCTCTATTCGCGGACGCTCTGATGCCGAGGTGATGCGCTTCTGTCAGGCGTTTATGACCGAGCTATACCGACATATCGGACCCGACGAGGACGTGCCGGCAGGCGACATCGGTGTGGGCGGCAGAGAGATTGGCTACCTCTTCGGTATGTATAAGAAACTGAAACACCAGTTCCAGGGTGTGCTCACCGGCAAGGGACTGGAGTTTGGCGGCTCGCGCATCAGGCCGGAGGCCACGGGCTATGGTGCCCTCTACTTTGTGAACCAGATGCTCGAAACCCACGGGCACCACATCGAGGGCAAGACGGTTGCCCTTTCGGGATTCGGCAATGTGGCGTGGGGAGCTGCCAAGAAGGCTACCGAACTGGGGGCGAAGGTGATTACCATCAGCGGACCCGACGGATACATCTACGACCCATCCGGGCTCGATGCCGACAAAATCAATTATATGCTTGAACTGAGGGCCAGCGGCAACGATGTGTGCCAGCCATACGCCGACGAGTTTGAGGGCTGCGAGTTCTTTGCCGGACGCAAGCCGTGGGAGCGCAAGGCCGACATCTACCTGCCTTGTGCCACACAGAACGAACTGAACGGCGAAGATGCCGAACGCATTCTTGCCAACAACCCGGTGTGCATTGCCGAGGTTTCAAACATGGGCTGCACGGCCGAGGCTGCCGAGAAGTTCGTGGCTGCCAAAAAGCTGTTTGCTCCGGGCAAGGCGGTGAACGCCGGAGGTGTTGCAACGAGCGGACTGGAAATGACGCAGAACTCGATGCGCCTGCTGTGGAGCGCCAAAGAGGTTGACGAGAAACTGCACTACATCATGCACTCCATTCACGAGCAGTGCGTGAAGTATGGCCGACAGGCTGATGGCTATGTAGACTATGTGAAGGGGGCGAACATCGCCGGCTTTATGAAGGTTGCCAATGCCATGATGGCGCAGGGCATTGTGTAAGCTCGGCGAAGCGTAGCGAAGCCAAGCTTACACAAAATGCCATGATGGCGCAGGGCATTGTGTGACGGGCGAAGCCCTAAAGAAGAAAGCAGAAAGTAGAAAGTAGAAAGCAGAAAGTAGAAAGCAGAAAATAGAAAGCAGAGGTACTGCGTGGCTAAATAACAAATGGTTTATGAAACAGGAAACAACAATTAAATATAGGTATTTTCATGATGCGAAAGCAACTCTGCTTTCTGCTTCCTGTTTTCCGCTATTTGCTTTCTGCTTTCTGCTTTCTGCTTTCTGCTTTAACATAGCGCCAATATCGGCGCAGTCTTTCCAAACGGGAAAAGCCACGTTCTATTCGAAACGGGCTACGGGGACACGAACGGCCAACGGTGAACGACTGCACCACGACAGCCTTACCTGCGCTCACCGCACCTACCCCTTCGGAACCATGCTGAGGGTAACCAATCCTGCCAACGGACGGGAGGTGATAGTGAGGGTTACCGACCGCGGACCGTTCAACCGTGGGCGCATCATAGACCTTTCGTGGCGGGCAGCGCACGAACTGGGCATCATCGCGCAGGGGGTGGCAATGGTGGAGGTGGAAAAACTGGATGCCATTCCCTTCCGACCCGAGGATGAAATGAAATGGAGAAGAGAATTTGAAATGACCGATGCTGGCTATACCTTTGCCGAAGAATTAAAAGAACGGCAGAAAGAAAAACACCAACAACAACTTGAACAACTGCAGAAACAGGCTGCTCAAGGCATTCAAATCCATCGGAGACGATAGAGAGCTGAGACTGTAGACTATAGACTATAGACTATAGACTATAGACTATAGACTGTAGACTATAGACTATAGACTATAGACTGTAGACTATAGACTATAGACTGTAGACTATAGACTGTAGACTATAGACTGTAAAATCTATGTAATTCAACTTTCGAAAGTAGCAGAAGCCATGCGCAGCGATGCCCCAGCGGGGCATGATTGGGGTAGCCAGCCATTCCTATGGCTGGTTTCAATGGTACATGATTGAGATGGCGTGCCTTTAGGTACGCAACACAAACAGCAATGCCTCGGGTATCGCGTACCTAAAGGCACGCTGTTATATTGATTGCTGCCGATTGTTCCAGCCATAGGAATGGCTGGCTACCCTTATCTGATGCCTATGGCATCATCATAAGAAACCAAAACATGAAGGTTTGAAAGCTAAAAAGGGAAAAACACTACTGCTGAACGGCTTTTTTCTTGCATGTGGGCACGGTGAACTCCATCTTGTTTAAATGCTCATTGGCCCGGGAAACAGAAGCCAGCAATGTAATCTGCCCGTCTTTCAGTCGGTTGTCGGCTTTCACCGATGCGGTATAGCGTATGCCTTTGCCGGGAGCAATCTGCTCTACGCGTATGCCGGGCGAAATGAACACATGCTTGTTGCCTGTGAGCTCGGTTACGTTTGGTTCCACATTGAAGAAGGTAGACTTGCTGGTGTTGTGCACCTCGAACGACACTTCGCACAGCTCGCCCCGCATCAGCTGGTTGTCGCCATCGGCATCGACAAAGCGCACATTGCGAATTTCCAGTCCACCGGCATGAGCATCATCTCCTATGTGTATCACAGGCTGGTCGGCAGACTTGGTTTCGAGCGACCATCCTGCATTGTTCTTCGGCGTGGTGACGGCTCCGGTCTGTCCGTCCATCTGCACATCGTAAAGCCGGTCGTCGCCACTGTTTGAGGCATCGAAGCCGCTGTCTTCAGCTCCACCGTAGGTATACACGTCGTTGGTTTGCTGTTGCTGGGCACGAGCCTGCTGCACTTTCTCGTAATGGTCGTGCACCTCGCGCTCGGCTTTACGGTCGGCAGCCGAACCTATCACCGCACCGGCCACAGCACCACCCGCCATGCCAATGATGGTTCCCATGTCGGCACCGCGCGGCCCGTCGTTGATTCCACCAATGGCCGAACCCAGAATAGCACCAATCTGAGAGCCCACATAAGCACCCTCACCAGTATAAGTTCCGCAGCTGCTGAGCAACAGCACTGCACTTGCTGCATATATCGAAGTCTTATTCATAACCAAGAGTTTAAATTGTTGATGGTGCAAAAATAATGATTTTCCGTGAGACTGCCAAATGACATTTCCCTATTTATGCGTAGGGAAATCCCTAAGAATGGCACGCCATGAATGGTGACTATCATCCCCTCTTTAATTCTCTAATTCTTGATAAAAAAGATGGGAAACTGCAGTCATTTATCATTTAGCGAAGCGCCTTATCATTTATCATTTATCATTTATCATTTAGCGAAGCGCAACGCAGCGCAGCGCAGATCCAGGGGGCGATGTCGGTTTGTCGGATGGTGTCGCGCCTGCCGGGTGTAACGCCTGGTCCGAAAGCGATAAGGGTGGTGGGGTCTTGACCGCTCAGGAATCCGTGGGTGCCGCCCCGCCGGTTGCTCACCACATCGCCGGTTCGGTTGTTGGTTACTGCCACCCCCACGCGGGGTTCTAAGGCAAGTGCCACTGCCGGGTCGGCACCTTTCTGTGTGAGCTCGTCTTTTTCAACAATGCGGAAAAGGGCGCGCTCGCCGGCAGGCAGCGTGTTGAGCAGGTGGCGCACACGCTGCAGGGTTTTGTCGTCGTGCTGGTTGCGAAGATACAGAAAGCTGGTGTTGCCGCCGCCATAGAAGCAGGCGCTCCATGCGCCGCCGGGCTCAGTACTCAGCAAGCCGGCACGGGTGAGCCACACGTTGGGACTGAGCGTTTGCGAGTAGTCGCAAAAGCCGTGGTCGCCGGTAACGATGAGCAGGGTGCTGTCGAGCCGGTGGGTGAGCCTTAGGTTCTCAACGATGGAACCCACGGCATGGTCGGCGCTGGCCACATCTTCCAAGAGCCGTTCGCTCCATGTGCCCAGCGCATGCTGACTGTAGTCGGTGGTGATGAGGTGTATGGTCATCAGCCGTGGCTGATAGCGGTTCATCAAGTAGTTAGCCATGGCAGCCGTTCGCCCGTCGCGCTGAAGCGAACCCGCCTGATAGGTGATGGTGTCGAGCCGGCCGCAGGCATTCTGTTCCAGTTCGTCGAGTATGCCTGCGGGAGTGCAGAAAGGTTTGATGTAGGCCATCTGGTCGCATGAGTAGTTGAGCGACCAGAACTCGGGCACGTTATAGTCGATGTAGGGACTTCCCGTAGAAACAGGCCAGAAGAGCGAGGCTGTTTTCATACCCGCTTCGTGGGCCCGCTGCCAGATGGTGGGCACGGCAATGCTGTCGGCATACCAATAGCTGATGCGGGCCGTATCGCGGTTCCAGAGGAAGGGGCGGTTGTAGAACACCCGATGGCGTGCCGGCACCTCGCCCGTAACCAAGGTAGTGTGTGAGGGATAGGTGGCAGCGGGCGGCACGCCAATGACCCGCTCCACGCGCAGTCCGTCGCGGCTCATGCGTTTCAAGAAAGGCGAAGGCATGAGCGGGTTGTCAATCATATCGGCCCGCAGTCCGTCGATGGTAATGAGAATAACATACTTCGGCTGCTGCATCGGTTTAGCATAAGCGCCAACCGAAAACAGCAACACCGCCACCAATACCAACGTCTTTCTCAAGAAGCCCAAACCACCAAATGTAATCATACTTATTACTTATAACCTATTATTTAATACTTATCACTCAAACGGTGCCACATCGGCTGTTGAAGCGTTGTTCACGATAACGCGGTTCATGTTATGGGTGATGGTAACGGTTTGGGCAGCCTCGTCAACGGTGAACTCATCGAGTCCATAGTTCATCGGCACAAACGAAGGAATGTGGGGTTCAAGAAAGTTGCGCCCATTGCCGGCACTGGCAGCCTCCACCTCGCAGAGCGGCAGGCGAATGCCCAAGTCGGCGGGCCGGCGCCCTTCGGCAAAGAAAATTTCTTGTCGGAGCAGATACACCAGTTCCAGGGCATCGTCGTGGTTGGCAAGTCCGTTTACCATGGTCTGCGTCACCGAGGTTCCCGAGATGGGGTGCACGGTGATGAGGTGTGGTGGCCGGCGGTCGATGATGAGCCCTGAGCGCAGGGAGTCGGCGGGTGAAGCCTGCACGCGGAAGGCGGGGTCGGAGGGGAAGTGTCGGTGCCCTCCATTGTAGCGGCCCTCCAGCTGGTCGTTCACATCGGTTTGCACGGGTCGGCTCGCCACCAGAGTAAGCAGACCATTCATCCACGTTTTGGCATCGGCCAGACTTCCCTCGGCCAAGGCAGCTTCGGCCAGGATGAGATAGTTCTCTTCGGCCTTGGCAATGGTGATGGGCGTTTGGTCGGTGGAAACGAGCTGATAGTATTTGGGGTCGAGGAAGTCGAGCCTGGGTAGCGGTTGGAACCAGTTGCCCCAGATGGCTTCTTGCGCCCCATTGAGCACGCCGTTGCTGCTGTCGAACTGAAGCTGTCGGCACAGGTCGGGCGAAAGGCGCAGGGCTTCGCGGGCATGGGCAACGGCAGTGGAGCGGTCGCCTTTGCGGTGTGCAGCCCGTGCATAAAGGGTGTGTATGTATGCACGGTCGGCATCAGTCTGAGCCAGGGGCAGGGCTTGGTCGAGCACGTTCATGGCCTGAGAGAGCTGTTCGCCCCACTCCACGGCCTCGCCTCCATTGTCAACAGGGAGCGCACGGAAGAAGTCGCCCGCCAGCAAGAAGGAGTAGGCCTTGATGGTGAGCAGATGGAAACGCTCTTCGTCGGTGGTGTTGGCATCGGCGTTGGCCACCGTTTGCAAGCCATAGTCGGCCATCTCACGCAAGGTGCCCACATAGCGCTGCAGGTTGGTAACGTCTATATCGGTATAGAGCAGCTGCGGCAGGTCGAACACCTTGCTCGAGCGTGTGTAGTTATTGAAATAGTTATCAGAGAGAATCTCCATGAGCTGAACAAACTCGCCCATGTAGAGGGCAAACTCTTTTTCGGTGCCGTTGACCCATGTTTCCATAGGGTTATCGGAGCTGAGGAATGCCGACTCATCAACGTTGGGGTTCACCACCTTGTCGGGGGTTACCAGGTCGCAACTGCTCAAAAGCAGAGCGAACATCAGTGCATGCAATATGTTTCGTTTCATTGTTTATATGTTTTCTGTTATTTGGGGGCGGGGGTATAGGGGCGAGGGGTACGGGGGCGAGGGGTACGGGGGCTAGGGGGTGAGGGGGCGAGGCCGAGAGGCGGCGAGGGAACCTCCATTAGCGGTCCCCTCCTTTCATAAAGGAGGGGTTAGGGGTGGTTCGTGTAATCATACCTGTTCACTGTTCATTGTTCATTGGGAAAAGTTACACGAACCACCCCTAGCCCCTCCTTTATGAAAGGAGGGGACTACGAGCTGGAGAACTTCCCCCCTCAACGTTTAAAAGCCAAACCTTTAAAAGCTCACTCGGGCCGAGAACACATACTGCCGGGGCAGACTGTAGCTGCTGTAGCTCAATCCGCCGGTGGCCACGGCTCCTTGCGTGCGGGCTCCGCTCAGAACAGCTTCGGGGTCTACGCTGCTGCTGGTCCACGAGAAAGGATTATAGATATTGAAGCCCACGTTCACCTCGTTCACCACAAACTTGGGGAAGTGCCAGGTGTAGTCGATGCCGATGTTACGAATCTTCACGAAGTCGCTCTTCTCTACAAAGAAATTGGTGAAGTTGAGCCACTGCTGTGCCTGGGTGCTGCCCTCGATGGCTGCGGCGGGAATAGCCCCGTCTTCGATGCCCTTGGCATAGCGGAACTGGCGGTCGAAGGAGTGCACATAGGCCCCGGCCTGATAGTCGCCGGTGAGGGTGAAGTTGAGGTCGCGCCAGCGTGCCGAAACCGAGAAGTTGCCATAAACGGTGGGAATGGTGCGCCCGAGGTCTTGGTTATAGAGGGTTTCCTTCACCGTGCCATCATCGTTGAGGGTGGTGGCGGTTCCGCGAAGGAATCCCACCGACTTGCCCTCTTCCACCACCGTGGTGATGGTGCGCGACGAGAATCCGCCCACGGCAAAGGGCACTGCACCGCCGGTAGAGAGCACCTCGTTGTGGTTGGTGTTGAGCGAGCCGCGAACACTGAGCCCCCATTCGCGGGTGTCGATGATGTTCACGCCCATGTAGAGCTCTATGCCGCTGTTGCGAATTTTACCCACGTTGGCCAGATAGGTGCTGCTCTGCCCCGACGAGGGGAGCGTGGGCATGTTGAAGAGGGCATCGCGCGTGATGGCATAATAATAGGTGAGGCCCAGACTGAGCACATGGTGGAAGAACTGCCCCTGGAAGCCCACCTCGTAGGAATGTTTCTTTTCCGGCCCAAGGTTGGGGTTGCCATTCTTACCGAAGGTGTTGGCCTGCTTGCCTAAATAGGAGCTCACATTGATGGTGCGCTGATATTCGAAGGCGGGAGGATAGCTGCCTGCCACGCCATAGTTGGCCATGAGCTTGAGCGAATTAATCCATCCACCGCTTTGCAGCGAGCGCATCCAGGGTTCGTCAGAAACAATATAGGAGAGACCCACCTTGGGATAGGCCTGCCAGCCCACCTGATCGCCGAAGGCGGTGTTGTAGTCCATGCGCAGTCCTAAGTCGAGATAGTAGCGGTTGCGCCACCCGAAGTTGTCTTGCACATATATGCCGTAGCTATGCAGATAGCTCAGGTATTCGTCGGCATAGAGCGTGCCTGCCCCGGTCATCACGCGGGCACCGTCGCGCACGTTCTGTCCTTTATAAAGACTCTGGTGGTCGTGTGTGCTGAAGTATTGTGCTCCACCGGTGAGAATGTTGCTGTAGTGCTCCTCGTCGAAGAGTTTCCACTGTCCGTTCAGCTCGCCGGTGATGCCATAGTAGTTGCGGTCGTAGCCGGTGATGCTTCCGGCATCGGTGGTTCCGGCGGGCCGCATCTGTGTGTGCACGATATAGCGGTTGGTTTCCACCAGCTTGTCGTTGTTGTGGCGGTAGTCGAGTCCGAGCGTGGCATGGAACACCAGGTTTTTCAGCGGTTTCAGCTCCAGCTGCTGCGAGGTTTGAAAGCGGCGCACCTCTTCTTTGTGGTCTTGCAGAGCCTCGGCTTGCGAAACAAAAGCCTTCATCTGCTCCCACTCATAGGGGGTGGCCTCGTCGATGTTGGCAGGGAAGTTGTGCTTGGTGCCATCCTCGGCGGTGTAGGTAAAATTGGCGGCAGCAGCTCCCTCGGTGAACCACAGACCGGTGTAATAGCCTTGGTTGCCGTTGCGGTTGCGCCTGTATTCTTCGCTTACATAACCGAAGGAGTTGATGTAGCGGAGCATGGGGTTGAGCTGCATCGACGAACCGAAGCGCAGGTCGTATTTCTTCTGCTCGTTGCCGTTGTGAATGATGGTTCCGGTGTTCTGGCTCATGCTGGCACCGAAGGAGTAGCCCATCTTCTCGGTGCCGCCCGAGAAGCTAACGCCATACTTCTGCTGAAACCCGGTTTGATGGAGAAGTTCCTTGGTTCGACTGAAATGATAATACTGCGAGTTGGCAACATCCCAACCCAGCTGGGTGCTCAGCGTGGCACGGAAACGACCTTCGCCGTGGTTCTTGGTGAAGATTTGAATAACACCGTTGGCGGCATCGCTGCCATAGAGGGTGGTGGCGGCTCCGCCGGGCACATACTCTATGTGGTCGATGTTCTCCATGGGAATATCGGCGATGGAACCCGAAGCGGCCGTTTGTCCGCTGATGTTGCCGTAGGCATTGTTCATCACATTGAACATGGCGGTGCCGGTGTTCAGGTTGTCTACGCGCACCCCATCGACATAGATAACGGGGGTGGAGTTGGTGAAGGCCGACGACAAGCCGCGCGACTTCACCATCGATGTGGTGCCGGGCTGTCCGTTGGTGAGCGTAATCTGCACATTGGGCAGCGCGTTTTGCAGCATCTGGTCGATTCGGGTGGTGGGAAGCTTGCCCAGCTCGGCGGCCGACAGCTTGGTGATGTTCGACGAGAGGCGACGCTTTTCAACCGCCCCGCCCTGACCGGTAACCACCACTTCGTTGAGATTGTTGTTCCATACATACTGAGAGTCTACGGGAACTCCGTCCGGCGAAGTCTTCACTTCCTCGGCACCTGTTGCCACACTCTGTATCAGAAACGCTGCACTTAGAATAAACAGTTTTTGCATCCTGATTCTTTTTAAACTTAAAGATTCTACGTTAAAGAAAACTCTGTTTCTATGTTTCAGCGTGCAAATGTCGCTATTTCAAATGAACTACACAAACATTTTGGCATTTTTTTCACGCTTTTGCTAAATTACTGTTACCAATATATAATAAAATAGGTGTTATCAATTGCGTGGAGCAAGTTGAATAGGTTAAATTAAGTAAAAGTTTCACCCCATCACCTTTTTATTATAAATATAATAATTATATTTGCAATAAAAAAGTATGGCAATGAAATCAACATATCCCAAGAACCCTTTCGTTGTTGGCAGATATATCTCGGATGAATATTTCTGCGACAGAAAAGAAGAAACCCTTTTTCTCAACAAGCAAATGAGAAACGGGCGCAACGTAGCACTCATCTCACCCCGTCGCTTAGGTAAGTCGGGACTTATTCACCACTTCTTCAATCAACCTGATGTGCAATCTGACTTCAACACCTTCTTTGTAGACATATATGCAACCAACTCGCTGCAGGAATTTGTATACTTGCTTGGAAAAGAAATCTACAGTCAACTAAAACCGCAATCGACCATTTGGAAAGAGAAATTCTTTCAAATAGTTTCATCACTTAGGGCCGGCTTCAAATTAGATGCAACAACGGGCTTGCCGGGGTTCGATATTGGAATAGGCGAAATACAAGCTCCGCACACCACGCTTGATGAGATTTTTGCCTATATAGAAGAATCTGACAAACCATGCATTATTGCTATTGACGAGTTCCAACAGATTGGTGAATATGCAGAAGAGAATGTTGAAGCTTTGCTCAGAACAAAAATACAACAATGCCGGCAGGCACAGTTCATCTTTGCCGGCAGCAAACGACATCTGATGAGCAACATGTTTCTCTCACCTGCCAAGCCTTTCTATCAGAGTGCTATCAGCATGGGATTAGAACCTATCCCGAAAGACGTGTATACTGATTTTGCCGTACAGCAGTTTGAAAGCCATAAAAAAAATCTGCAAAGAGAAGTAGCAGAAACCATCTGGAACAATTTTAACGGATACACATGGTTTGTGCAAATGCTCATGAACGAGCTGTTCGCCCTGACAGACGAAGGAACCACTTGCACCACCGATATGATAGAGACTGCCAAACAGAATGTGATTATAACCCAAGAAAACAGCTACAAAGACCTGTTGGCAAGGCTTCCGCAAAAGCAAAAAATCATATTACAAGCCATTGCCAAAGAGGGCTTAGCACGAAATATCACATCAGCGAAGTTTATCAAGAAATACAATCTCAACTCGGCAAGCTCGGTGCAGGCCGCAGTCAAGATCCTGCTGAAAAACGATATTCTCACACATGACAACGATGCCTTCCGCATATACGACTACTTCCTCGCCGAGTGGATTGTCAGCAACTATTAATTTCTATTGGCGTGACCAGCAATCATCCGTATAAATCACCACAGTCCCTTTGGTGATACGCTTTCTGAATAATCATCCAAGAAAGAGTTTGAATTCAAACGGGCGCAAGAAAATGCCCCGATTCTTACGGACTCAAGAAAGTGCCCCGATTCTTACGGACTCAAGAAAGTGCCCCTAATTCTACGGACTCAAGAAAGTGTCCCGATTTTTACGGACGCTGAAAGCGTCCACTTTCAGTAACCGGGGGTGCGAGCGCAGCGAGTACCCCCGGACTCTACGCCCAACCAACATAACAGCACTCCGAAGGAGTGCCCGATTAAATCATATACGGCACCCCAACATTATAGATGGGGATAACGTTTGAGGACTAACTGTCTCTATCGAATCTTTCGAATCTTCTTCTTCAGCGACTGTATTATAATGCTTGCCCTTCGCTGAACGGCAAACAGAACCATTTCCCATGCCGGCATGATGCTGCGCATGGCCAAATACATATCGCGGTAGAACTTCTTTTCTTTGCACCTGTGCTGATGCCCTTCGTGCCTGATTCTGCGGTATTTGTGATAAGCATCGTAACGGAGAACAGTGCGTGTTTCCTTGCTCAGACAGGGGGCCATCATACGGTATATACGCACAGCAACGAACACACTGTCACTTATCCAGGGATTAAACCTATGGGTTGTCATGGAAACATGAGAGATGCTCATGGGATTCCAGTTATAGAAATAAACCACATAAGGGGTTACTGCAATTCTACCCTGCATACTCATCAAGTAACGAGCCGTGAATAAATGGTCTTCACTCTTCATCACTGTCTCGTCGAACCGAATGCGGTTGTCGTTGATAATACGCATTCGATACATCTTGTTCCATAATGTAAGAGCACCTCGTGGAATAAAACACCTTAACCATTCATCTATATTACTTGCATCAGCAAATGAGGTTATCGTTCCTGAATGATCTTTGAAACTGCCTATGGCCAAGTCAACATTTTCGGTCATCAGCTCAAAAAGCTTGCTGAGCGTTTGGGGAAAGATATAGTCATCGCCATCAACAAAACAAACCAGTTCACCT
>CACXFT010000109.1 GCA_902767045.1 uncultured Prevotellaceae bacterium | reverse complement strand
CTAAAGGCACGCCTGAGATACACCGAACGTTCTTCCAGCCATAGGAATGGCTGGCTACCCCTATCTGATGCCTATGGCATCATCATAGCCATGTAGAGAATATTCCCATGCGAAGTAGAATAGTTTATATAAAGCATGAATGATTAATTCAACAAAAACATAATGAACATGAAACAGTATAAAAAACCCGCCATAGAAGAAATGCAGCTCTTGGCTGCCGACAGTTTACTTTTCGAAGCCAGCAACCCCACGGTGAATAGCTTCAAGGGAACAAAAGAGGCCGTCACCCTGGGAGGTGACGACCCCGATGCGGCCCGCGCCATGGAAGGGCCGGGCGTGTGGGAGTGAGGCTTTCACCTCACCGCCACTTTCTGTCCTTCTTTTATATACACCCCGCTTTTGAGGTTGGTGTTTTGAACCCGTCTTCCGGCAAGGTCGAAGATTTTTGTTGTCTTGCCCGAACTGTGGTTGACCGCTTGTATGCCCGACGGCGTGGCGGGCTGGAAGCTCCAGCAATACACCGGGGTGAGGGAGGTGCTCACGGGTGCATTGTCTTCCACTGAATACCATGAGTTGGTGGTTGCATTGAGCTTGTTCACGTTGGTGGAGCGGATGGCGCACAATGTCGTGTGGCGATGCTGGTAGATGGGGTGCAGATAGATGTTCCCGCTGTAGCGTTTGCTCACACTGTAGTTATCGCGAATGGCCATCTGCTTATACACGTTCACAATGGTATAGACCGTGCCCTCAGCGGTGAAGATAGGATTTGCCGCGTTCGATGGATAGGTGTTGGCAGGCGTGGCAGTGACCGTCCAGATGGTGCCCTCTGTTTCCGGGTTGTCAACTATTTCCACCCGGTTGTTGTTGCTGTTGGGCATGGCCAGGTAGCTCACACTCTGATTGTTGTTGTAGCAGATGTAGTAGTTGCCCGTGGGCAGCTCGTTCAGTTGCACCGCTGCCGTTTTGCCGTTGGCTGCAAGGTGATAGGTGCTGCCGGCGGTGGTGGCGAACGAAATCTCGTTGTCGTTCACAATGGTATATTCCACCGGCTGATTGTTCTGGTCGGTGATGTCGAAGCAGAAAGCAGCGTTGGTATATTTCACCACGGCTGTTGTTCCGCTGTGCGAGGTGATGGCCACGGCCGTTGCCTTTCCCTCTGCCCACTCGATGTCGACGGTGAAGTTGCCCACGGCACGCAGTCCCTTCACGCTGCCTTGGCTCCACACGTCGGGCAGGGCAGGCAGCAGTTCCAGCTTGCCCGTGTGACTTTGCAGCAGCATTTCGGCCATACCTGCCGTGGCACCGAAGTTGCCGTCAATCTGGTAGGGGGTGTGGGCATCCCAGAGGTTTTCATACACGCCGCCCCCTTCGCTGTTGCCCGTGTTGGTTTGAATGTGCAGAGCCGTGGCAATGAGACTTTGACAGCGGTTGCCATCCTTGGCCCGGGCGTGACAGTTAATCTTCCACCCCATCGACCAGCCCGTACCCTGGTAGCCGCGCGTGTTCAACGAGTTCACCGCCGCCTGGTAGATGACCGGGTCTATGTCTTCGGCAATCTGGTTGCCCGGGTAGAGTCCCATCAGGTGCGAGAGGTGTCGGTGCGAGTTGTAAGAAGACACGCTGTTTTGCGATGTGTATTTCCATTCGCGCAGCAGCGTTTTGCCCCCCACCGTTTCGGTGCGCGTTCCCGGGTCGAGTTTCTCGAACTTCGCTTTCAGTTCGTTCAGGAAAGCCTCGTCGTTGGTGATGTTGAGCACGTTGTAGGCCTGCACGGTGTTGTTGAACAGGTCCCACACCAGCTGTTGTGAGTGGGCGGTGGCGTTTTCCGAGCCCGGTCCGTGTTCGGGCGAATATTCCCTCGGACATTCGTATGTGCCGTCGCTGGCCAGCACCAGACGTTCCATCCAGTATTCGCAGCACGAGCGCATGGCGGGCAGAGCCACGTTGCGCAGGTAGTCTTCATCGAGCGTGTAGCGGTAGTGCTGCCACAGGTGCATGCAATACCACGCATTGGCAATGGTATAGTTCTGCATCCAGTTCGACCCCGACCCATAGATGTTGTTCTCGGTGGTGAGCGTCCATCCTTTCGTTTGTCCGGCAATCTGCTGTGCATTCTTGCGCCACTGCTGTCGGTCGCAGGCTTCGCGCTTGATGTAGTTCAGGAACGGCATGTGCAGTTCCGAGAGGTTGGTAACCTCTGCCGGCCAGTAGTTCATTTGCACGTTGATGTTCGAGTGAATGTCGGAGTTCCACGCCGGTGAGTTGTTGTCGTTCCAGATGCCCTGCAGGTTGCTCGGCAGGTCTACGCCTCGGCTGGAGCCGATCATCAGGTAGCGGCCATAGCAGAAATACATCTCTTCGAGCAGCAGGTTCTCGGTGTTGTTGGCCGCGAAGTTGCTGATGAGCTGTGGTGTGGGCACCGTGTTTTCGGCATCGGTGATAGAGAGCTGACAGCGGTTGTAGAGTGCGTGGTAGTCGGCCGAGTGGTCGGCAAGGATGGCCTCGTAGCCTTTGGCCAGTGCAGCTGTAAGCACGTTCTCCACGTTGGCCGGCAGTTGCGAGGCAGGGTAGATGTAGTCGTCGTTGTCGGGTGAGAAGTTGGTGGCACCATACAGATAGATGGTCATGGCATTGGCATTCGTCACATCGAGGCCTTCTTCGGCCACCGACACGTTACCCCCTTCGGCCACCACCTTCATCAGGCAGTAGAACGATTCGTTGTTGGCCGTGCCCGTTCGTTTCACCTCGCCGCTGAACACAGCCGTTCCCATGCCATCGGCCACAGAGTAGGTGGGTTTCACCCCATTCTGGTTAAAGAGAATGAGGTTGTTGTTGATTTTTCCGTTTTCGCTGGCCGTATAGCGGATGGCAATCACCTTGTCGGGATAAGAGCAGAAGTATTCGCGCTGGTAGTCAACACCGTTGGCGGTGTAGGCCGTCCCCACGCGTGCTTCATCGATGTCGAGCCATCGGCGGTAGTTGGTGGCACGGGTGATGGTGTTATCGGTAGAGGTGATGAAGAGGTTTCCGAAGTTCTGGTAAGCACCGTAGGAGCCGTTAGCCACCACGCTACCTAAGTGTCCCCACCAGAGCGTTTTATCGTTGAACTGCACCTCGTCGCGTTTCACGCCCCCCATCACGCATCCGCCGAAGGTTCCGTTGCCGATGGGCAGGGTGGAGGTCATCCACACCGTGGCCGGTCGGGTGTACCACAGTGTGTGTTTGTTGGTGGGTTGCCAGTTGGTGGTGCCGGTGATGGAGACCTCTTGCACCGGGGTCGGTTTCACGTCTTTGAAAGTCATTGTTTCTTCGGGAACGAACTGCAGGGGGTTGTTGGAGTCGCCTTTGGTCCAGCAGCCCAGTTCCTTGCCAATGCCGGACCCGCCCCATTGGTTGAGGTAGGCCTGACCAGTTCCTAACTGGTCTACATAAATTTCGAAGCCCTCGTAAGAAGAGTTGCTGGTAGCAACAATTTGGAACGAGCTGTAATTTGTGGGCTGTTCGGCAGTGGCGAAGCGAGCATTAGAAGAGTTATAGTACATGGTAAGTCCGCCGGCCGAAACCAGTTTGTAGTGGTTGGCAGTGGTAGCCACCACTTTCCACACCTGGGAGGCCCGTCGAGCTTTCACAGGCTCGGCCGTAACGATGTTCGAGCCGTTGCCCTGTGCGGTGAGCACCCCCATGCCGTTTTGCATTTGCAGGTAATACCAGTGGTTGTTCCCCTCGGTGCTGAGTGTGGGGAACGTGGCTGCCGCCGAGAGCAATGTGCACGACAGCACGAAAAGCAAAATAGTAGAGATTCGTTTCATAACTTCAAGATTGTTTAGGTAATGATGCGACAAAGATACGAAAAAGTTTTAAATACATCATTTAGCGCAGCGAAAAAAAGTCCCTGACTCCTCATAAAGAGCCAGGGACTTTCTATTAAAAGAGGTAATTACTCCCCTCCCTCGGGAGGGGTCGGGGGTGGGCTTCTCCTCCCCTCCCTCGGGAGGGGCCGGGGGTGGGCTTTACTTCACCACCACCTTTTTCCCATTCACGATGTAGAGACCCTTGGCGGGTTTCACCACCTTGCGACCCGAGAGGTCGAAGACGTTGGCATTCTGGAAGCGTTCGCCGTTGTTGCGCACGCCGTTGATGCCTGTTGCCACAGGATCGAGCAGAATCTGCCAGTCGGTGAAGCTCATCCACTGGTATTGGCTATTAGCCTCGCCAGCGAAGGTGATGGTCACGTCGGCTTCCTCTTCGAGTGTGAAGGGAACGAACAGCCACTGCCAGCCGAAGCCGGTGTTGTTGTTGGCGTAGGAAGCATCGACAGAGAAGTTGGTGTTTCCGTTAACATCGATACCCAGGCCCACTCCGCCGGCGGCGGGGAAGAATACCTGTGTTTCTTCTTCACCCACGGTAACACTTGCGTAGGCGGTAGAAGCATCAGAGTTGCGCACGGCCACCTTCAGCATGTAAACGCCGGCAGGCATGGTGATAGTCTGGGTGCGGCTTGCGCTCCATGCGTTCTGGCCCCAACCTTCTTTCTGTTCGGTGTAGGTCGACTGGGCATTACCGTTGTAGTGCTGACTGCTCATTTCGCCGATGTTCTCGTCGGTCCATTCACCCCAAGCCACGGTAGCGGTTTCGCTGAAGTGCTCGGTCACATAGTCTGCAGCAGCCATCTTGTAGGTGATGGCATCTGCGGCAGCATTGGCAGCGGTGTATTCAACGTTGTCGGCAATAGCAGCCACGGCCTCATCGTAGTCGGCAGCGCCGATGAGCGCTGCATTCTCAATGGCAGCCATCAGCTGGTTGTAGGCAGGAGCGGCAGCCTTGAATGCAGCCAGAGCCTCGTTCATGGCATCGATGGCAGCCTGATACTCTTCGCGTGTGGTGGGTTCCTCTTCAGGCATGGTAGCCATCAGGGTGTAAGCCTCAGAGCCCACGATGTTCTGGTAGGTATCGTCTTCGTTAATGGCCTCGTTGATAGCAGCCAAAGCCTCGTTGTAGAGGGCACGGATGCCGGCGAGCGGGTCGTTACCTGCGAAGGTGAGCTTAAAGCTGCGCCATACCATCCAGTGGTCGCCGGTGGTGTTGTCGGCGGTGAGTGCAATCTCCACGTCGCCAGCCTCTTCGAGCTGGAACTCGAGGTTGTTCACACCATTGCCAGCGTTGAACCAAGCGGCAGCCTGTGTGCGGTTGTTCACTACGTCGCTGCCCACGGTAGCGATGTTCACGCTGTCGGTGTTGGCCGAGAGCGTAGCCGCCATGTCGGTGCGGGTGAGAGCCACAGCGGTGAGGGTGTAGTAACCAGCGGGCAGGCCGGCAATAGTCTGACGGATGGAAGCACCCGAGGCATTCCAGAACTCAGCATTGTTGTTGTTGGCATCGAAGGAGGGAGTCTTCGAAACTGTCCAGCCATTGGCATTGCTGGTAGGAGTGGGGTTGGCGATGGTCAGTTCGGTGAGGTCGAACACGCCTGTCAGCTCAACCGAGTTCACGAAGGTGAAGCCGGCAGCACGCACAGCGTCGATGGCGGCCTGGATGGAAGCAACGTCTGTTGCTTTCTCTATAGCAGCATCCTGTGCTTCGATGGCAGTGGTGAGGGCTGTTGCAGCAGTTCCTTCAGCATCGGTGTAAACCTGCTGAGCAGTGAGGTTCTGCACCTTCTGCTTCATCACAGGATATTCAGCATAGATGCTCTGCATAGCCTTGGCAGTGTTGGTTGCTTCCTGGATGGCAGCGATGGCAGCCTCATACTCTTCGGGAGTTTCATATTCCTTGTTCTGTTCGCTAACCACAGCGTTGAGTGCAGTGTAGGCGTCAGTGGGAATGGTTCCTTCGAGTGCCTGGGCAGCAGCCACAGCATCAGCGAGACCCTGAGCGTAAGCCGAGACATCAACGGCACCGATGTACTGCAGGCGGATGTTATCCCAAACGGTCCAGTCGTTGTTGACCGAAGCATCGTTATAGATCTTGATGGTGAGCGTGTGGTTGGTCACATTGGCCACCACGGGCTGGTTGTCGTAGAGTCCGGCAGTGAAGCAAGCCGAAGCCTGAGTCTGGTTGTTGGGGAAGGTGAAGTCGCCATACTGGTTGCCGGTTACGTTGGGGTTCAGTCCCTCTTCGGCAATAGACATGAACGATTTCTCCACGCCATTGAGTGAATACTTCGCACGCAGAACAACTTCGCGGTAGTTGGTAGCCACGTTGTCGCTCGAACCGTCGCGATAGAATCCCTGGATATACATGCGATACTTTCCGTTGGGCACGTCGGTGACAATGGTCTGTGCGTTGAAGTTGCCATTCCACATCTGAGCGTTGAAGTTGGCGTTGTCGCCGTTACCCCATTGGAAGTCGCCGCCGGTGTGTGTTTCAGTCCACTGGCTATGAGAAGCGTTGCGGCTGAAGTTGGGGTTCTGGATGTAGAACGTAGCATCGGCGGGCTCTGCTTCTGAAGCATCGGCAAAGAGTGCCTCAAGGTTTTCCTTGGTCTGGAACTGCCAGTATGCACCGTCGGTGAGTTCTGCGCTGAGGCTCAGAGCTGTTGTTCCTTCGGTGGTAACGAGGTATTCAGCATCCTTGGCCACGGTGAATACACCTTCCTGGCCATCCACTGCGGCAATGGTCCAGCCAAAGGAAGAACCATCTACATAGGCATTGCTGCCGAGGAACTTGCCGGGGTAGCGCGAAGCCGTGGAGATGGTGTATTTGCCATCTTCGAGCTTGGTAAGCTCAACGGCAATGCCACCTACAGGAGCCACAGAAGCCTGTGTGCCCCACGAGTTGGCACCCACCAGATAGCCTTCGGCTTTCTTGTTATACATATAATAGGTGCCGTCGGCAATAACAGGAACCTCAATGGGTTCGATATAGCCGTTGCCGGCATAGGTGAGTGCGAAGCTGCGCCATACCATCCAGTGGTCGCCGGTTTCAGAAGCGTCGGCGGTGAGACCGATCTCCACGTCGCCATCTTCGGCCAGTTGGAAGGCCACTTCGTTGGTGCCGTTGTCAGCATTGAACCAAGCATCGGCCTGACCGAGGCTGTTCACCACGTCGTTGCCCACGGTAACGATGTTCACGCTCTGCTCGCCGGCCGAGAGTGTAGCCACCATGTCGGTGCGGGTGAGAGCCAAAGCCGAAAGCGTGTAGCTACCGGCAGGCATGTTGGCCAGATTTTGCTTGATGGAAGCTCCGGAAGCATTCCAGAACTCACCGCAGTTAGATTCGAGTTTTGGTGTTGCACCGGCCACGGTCCATCCATCAACGCTTGTGGTGGGAGTGGGGTTGTTGATGGCAAAGGTAGTGATGTCGAAAGCAGCACCTTCGTTCATTTCCACATGCGAAACAAATTCGAGAGCAGCAGGTTTGATGGCAGCGATTGCAGCGTCAACAGCAGTAGCAAGCTCTTCGGCAGAGGTGATGGCCTCTACAGCTTCGCTCTGAGCGGAAAGAACAGCGTCGAAGGCTCCGGTTGCAGCGGCAGGCTGCTTATAGAAGTCTTGAGCTTTCAGGCTCTCGGCAGCTTTATTGACAACATCATACTTGGCATAGATGGGCTGCAGGGGTTTCACAGCATCCATAGCCTCTTTGATGGCAGTTACGGCAGCTGTGTATTCTGCGGCAGTTTCATATTCCTTGTTCTGTTCGGCCACAACAGCAGCGAGTGTCTGGTAAGCAGCGGCAGGAATGGTTCCCTCTACGGCTTCGGCAGCGGTCACGGTGTTGGCAAGAGCTTCCTGGTAATTAGCGATGGGCACCTCTCCGTAGTAGGTGAGGCGTGCATTGTCGATAACTGTCCAGTCATCAGCCTTTTTTTCGGTGCGCTTCACACCGATGGTGAGTTTTCCGTCGATAACGGTCACCATATCGGTGATGTTGCCGGTGAGCTCTCCGGCTGCAATTTGGTTGAGTGCTGTGCTGAAGTTTGCAGGACGGTCGGTGTTCACAAACGGTGTTTCCACATCGTTGGCATAAATGTATGTGGTACCATCGGAGCCAAAACCGGCAACCGAGAACTTATAGTAGCCGTTGGGCAGGTTCTCGATGGTTTGATTGATATCGAACGTGTTGTTCCAGAACTCACAACCATAGGCGGCTTGGTCTCCACTAGGACCTGCAATGGCCATGTTGCCACCACTGCTTGTAGCTTTCCAAGCGTTGTTGCGCAGGTCGTTGCGGTTGAAGTTGGCACCAACGATGAAGGCGGTGGCATCAACACCGTTTTCTTCGGTGGCATTGGCCATTTCAGCTTCAAGAGCAGCGAAGAAGTCGGCCTTGCTGATGAACTGCCACTGGGCAGTTGCAACAGTAGCGTCAGCTGCCAGTGAAACTTTGTTGTTCTCGGTAGAGGCTGTTAAATAAGATTCTCCATTTCCAATGGTGAACACGTTGTCTGTGTCGGCCACTTTCGTTAAAATCCAAGGCATGGAAGCACCGTCGTTCCACACGCCGTTCAGGTAGTGGTTGTTGCCACCGTTGCTCACTTGCGAGTCTAAGGTGTACTTACCTTCAGCTGTTTGAGCGAAGATGTAGTCGAGCCCGAATTCGCTTGTGATGGCTTGAGTACCCCAGCTGCTACCGGCAGCCAGATATGTGCCAGTGGCAACGTTCTTCAGATAGTAGGTGCCGTCGGCGATGACGGGAGTGGGGAAGAAGGCAGCCGTGATGGTAACGTTTCCGGCAGGCATCACGAAGGTGTTCTCGGCAGAAACTTCAAGGGCTTGTCCGGGACCGTTCACGGTGAGGTTCTTCAGCACATATCCCTCGGCGGGAGTAACGGTGAGTGTGATTACATCACCCTCAGCAGCCTCGGTAGCCGATACTTCAACAGTACCGTTCTGTGTTGCGCCCACGGTGATGGTGAACACTTCGGGAGCCACATATTCGGCAATGGTCCAGGTGGCCATGTCGCCGGCAGTCTTGTTGGCATAGCATGAAGAGCCTGCCTCGGTGTTGTCAACACCGATGAGCTGGGCAGCGTTGGTAGTTTTGGCAATGGTGTAGTAGCCTTCGCCCAAGCTGCTGAAGCTCCAAGCGTAGGGCTCGGCGGTGGCGCTCATGGTCCAGGTGTTGCCGCCTGTGCCGGTGAAGGCCACATAGTTGGTTCCGTTCTTCAGGGCATAGCCACCCTCCACAGCTTCGAAGCTGAAGGGGAACTCGTCGGCCGAGAGCTTGATGCCCTCGTTGATGGACATATACATGCCACCTTCTTTGAGCTGGAAGGTGTACTGCTTCTCGGCATCGGGGGTCTGCATGGTGGGAGCAAATGAAGCAATAAATTCGTTCAGGGTTGCAAGAGCAGCCTGGACAGCTTCAGCTGATTCAGCGGCTTCGTAGGCAGCCTGAGCAGTAGCGATGGCCTCGGTCAGAGGAGTAATCTCGCTGGCAGGATAGGTGAAGAGATCTTCACCGACGGTATAGGTAGCTGTCTGAGCCTGAGCAGCATCGATAGCAGTCTTGAGGTTGATTTGTGCTATTTCAAGAGCACTGATAGATGCTAACTTAAGATGGCTGACGTAGAGGTTTGGTGTGTTTCCAACTCCAAAGTTGTTAGAGCCGGTTCCATAGCCCAGGCTGATGGTGATGGGGCTGGCCTCGGCGAGTGTGAAGGCGATTTCGTGAGTTGTCCAAGCACTCTTGCCGTTCATCCACTCCGTGCTCTCGTCTTCGTATGTGGTCTCGCCCACGGTGACGTTGAAGCGGTTCTCGTAGGCAGCCGCTGTGGTGGTGGCATTGGTGTTCTCTACATCGTATGTCAGCTTGTAAGAGCCGGCGGGCAACTCAGCAGTGGTCTGTGTGAAACTAGCAAAGTTACCGTTCCAACGGCACTCCAAGCCAGCAGCGTACTCGGTAGCGAGGTGGGTATCGTCGATGGTGGCGGCGGGGTGCTCACCGCGTACCTTATAAGTACCAATAAGGCCCATGCCTGCGTCGTTGTACTGTGCTGAAGAGACTACACTCCAGCCGATGGGGTCAGCTTCGGGGTTGAAGCCGGCATTCACGATGGCTGTTGTGGGGTCGGACTGGATTTCGGCTCGTCGATAGCTAACCAACACGCTGCCGGCATCAAACTCGTAGGTTTCTCCATATTTCTTAATCTTGCCTGAAACGATAACAGTGTCGCCAACAACAATGTCGTCGGCTGTTTCGAAAGTCTCCGTGTCGAAGCCAAGACCTTTGTAAACCTGGAACTGAGAGGTGGTGGTGCCATCGTCAGAAATCCAGTAGGTGATGGAGTTGTCGTCGTTGAGCTTATCAATTTGAGAGATGATACCCTTCACAAACACTGTTTCGCTGAGCAGCGAAGTAGCGTCGTCGATGATGGCTATGGCCTGAGCCACAGTGTAGGGTGTTTCGTCTGTGTTGGCAATGTGGGTGATGTTGCCTTCCATGCCTGTTACATCAAGCACCATTTCCTTGATTCGTACTTGATCATTGGTGGTATTTCCATTGCCCAGCACAAAAGAGGTGCTGTTGATGGCATACTCGCCGTTGACGGGTTCCACGAGCTCGCCGCCCACGGTTACCGTCACATTTGAGTAGTTGCCATTAAACGTCATGCCACTAATCTTGTTGATAGTAGCACCTTCTTTCGTCACTGTAACGGTTACCGTGTTGCTTCCGTTCTCGTTGTAGTACAGGCGAAGACTGCCGTCTTTGTTCAGACCCGGCATGTAGGTTGCCGAACCTTTATCGCCAACGATAGTCCAATCGTCTGCACTCAATCCAAACAGCGCAGCATCGTTTTCACCTGTCATGTTGGTTGTTGTTGTGCCTGTGTACGCAATCTTCACGTCTGCACCATAGGCGAACAACGTCAACACAAACAGTGACACCAGAGAAAGTAATAACTTTTTCATGTTGTTTGTTTTGGTTTGAAGTTAATAATAAAGTTAATAAAAAGAATAAATAGTTTCCAATAGATTATAATCGGTGCAAATGTATAAAAAAATAGTGAAAGAAGATGCTTTTCTTTCTTTTTTTGTTGGGGAAGTGATAATTTTTTGTAGTGAATAATGTAATGCGCGAAACCTCCATCTCGTGGTCCCCTCCTTTCATAAAGGAGGGGTTAGGGGTGGTTCGTGTAACTTCACAGACCCCCAACCCCCTCACTTAGGGGTAAGGGAAATGCACGAAACAGGTCGCTAACATGGTTAAAAAACCTTGTTGCGACCGTTTTCGTTCAATTATGCCAGATTATTTTAAAAAAAATAGTAACTTTGCAGCATAGTTCCAAGTTTTGATTACACGAACCACCCCAACCCCTCCTTTATGAAAGGAGGGGACTACGAGATGGAGGTTTTCTGTTTTTTTAATGCCCCAGCGGGGCATGATAGGGGTAGCCAGCCATTCCTATGGCTGGTGGAAATGGATCCACCATTCACGGCGTGCCGTTAGGTACGCAACACTATGGCACTGGGGAATATTGCGTACCTAAAGGCACGCTTAATTGGTGGACTGTGCTGCAATACCAGCCATAGGAATGGCTGGCTACCCCAATCGAACCCCTCACGGGGTTTCTACACACACACACCAAAGCTCCGTTAAAGTCGGGGCTGTTGCTACTCTTTCATGACATACTAAGGATGAAAGTAATGTTGGTTAGGCAGGCGGTGGAGCTGCGCGAAACCTCCATCTCGTAGTCCCCTCCTTTCATAAAGGAGGGGTTAGGGGTGGTTCGTGTAACTTCACAGACCCCCAACCCCCTAACTT
>CACXFT010000108.1 GCA_902767045.1 uncultured Prevotellaceae bacterium | reverse complement strand
TATATACCATAACAATAGCAGCTACAATCACATTCGACTGTAGCTGCTATTGTTATTTGTTGCACCTCTATGTGATACCTATATTAACCCAAATTGGTCATTAGGTTCAAGAAAGGGGCCTTCGGACGCTGAAAGCGTCCACTTTCAGTAACCGGGGGTGCGAAGTACCCCCGGACCACAACCCATAGCAAGTGAATGCACTCTGAAAGAGTGCCCGCACATCAGGTTCGTTGACCCTTTTAGGGTCATGACATTGGTATAGGTGGTGTTTACCGGGGGTACTTCGAACCCCCGGTTTCTGAAAGTGCACACCTTCGGTGTGCTGCCCCATGAAAGTTTACTGGTGACCAGCCCTTGGTCATCTGCTGACCAGCCTTTGGTCATGTGCTGACCACTGCTTGGTCATGTGCTGACCACTGCTTGGTCATCTGCTGACCAGCCCTTGGTCATCTGCCAATCTATATTGTTTCTCCTGGTATTAGGGTATTCTATAAATTGTGTCACACAACTAACGTCTCTTCGCGACTTTTGTATTATTCTAATGACCCTGTTCACTATAAACTATTCACTGTTAACTGTTTACTATAAACCCAAATCGGTCATTAGAATGTAACACACATCAAAAGCCCCAATGGGGCAACATAATTACAGGCAGGCGGTGGAGTGAAGCGGAACCCCTGCGAACAGGTACCCCCCCACAACCAAAGCCCCGACGGGGCGACATAATCAAATCGTTCACTTGATGATTTTATTGATGTCGCCCCGTCGGGGCTTTGGTTGTGGTGGGGTGCCCTATTAGCAGGGGTTCCGCTACGCTACACCGCCTGCCTGTAATTATGTCGCCCCGTCTTTCGTCGCACCCTAATGATCGATTTGGGTTTATTTGAGAACGAGTTCCACCGGGCAGTGGTCCGACCCCATCACTTCAGTGTGTATGGCAGCGTCTTGCAGGCGTTCTTGCAGGCGGTTAGAAACCACGAAGTAGTCGATGCGCCAGCCTATGTTCTTTTCGCGGGCATGGAAGCGGTACGACCACCACGAGTAGGTAACCTGTTCGGGATAGAGCTGTCGGAAGGTGTCGGTGAAGCCGCTGTTGAGCAGGGCGGAGAATTTCTCCCGTTCCTCGTCGGTGAATCCCGCGTTGCGGTGGTTGGTTGCCGGGTTCTTCAGGTCAATATCGTTGTGTGCCACGTTCATATCGCCGCACACGATTACCGGCTTCAGTGCATCAAGTTTGAGCAGGTAGGCACGGAAATCATCTTCCCACTGCATGCGGTAGTCGAGCCGGCGCAGCCCATCCTGCGAGTTTGGTGTGTACACGGTAACCAGGAAGAAATCGTCCATTTCAAGCGTAATCACACGTCCTTCGTGGTCATGCTCTTCAATTCCCAGTCCGTAGCTCACCGTCAGAGGCTTGTGGCGGGTGTAGATGGCCGTACCCGAGTAGCCTTTCTTGTCGGCATAGTTCCAATAAGAATCGTAGCCGGGAAAGGAAAGATCGAGCTGTCCGGCCTGCATCTTGGTTTCCTGCAGACAGAAGAAGTCGGCATCGAGCTGTTTAAACGTTTCTTCGAACCCTTTTCCCACGCAGGCCCTCAGTCCGTTCACGTTCCATGAAATGAGCTTCATCATACATCTTGGGTGCTATGTCTGAGCTTGGTGCCTTTGAAGTAGAAAGTGAGTCGGCGGTTCAGGTCGCTCTGCAGCTTGTCGTCGTAGTAGATGCCCCCGACGGTCATTTCAAAGTTCAGTGCCCCCGACTGGCGGAAGAAGAGCCCCGGCGAATCCACCCCCGTGTAAAAGGCGAAGGTTACCTTGTGGTGCGTATCGCTCACCAACAGGTTCTCTTTCACGATAGACTGTGGGAAGAGGTAGATGAAGGTGGTGGTGTGGTTGCTATCGTACCATCCCCCCATCAGGTATTCAGCCTTCAGTTCGCGCGAGTCGTTGGCAGCGTTGAGTGCCATTTGCAGAGCCCGGTTCGATGTGGTGTTGGCCAGCAGCGTGTCGGGGAACTGTAGTTTAATTACCGAGTCCACCACGCATGTGAGGTTGATTTTCATTGTGTCGCGGCTGTCAATCTTGGCATAGAGCACTCCCTGATAGGTGCCCTGCATTTCATCGATAGTGATTTTTGCATCCGAATCCGACATGGTGTTGCCGCTGTTGTCGTCGTTGCAAGAGACGAGCATGAGTGCCGCTGTGCAGCACATCATGAGCATCATGGAAAAAGTTTTCTTCATATACCTTATTAATTATTATTATCGTTTCTGTTTGTATGTGGTGTTGTGGGCGTAGTTGCTTTTATTTGTTCGAGCGCAGCAGGTTCATGAACTCCTCGCGTGTTTTAGCCTGATTGAACGCCCCGCTGAAGTCGCTGGTGGTGGTGATGGCATTCTGTTTTTCCACCCCTCGCATCTGCATGCACATGTGTTTGGCCTCAATCACCACCATCACGCCCAGCGGTTTGAGCGTTTCCTGAATGCAGTCTTTGATTTGTTGGGTGAGTCTTTCCTGCACTTGCAGTCGGTGGCTGTAGATGTCCACCACCCGTGCAATTTTAGAAAGGCCCGTGATGTAGCCGTTGGGGATGTAGGCCACGTGAGCCTTCCCGTAGAAAGGTAGCATGTGGTGTTCGCAGAGTGAGAACACGTCGATGTCTTTCACAATCACCATCTGGTTGTATTTTTCTTCGAAGAGCGCATCGGTGAGCACCTTGTGTGCATCTTGTGTGTAGCCGCGTGTGAGCACCTGCATGGCTTTTGCCACCCGCATGGGTGTTTTTTCCAGTCCTTCGCGCGAAGGGTCTTCGCCCAGCAGACTGATGATTTCTTTATAATGAGCCGCGAGTTCGTCAACCCCCTCGCGGACATAGATTTCTGTTTCGATCATTTAGTATTGAACTGTAATTTTCCCTTTCATGATGGTGGCCTGTGTGAAGCCCGCCTTCTTGATGGCCTGCAGCATGTCGTTGGCCTCTTCGTATGTGCGGAAGTTGCCCACGCGGCATGTCCAGTGTGGATTATAGTAATGTGTGTAAACAGGTTGGCTGGGGAATCTCATTTTGATGCTGTTGCCAATCTGTTGCGCTTTGTTTTTGTCTTCGCGGGTGTTTCCGCCATAGTAGACCTGGATGCGATAGCCGTTCACTTTATATCCCTGCCGCATCACCTTGTGGCTGGTGTCAACGGTAGTGGGCTCTGCCTCGTCGTTGGTGACAGCCGCCTGATGTTTCGGTTCGGTGTTTTTGGTCTCCTTGGGTGTTGTCCGTTCCGGTTTGGGTGTTGTTTTTTTCGCAGGTGGGGTAGGCTGCGCGGTCGGTTTCCCATTCACCAGAGCGTCAATCTCTTTGCTTTCGGTAACGGTTACGGTTGCCTGTCCCTGCTCTTTGTGCTGCAGGTGGTCGAGGTAAGTCTGTGCGTTGCCGCAGGTGGCAGCGCACAGACCGATGAATGCTATGATGAATTTTTTCATCTTCAAAAAGGTTGGTGATTATTTCCAGGCATCGATGATGCCTTTGAAGTCGGCACATTTCAGCGAAGCACCGCCGATGAGACCACCGTCGATGTCGGGTTTGGCAAACAGTTCGGGAGCGTTGCTTGCCTTGCAGCTTCCGCCGTAGAGGATGCTGGTTTCTTCGGCCACGGCAGCTCCATACTTCTCAGCCACGATGCTGCGAATGTAGGCATGAATCTCTTCTGCCTGCTCTGCGGTAGCGGTTTTGCCTGTTCCGATGGCCCAGATGGGTTCGTAGGCAATGATGATGTTCTTGAACTCTTCTTCAGTGAGGTTGAACACGCTGCCTTCGAGTTCAGCTTTCACCACCTCGTTCTGCTTTTCGGCTTCGCGTTCGGCCAGAGTTTCGCCAATGCAGAAGATCACCTTCAGTCCGTTCTTCAGTGCGAGCAGCACTTTCTCTTTCAGAATTTCGGGTGTTTCGTGGTAGTATTCGCGGCGCTCTGAGTGTCCCAGAATCACATACTTGGCACCGGTCGACTTCACCATTTCTGCGCTCACCTCACCGGTGAAAGCACCTTTTTCCTTGTCGGCGCAGTTTTCGGCACCCAGTCCGATGATGTCTTGGTTGAGGAACTGAGCCACCGAAGCCAGGTGGATGAAGGGCGTGCAGATAACCACATCACAGTTAGGCTTTTCAGCGTTAAGTGTGTCGTTGAGCTCTTTAGCCAGAGCAATACCGTCTTGCAGGTTCATGTTCATTTTCCAGTTGCCTGCTACAATTTTCTTTCTCATTGTTGTTTTGTTTTATTTAGAAATGAAAGTTTATATGGTTTCGTTTGAATCTTTTCAGTTGTTGTGGGCTGTTTTGCCTTGTGCCAGTTCCATCAGTTGCTGTTCCGATGGCAGCCTGTTGTGGCTCCATTTTCCCACTATCACCCCTTGTTGGAGCATGAGTAGTCCGGGGTTGCTCCTCACGATGGTTTTCAGCGTGATGTCGTCGGTGGTGCAGAAAGGGTATTCGGCCCCCGTCATGTCAATCCACCGTGCTATGGCCCGTTCGCCGCTTGCCGTCAGGCAATACATAAGCCATCCCTGATCATGCGTCAGTTCGTAGATCTGGTCAATCTGTCCGAAGTTCGAGTCGTCGGCCTGTTCCAGGTGTGGAGCCACGAGCAGCAGCACCGGTTTCTCTTCGTCGAGCACCTGTTCGGTAATATCTTCGCCCGTTTCGTTGAGCACGATTGAGAAGTCGTGTATGGGCGGCACATATCCTTTGCTCGTTTGCACTGTCTTTGAGTCTACGAACTCCCAGGTAGAGTCGGGATAGTTTTCGAGTGTGAACTCCCTTGTTTCTCCGTTTTTGCGGAGCAGGAAAGTTGTTTCGAACTTCGGTTGCTCGGCTCCCTGTGGAATTTCCATGCCTTTCCGGATGTTGGCTCCCACATGGTAAGGGCGGAAGTCGAATGGCGGCAGGAAGTAGAGGCTATAGAGACTTGAAGCCCCTATGAAGAGCAGTGTTCCGTTGATGATGATCCACTGTGCCCGTTTCAGGAAGATGAGGCGCATGAAGCTGTGCCATTTCAAGGTGACCACGGCGCATGCTGTGAGCACCAGGTTTTTCAGCAGCGTTTCTCCGTTAGAGAGTTTCACCGCATCGCCAAAGCACCCGCAGTCTTCAACAGGGTTGGCCAGATAGAGCCACAGCGTCACCGGAGTCATGATGAGCATGAAGCCCAGTGTGGCTTTGGTGGTGAGTCGGCGGTGAATGGCAAAGAGCATCATCACGCCAAGTGTGAACTCCGTTGCCGAGAGCGCCACCGACAGGGCGAGCGTGAGCCAGTCGGGAAGCATCCCGTGTAGTCCCACCGCCCCCAGGTAGTCGGTAATTTTATATTGTGTGCCCAGCGGGTCTATAGCTTTCACATAGCCCGAGAAGGTGAACGTGGCGGCTATCACTAACCGCGCGAGGTTGACCCCCACTTTCAGAAGTTTTTCTTTCATTGCCGGGCTTTTCACTTTTTCTTCACTCAGTTTCTTTCAGTTTAATGGCCCCAAAGACCGCATAGTTGATGATGTCCATGTAGTTGGCATCGATACCCTCGCTCACCAAGGTAGCGCCGTTGATGTCTTCAATCTCCTTCACGCGTTGCAGTTTGGTGAGGATGAAGTCGGTGTAGGAGCTCACCCTCATGTGTCGCCATGCCTCGTCGTAGTCGTGGTTCTTGCGCAGCATGAGTTGCAGGGCTTGCTTGGCATGCTGGTCGTAGAGCGCCATAGCCTGTTCGGGGGTGATGTCTACCTGATCGGCAAATCCGTTCTCTAACTGTATCAGTCCCACTATGCCATAGTTGATGAGTGCAATGAATTCGGGTCTGATGCCTTCGCCCACGAGCGACTCCTTTTTAATTTCGAGCGACCGTATGCGTTTAGCTTTGATATAGAGCTGGTCGGTGAGCGAGCTTGGGCGCAGGATGCGCCACGAAGCTCCATAGTCGTGAAGCTTCTTTTGGAAGAGCGTGCGGCACTCTTGCATCACGTCTTCAAACTGTTGTTGGGTGTTCTGCTGTGCCATAATCGCGACAAAGGTACAAAAAAAAGTTGATAGTGCGCTATTTTATACTATTTTTTGCGGTGTAGTATCATCTTCACCACTCCGCAGAGGGCTTCGTAGCGTGCTTTCAGCGAATCGCGTTGCAGTCCTAAGATGTTGTGTTTGTATATGTCGGTTTCGTTTTTCATCAGCTCTTCTGTGGCGAGCAGCGCCGAGTCGGTTTTGGCAATGTCGGCCCGTGCCATTTGCAGTGAGGCATCGTTCCAGATGACAAGTGCCCGTTTGCGGCTTTCAACTGCCTTGGGGAATTGGTTTCTGAGTGCTTCTATAGAGTCGAGTGTGGCACTGTATTGTTTCTGCTCGTAGAGCTGTTCAATCTGCTGCATCAGCTTTTCGGCTTTCTCATCGTCGTTTGCCGAGCATGCTGCAAGCACTGCGATGGCTGCAGCCAATATTATTATTTTCTTCATCATGGTGGCAAAAGTAATAAATAAAAATGAATTAAAAGGTACGTTTAAGATTATTTTTGTAATTTTGCAGACTCGAAAGATGCGTGAGGGAAGTAATGTTACAGAAATTAAGCAACAGCAAAGAGCATGAGATTATATAGTGATGCCGAATTGGCACAAATACTCGATCAGGATATATTTCGCCAGATTTCAGCGGCAGCCGACAGGCTTGGCGTTGAATGCTATGTGGTGGGAGGCTATGTGCGCGACCTGTTTCTCGAACGCCCGTCGAAAGATATCGACGTGGTGGTGGTGGGCAGTGGCATCAGCGTGGCCGAGGAACTGCAGCGCAGCATCCGGCAGCGGGCACATCTTTCGGTGTTCAGAAACTTTGGCACTGCCCAGCTGAAGGTGTTCGGACCGGCCGAAGGACAAGAAACAGAAGTGGAGTTTGTGGGGGCACGGCGAGAAAGCTACAGTCATGATTCGCGCAAACCCATCGTGGAAGACGGTACGCTCGAAGACGACCAGAACCGGCGCGACTTCACCATCAATGCCATGGCCATTTGTTTGAACCAAAGCCGCTTTGGAGAACTCGTAGACCCCTTCAACGGCATCTACGACCTGGAAGACGGAATCATTCGCACACCCCTCGACCCCGACATCACTTTCTCCGACGACCCCTTGCGCATGCTGCGTTGCGTGCGCTTTGCCACCCAGCTGGGATTCTATATCGAAGACGACACCTTCGAAGCGTTGCAGCGCAATGCCCACCGGTTGGAAATCATCAGCGGCGAGCGCGTGCAAGACGAGCTGAACATAATTATCATGGCCCCACACCCCAGCACCGGGTTCGACTATCTCTACCGGAGCGGACTGCTCGAGCTGATTCTGCCCGAACTGACGGCACTCGACATGGTGGAAACACGCAACGGAAGGGCACATAAGAATAACTATTACCATACACTGGAGGTGCTCGAAAATGTGGTGCAACGGCAGCAGGCACGAAAAGAAACGCAGGAAGATGGCGCAACCCACGACAACGACTTGTGGCTGCGGTGGGCGGCACTGCTCCACGACATTGGCAAACCCAAGAGCAAACGCTGGGAAGTGCCGCAGGGGTGGACGTTCCATAACCACAACTTCTTGGGAGCAAAGATGGTGCCGCAGATTTTCCGCAGGCTCAAACTGCCCATGGATGCCAAAATGAAATATGTGCAGAAGCTCGTAGACCTGCACATGCGCCCCATTGTGATTGCCGACGAAGAGGTTACCGACAGTGCCGTGCGCCGGTTGGTGAACGATGCCGGAGACGACATCGACGACCTGATGCTGCTCTGCGAAGCCGACATCACATCGAAAAACCAGGTGCGCAAGCAGAAGTTTCTCGATAACTTCAGGTTGGTGCGCGAAAAAATCATCGACCTGCAGGAGCGTGACTATAAACGGCTGTTGCAACCCGTTATCGACGGAAACGAAATTATGCAGATGTTCAACCTGAAACCTTCGAGAGAGGTGGGAGCACTCAAGCAAGCCCTGAAAGATGCCGTTCTCGACAACCGCGTGCCCAACGAGCGCGAACCACTCATGCAGCTGCTCTTGGAGAAAGCCCGCAAGATGGGGTTCGATGTTAGTTCCGTTCATGTTTAAATTCAAATCAATAAAGAAGATGAAGATTTTTTTCAATTTTAAAACTTGCTGTGCTGTCTTGTGCTGCCTTGCATTGTTGGGCTTGGCCTCTTGCAGTTCAGACGACAGTTCCAGTAGTAGTTCCTCTGGCGGACAAACCACGCGCGGACTGAGTGTTGAACTGAAAAACATGGCCGGTGGTGCCTGGTTGCTCATGCAGGCCACAGGAAGCAAGGATGGCAAAAGCGTGAGCGCCACCAGGGTGAGCGAACTCACCAAGCTGGCAGCCCCTGTGTTGCTGGCCATCAGTTCGGCCGATACCACATTCACCGCTTATGCTCCCGTATTGGGAGAAGGAGCTGCCGAAACCGACTACACCACCTGGACATGGCAGCAGAAAGGGGTGGGAAACACATCGGGCCACGGTCCCGTGCGCATTATCAGTGGTATGCTCACGCTCATCGACGACTGGCAACCGGCCATCGACAGCGATTGCACACTCGCCATGCGCGTGGTGGAACTCACCGAAACCAGCATGACCTGCAGCTATCTCTTCGAATCAACCGGCGAACAGATTGCATGCCGCTACACGCGGCTGGGCTATAATCCGGCAGCCAACAAGCAAGAAGAAGATGCCAACACCAACAACCCCGGTGAGCAGCTCACCCCCAAACAGTCTAATTAGATTTTCAAAGAGCACTCACATCAATACAATCATTGCCAATGGCCACAGACATAGTACATGTGTGCCATTGGCAATTGCTCGTTAATTAAATATAAAAGAGGTGTAATATATTTTGCGCATAATAGAATAATTAGTAATTTTGTACCTCGAAAAAACTAAGCTCCTTGATAAAGTTTTTGAAAACTATATAATATTAATAAGGTATGAAGATAAAGAATTGTATCATGTTTTCGGTTCTTGCGGCTATCGTTTCGTCTTGTGGCAGCGGCAGTCGGCCCTCTTTCGGCGATAACGAATATCCCGTAGAAACCGTGAGCACCAAGAGTGCTGCCATGCAGTCGACCTATCCCGCCACTATCAAAGGTGTTCAGGATGTAGAGATTCGCCCAAAAGTTTCCGGTTTTATCACACAGGTGTGTGTGAAGGAAGGGCAGGCCGTTAGTGCCGGTCAGCTTTTGTTTGTCATCGACAATGCCACCTATCAGGCACAGGTGCGCCAAGCTCAGGCAGCTGTGAACACCGCCAAGGCGCAGCTGAACACCGCCAAGCTCACCTACGAGAACAACAAGCAGCTGTTCGAGAAGCAGATTATCGGCCAGTTTGAACTCTCCACAGCCGAGAACTCCTATCAAACCGCACAGGCCTCACTCGCCCAGGCTCAGGCAGCCCTTGCCTCGGCACAAGAAACACTGAGCTATTGCTATGTGAAGAGCCCTGCTGCCGGTGTGGTGGGCTCACTCCCCTTCAAGGTGGGTGCCCTGGTGAGCGCATCGAATGCGCAGCCCCTCACCACTGTTTCCAACATCAGCAGCATGGAGGTTTATTTCTCGATGACCGAGAAAGACATCCTTGAAATGACCAAGGCGAGCGGTTCGGCACAGGCAGCTATCGGTGCCATGCCCACGGTGAAGCTGCAGTTGGCCGACGGCACCATCTATCCCCATCCCGGAACCGTTACCAAGATGAGCGGTGTTATCGACCCTGCAACAGGTAGCGTGCAGATGATTGCCGTGTTCCAAAACCCCGAACAGCTGCTCAAGAGCGGTGGCTCAGGTGCAGTGGTGGTGCCACACGAAGCTGCCAACTCGGTGATTATTGCACAGAGTTGCGTTACCGAGGTGCAGGACAAGAAGTTTGTTTACACCCTTGGCAAAGACAACAAGGTGAAGTATACCGAAATTACCGTGGCCCCGCAGAACGATGGAGTGAACTACATTGTTACCAGCGGTTTGCAGGTGGGCGACCGCTATGTTACCAACGGCATCACCAAACTCTCCGACGGTATGGAAATTGTGCCCATCACGCCTGCCAAGTATCAGCAGAAGATTAGCGAGCAGGCCAAGGCTATGACAGCCGGCGACATTGTGAACGAGATGAAAAAATAAGCATCAAGAGTTAAGGAGAAGAGTTATCGCTTTGGCGCTGATGAACTTAAATTCAGAAATAGTAACATGACTTTTACAACATTCATTAAACGCCCAGTGCTTTCCACGGTGATTTCTATCCTCATCGTGCTGCTGGGCTTCATAGGCCTTGCCACACTGCCCATCGAGCAGTACCCCAACATTGCGCCTCCCACCGTGGTGGTGTATACGCAATATCCCGGTGCTGATGCCGAAACAGTGAAAAACTCGGTGGTTGCTCCCTTGGAAGAGAGCATTAACGGTGTGGAAGGCATGGACTATATGACCTCTACCGCTTCAACCGGTTCGGCACAAATCCAGATTCTCTTCCGCCAGGGAGCCAATGCCGACATGTGTGCCGTGAACGTGCAGAACCGTGTGAGCCAGGCACAGGCACTGCTGCCTGCTGAAGTAACACGAGTGGGTGTGACGGTGATGAAGCGACAGACATCGCAGGTGATTATGTACACCCTCACCTCCGACGGACGCTACGACGACGAGTTCCTCACCAACTATGCCAACATCAACATCATTCCCGCCCTGAAGCGTATTGAAGGTGTGGGCGACGTGCAGAGCCCGGGTTTGAAAACCTACTCTATGCGCATTTGGCTGAAACCCGATGTGATGAAGCAATACAACCTGATGCCAAGCGACATCAGCGGCGTGCTGGCCGAACAGAACATCGAGGCTGCACCTGGTACCTTTGGCGAGCAGAGCAACGTGGCATACGAATATGCCATGCGCTATACCGGCCGACTGAAAACTGCCGAAGAGTTTGGCAACATCGTAATCTCAAGCGATGCCAACGGACAAACCCTCAAGCTCAAAGACGTGGCCAGAATTGAACTTGGCGGACAGCAATACACCGTTTCGATGAAGAACAACAACATCCCCTCGGTGATGGGTATGGTGCAGCAGATTGCCGGTTCCAATGCCAACGATATTGCCAAGAACGTGAAGAAGGAATTGGAAGAACAGGCCAAGTCGTTCCCGCCGGGCATGATGTATAAAATCAACTATGATGTTACAGAGTTCCTTTATGCCAGTATCGAAGAAGTGGTGTTCACCCTGGTGATGACCCTTGTGCTGGTGTTCATCGTGGTTTACATCTTCCTGCAAGACTTCCGCTCTACGCTCATCCCCCTGATTGCCGTTCCGGTATCGCTCATCGGCACATTCTTCTTCCTCGAACTGTTTGGCTTCTCCATCAACCTGCTGGTGCTCTCGGCCTTGCTGCTGGCTATTGCCATTGTGGTCGACGATGCCATTGTGGTGGTTGAAGCCGTGCATGCCAAGCTCGACCAGGGTTATAAGAGCTCGCTCACGGCTTCTATCGATGCCATGAACGAAATTTCGGGCGCAATCATCTCCATTACTCTGGTGATGGCCTCGGTGTTCATTCCTGTATCGTTCATTGGTGGTACGAGCGGAACATTCTATCGCGAGTTCGGTGTTACCATGGCCGTGAGCATCTTCATTTCGGCTCTGAACGCCCTCACGCTTTCGCCGGCCCTGTGTGCCATCTTCCTGAAACCACACGACACAAACGGTCACGAAGTGAAAATGTCGCGGATAGACCGTTTCCACACTGCTTTCAATACTTCCTACGACAAAGTGCTCGGTAAGTATAAAGGCATTGTTGAAAAATTAGTGCACCGCCCCATTGTCATCGGCGTTTCTGTTATTGTGGGAATAGCCTTGCTCGTTGTTACCATGTCTACCACCAAAACCGGTCTTGTGCCCGACGAAGACACTGGTACCATCTTCTGCACCATCTCCATGCCGCCTGCAACATCAGTGGCACGCACCAAGCAGGTCATCTCGCAGGTAGACTCCATTCTGGCTGCCGACCCCGCCATTCTGAGTCGTGAGCAGATTCAGGGTTACAACTTTATTGCCGGTTCGGGTTCCGACCAGGCCACTTTCATCATCAAGCTGAAGCCCTTCTCGGAACGACAGAAGGGACTGTGGTGGAAGATTTCCGGACTCTGGCAGGGCGACGGTGTCTATCGATTCTTCCTCAACCCCTATGAGGCATCGGGTGTGCTGGCACAAATCTATATGAAGACAGCCCACATCAAGGATGCTCAGATTTTGGCTTTCGCTCCGCCTATGATTCCCGGCTTCTCGGCCAACAACGGTGTTTCGTTGGTGATGCAAGACCGAACGGGCGGCGACCTCACCCGCTTCTTCGACGTGGTGAAAGACTATCTGGCTGAACTGAACAAGCGGCCGGAGATTCAGATGGCTATGACCTCCTATAACCCCAACTATCCCCAGTACATGATTCATGTGGATGTGGCCAAGTGTAAGCAGGTGGGCATTTCGCCCAACACCGTGCTCACCACTCTGCAAGGTTACTATGGCGGTCTCTATGCCTCCAACTTCAATGCCTACGGTAAGCTCTACCGTGTGATGATACAGGGTTCGCCCGAAACACGCATGACCCCCGAGTCGCTCAACAGCGTTTATGTGCGAACCCCGGCCGGCATGTCGCCCGTGAAAGAGTTCTGCAACATGGAGCGTGTTTACGGTCCTTCAAACATCAACCGCTTCAACCTCTTCACCGCCATCAACGTAACGGCAACCGTTGCCGACGGCTATTCAACGGGTGAAGCCATCAAGGCTTGTCAGGAGGTTGCTGCTACCAGTCTGCCCCAGGGCTACACCTACGACTATTCGGGACTGACCCGTTCCGAGGCTCAGTCGAGCAACTCCACGGCACTCATCTTCGTGCTCTGTATCGTGTTTATCTATTTGATTCTGGCAGCACAGTATGAAAGCTACATCCTCCCGCTCTCGGTGGTGCTCTCAGTGCCTTTCGGACTGGCCGGTGCCTTTGCCTTCACACAGCTCTTCGGGCACTCCAACGACATCTACATGCAAATTTCGCTCATCATGCTCATTGGCCTCTTGGCCAAGAACGCCATTCTGATTGTGCAGTTTGCCCTGGAGCGCCGCCAGCTTGGTATGGCCATCTCGTGGTCGGCAGTGCTGGGCTCGGCAGCCCGTCTGCGTCCTATCTTGATGACATCGCTCGCCATGGTCATCGGTCTGTTGCCCATGATGTTTGCCAGCGGTGTGGGAAAGAATGGTAACCAAACGCTGGGTGCCGCTGCCGTGGGTGGTATGCTGATTGGTACCATCTGTCAGCTGTTTGTGGTGCCTGCCCTGTTCGTCATCTTCCAAAGCCTGCAAGAGAAGCTGCGCCCGATGAAGTTCGACGACGAAACCAACCCGGAGGCTGCTGCTGAACTGGAGCAGTATGCGCATGGTAAACCCGAAGAATATGAATTGCAGAAATAAGTGTGTTATGAAGAAACAACTCAATATGATATTCATTGGCCTTGCAGCAGTTGTAATGACTGGCTGCAAGAGCCTCTATGGCAAGTATGAGCGCCCCGACGTGAATGCCGAGGGAATTGTGCGCGACCCGGTGTCGCTCACCGATACACTGCAGGGACAGGCCGGTGAAACCTTTGGCAACCTGCCCTGGCGCAGCGTGTTCACCGACCCGCAGCTGCAGCAGCTCATTGAAACCGCACTTGCCAATAACCCCGACCTGCTGAACGCAGCCATCAATGTGAACATGGCCGAAGCACAACTGAAGGCTTCGCGCTTGGCTTTCCTCCCCCAGTTCACTTTCACTCCTCAGGGAACCATTGCATCGTGGGATGGGCAGAAAGCAACCAAAACCTATCAGCTGCCCATTGCTGCTTCGTGGAATGTTGACCTCTTTGGTAACTTGCTCTCGCAGAAACGTGCCGCTCAGGTGGCGCTTCTTGCATCGAAAGACTATCAGGTGTCAGTGCAGGCCAACATCATATCGGGCGTGGCCAATATGTATTATACCCTGCTCATGCTTGATGAACAGATGAAAGTGATCACCAACATGGAACAGCTCACACACGAAACCTGGCAAACGATGCAAACGCTCAAGGAAACTCGCGTGGGCTACCGCTCTACCGGCGTGCAGAGTGCGCAGGCTAACTACTACTCTGTGCAGGCACAGCGCATCGACATGCAGCGACAGATTCGCGAAGTGGAGAACTCGCTCTCGCTGCTGCTCGGTCAGCCCGTTCAAACCATTGCCCGCGGCAAACTGGAAAATCAGGTGCTGCCTTCTGAGTTCTCGCTCGGCGTGGGCATTCAGCTCTTGGCCAACCGTGCCGACGTGCATGCAGCTGAAATGAAGCTCGCACAATGTTTCTATGGCATTGAAACTGCTCGCAGCCGCTTCTATCCGCAAATTACCATCTCACCATCGGGAACCTTCACCAACAGCGGCGGCATGGGCATCGTGAACCCCGGCAAGTGGCTCCTTTCGGCCGTGGGCGCACTCACACAGCCCATCTTCATGAAAGGACAGCTCACCATGGGACTGCGAGTGGCCAAGGCACAGTATGAGCAGGCCTACAACTCGTGGCAGAATGCCGTGCTCACGGCCGGAAGCGAAGTTTCGAATGCACTGGTGCAGTATAACTCGGCCGACGAGAAAAGCAAGGTGGAGGCACAGCAGATTGAGGTGCTGCGCCAGAATGTGAACGACACCCGTGAACTTTTTGCCGGTGCTGGAAACAGCACCTATCTTGAAGTGATTCAGGCACAGAGCAGTCTGCTGAATGCGCAGCTGTCGAAAATTGCCGACGACTTCAGCAAGATGCAGGCCGTGGTGAGCCTCTACCAGGCTCTTGGCGGTGGCGCACAATAAAGTAAAAGGGTAGAAAAGTAGAATTTTTTAAATGGTAACAAGAAAATGGCAAGTGAAATAAGTCCTAAAGCCGAGATTAGCCCCAAGGCGAAGATTGGCGATAATTGCAAAATCTTTCCCTTCGTGTATATCGAAGACGATGTGGTCATTGGCGACAACTGTATCATCTTCCCCTTTGTGAGCATCCTCAACGGCACCCGCATGGGGAATAATAATAAGGTGCACCAAGGGGCTGTGCTGGCAGCGTTGCCACAAGACTTCAACTTCCGCGGTGAAAAGAGTGAGATGGTGATTGGCAATTTCAACATCATCAGAGAGAACGTGGTTATCAACCGCGCCACCCACACGGGCGGACAGACGGTTATTGGCAACCACAACTTCTTGATGGAAGGTGCCCACATCTCTCACGACACCAAGGTGGGCAACCATTGCGTGTTTGGCTATGGAGCCAAAATTGCCGGCGACTGTGAAATAAGCAATGGTGCCATATTCTCTACTTCGGCCATTGCCAATGCCAAAACCCGCGTAGGCGAGGGAGCCATGGTGCAGGCTGGCACTACCATCTCAAAGGATGTGCCCCCATACATTGTGGCTGGTGGTGCTCCCGTGGCCTATCATGGTACTAACACAACCATGATGACGGCCTATGGCATCGACGAGAAAGTGCAGAAGCATATTGCCAATGCTTACCGGCTGGTGTTCAATGGGCAGAACAGCGTGTTCGATGCTGTGCTGCAAATCAAAGACCAGGTGCCCGACAGTGAAGAGATTCGAACCATCATCAGCTTCCTTGATTCCACCAAACTTGGCATTATAGGAAAGACGATGTTCTGATTCGTCTGCATTGCTACTCCAACACCACTTTGAAGAGTACTGGCGGATAAAATAAAATCCGAATCGCTTTGGCGGTTCGGATTTTTTGATTTATCTTTGCAAGGGACTATTCTGCAAGGAACTATTCTGCATGGAACAGAACAAATAACTTTTCCACCTTGTAAAAGATTGTGATACTGAATTTAATTAACTAAAACCAATAACAATGAAGAAACTTTTGATGATGACTGCTGCAGCGTTGCTGTTGGTGGCTTGCGGCGACGGAACCAAGAACACTGTTGAAAACAAAAGCGGCACCAAAATGGGCGAAGTGCTCTCTAAAGTGAAGGCACTGGCCAAAGATCAGGCCGATTTGGAAAACAAAATCATGGAGGCCAAAGACGAGGTAGCCAAGGAATACGACAAGAAATCGGAGGGCAAGTCGAAGAGAGAAACACTCGACATGGTGGACGACTACATGAAAGACGTGAACGAAGCCACCAAAGGCTATAAGGAAGAGTTGGACAAGTTCGGCGAGAAATGGGATGCCCTGGCAGACGAGCTTGAAGGCACTGAGATACCTACAGAAGTGGCCGACGGCACACCGCTGAAAATCAAGGAACCGGTGCACCTGAAGGATATCGTGTTCGATTCGCCTACGGTGAAGGTCATCTTCGAAGCAGAAGCCCAAACAACGGTCGGGGTGGCTCAGATACAGAAGGTAGGCGCTGACTATGGAAATATTATCGTAGAGGGCTACACCAAGGATGGCGTTGCCATCGAACAGAAAATGTGGGGGCATCCGCATGTGGAATCCAATGGCGAGGTGGAGTTTGAATTTGAACTTAGCAGAGCATTCCGTGACATTGCACAGGATAACTGTCAGTGGTTCGACGAATGGATGGATGTGGAAAAGATTGTTATTAGCTGGGAAGGTGCAAGTGTGACCGATGCCAGTGGACAACCAACGGGCTACATCGGCGAGCTTGGACTATTCGAACTCAAGGGTAAGGTGAAGCAATGTACATGGAACTACGATGGCACCAAAATTGTGCGCACCTTCGATGAAAACGGGTTCTGGAAAACTAACGACGGGCAGGCGCTATCGGCCATCTACACATCCGGCATCAAGCGCGACAGCCAAAAGCGCATCGTACAGGGCCTGATGGACACCGACAACAATGGCGAGGACTATGCCTACAACAGTGACGGCTCGAAGAAATCGTACTGCTACCACTATTTCGATGATGTGAGCAACGAAACCTATAAATACGATGACAAAGGCAACATGACCTCGGTGGTATCGTCGGACATGGATGGAGAATGGAAAACCACCTATGTAGACGTGAAGTACGATGACCACGGCAACTGGACAGAGCGCAAGGCCAAGAACCAGGAGGGTGGCACCTCGGTAGAGAAGCGCACAATTGTTTACTATTGATTCAGCCGCTCAATAGCTGGCTGTGCAGTTGATGCCTGCTGCAAGAACTCGGTCGCGGATGCGGTCGAGTTCTTTTTTTGTTGCCTTGGCCAATGTGCGGTCGGGAGTTTCGCGGTCTATGGTGTAAATCATCACCTGCCGGGGGGCAATCAGTTCCACGGCTCTGAGCCATGGCTCAACGTATGCGTCGGTGGTGTTGTCGATGGCGGGAACCCCTTGGGCTGTTGACAGTCTTTTCAAAAACATGGTTTGAATGATTACCTGCCCCTTGAAGCGGCGCAGGTTCTCCACCACTTCGCTCACAGCATAGTGACCCGTGGGGCGGTCGATGTGGCGTATGAAAGCCTCGTCAACGGTGTCAAGCTTCTGAATGTTGTTGTCAACCCGCAGTAGGGCATCGAACACATCCCGCCGGTGAAGCTGTGTGGCATTGCTCAGCACCGACACCTTGGCCTCCGGACAATAGCGGTTGCGCAGGCGGATGGTATCGTCGATGATGTCGGCAAACTGCGGGTGCCCGGTTGGTTCGCCGTTGCCTGCAAAGGTAAGCACGTCGGGCAACAGTCCCTGGGCTTGCATCTCTTGAAGCTTCAGCTCCAGTGCGTGCGCCGTTTCTTCGCGTGTGGGGCGGGGCAGGGTAGGGCGGAAGTCGTGGTTGAAGCCACATTCGCAGTAGATGCAGTCGAACGTGCACACTTTACCGTCGGCCGGCATCAGATTGATGCCTAACGAAACGCCGAGCCGACGACTGTGAACTGGGCCAAAGATAGGGGCAGGATAGATGATGGTGCTCATAGCTGTTGATGTTTTTTCTGTTTGGTTGGCGCAAAGTTACAAAAAAAAGTTAATTCCTTTTCTGTTCTGCTCTTTTTTCTTTAACTTTGCACCTAAATTTGGTGTGTTATACCCTTTTGGAATGAAAAAAAGACGCAATAAACCCCGTAACCATCGTGGCTTGCAGACCGTGACGCTGTGCATCAGCACGGCGATGGTGCTTGTATTGCTGGGGCTGGTGGTGATGACCGTGCTCACAGGTCAGAACCTTTCTTCCTATATGAAGGAGAACCTGGCCGTTACCTTGATGCTTGAGCAGGATATGACTGAATCTGAAGCCCAGCAGCTTTGCAAAAAGCTGCAGGGCCGCCCCTATATCAAGCAGCTGCAATATGTGAGCAAAGAGGCCGCCTTGAAAGAAGGCATTCGCGAGCTGGGGGCTGACCCCACCGAGTTTGTGGGCATCAACCCCTTCCTCTCTTCCGTGGAACTGACGTTGAAGGCCGATTATGCCAACAACGATTCGCTGCTGTGGATAGGCAAAGAATTGCAAGCCTATCCCAAAGTTACCGAGGTGAATTATCAGAAAGAACTCGTTGACACGGTGAACCGCAACCTGGCCAAGGTTTCGTTGTGCTTGCTGGTGTTGGCAGTGCTGCTCACCTTCATTTCCTTCTCTTTAATTAATAATGTGGTGCGGCTCAACATCTATGCGCGCCGGTTCACCATCCACACCATGAAGCTTGTGGGAGCTTCGTGGAGTTTCATACGCTGGCCATTTGTGCGCCAAGCCATGTTGCTCGGTTTGCTGGCGTCGGTGTTGTCGTGCTGTGTGCTGGCTGGTTTCATCTATGCCCTGTTCGTCTATGAGCCAGGAGTAGCGACGGTGCTCACTTGGCAGGTGATGGCCGTCACGGGAGGGGCCGTTTTCTTCTTCGGCATAGCCATCACAACCATCTGCACCAACATTTCGGTCAATAAGTTCCTGCGCATGAAAGCAGGCGAATTATATAAGATATAATCAAAGAAAAATATATGGAGAATAAGAATTTAGCTTTTGGCAAGAGCAACTTCATCCTGCTGGGCGTGGGAATGTTGATTGTGGTGATAGGTTTCATTTTGATGAGCGGAGGCGAATCGACCGACGCTGCCTACGACCCCGAAATCTTTAGTCCCATGCGCATCAAGGTGGCACCGGTGGTGTGCTTCATCGGTTTTGTTTCGATGGTTTATGCAATTATTCACAAACCCAAAATCAAATAAGGAATGGATTGGATAGAAACCATTATCATTGCAGTTGTTGAAGGCCTCACCGAGTTTCTGCCCGTGTCTTCTACGGGCCACATGATAATCACCCAAAACCTGCTGGGGCTCACCCCCGAGAGCATGAACGAAACCGACAAGGCTTTTGTTCACGCTTTCACGTTCATCATTCAGTTTGGTGCCATTCTTTCGGTGGTGTGTCTCTACTGGAAACACTTCTTCCAGTTCGACAATACGCCTGTCCCGGCCGGAAGCGGCATGTGGGGCAAGTTGAAGCACAGGTTCAGCTTCTACTGGCTGCTCTTTGTGGGGGTGTTGCCTGCCGTGGTTATTGGGCTGGCAGCCAAGAAGTCGGGATTGCTCGACTGGCTCCTCGACAGTGTAGAGGTGGTGGCAGTGATGCTTGTGGCAGGGGGTGTGTTCATGCTTTTCTGCGATAAGCTCTTCAATAAAGGCAGCGAAGAAAATAAAATCAACGAGAAACGTGCCTTTAACATTGGTTTGTTTCAGTGCATTTCAGTTATTCCGGGAGTGTCGCGTTCCATGGCAACCATCGTGGGTGGCATGACTCAGGGGCTCACCCGCAAGCGTGCGGCCGAATTTTCTTTCTTCCTGGCAGTACCCACCATGGCCGGAGCCACCCTGCTCGACCTGCTCGACCTGCTCAAGGAAGATGCTGCCTGGGCTACCAGTCACAACATTGCCATGTTGCTGCTGGGCTGCGTGGTGGCCTTTGTGGTGGCCCTGCTTGCCATGAAGTGGTTCGTTTCGTTCCTCACCAAGTATGGTTTCAAGGCATTCGGCTACTATCGCATCATTGTGGGCGGCATCATCATTGCCATGCTGCTCAGCGGACATTCACTTGTAATGGTTGACTAATGAATTTTCAAGAAGGAGAGATTTTTGCCATCGACAAACCCTATCGTATGTCGAGCTTCGGTGCCCTGGCCCATGTGCGCTACCTCATTTCAAAAAAGGTGGGCGTGAAACGAGTGAAGACGGGGCATGCCGGCACACTCGACCCCTTGGCCACAGGGGTGCTGATCATCTGCACCGGACGTTGCACCAAGCAGATTGAACAGCTGCAGAGCCATACCAAGGAATATACTGCCACCCTGCAGCTGGGGGCTACAACGGCCAGCTTCGACCGCGAACACACTGTAGATATGACTTACCCCACCCGCCATATCACCCGCGAACTGATAGAAGAAAAACTGCTGGGCTTTGTGGGCGACCAAATGCAAGTTCCGCCCATCTATTCGGCGTGTATGGTGTCGGGCGACAGGGCCTATATGATGGCTCGACGTGGCGATGAGGTGCAGCTGGCTGCCAAACCGGTGCGCATCGATGAAATAGAACTCGTTAGCTTCGATGCGCAAACCATGCAGCTTACCATTCGTGTGGTGTGTGGAAAGGGTACCTATATCCGGTCGCTTGCACGCGACATCGGACAGGCACTCGGGAGTGGGGCCTTCCTCACAGCCCTTAGGCGAACCCGCGTAGGCAACTTTCGGGTGGAAGACTGTGTTTCGTTCGACCATTTCCGCGAGTGGCTCAATCAAACAGCCTAATGAACTATATCAACAATCATCTATCATCGTTTAAATTTCACCTATGAAGTTATCACAATTCAAGTTCAAACTGCCCGAAGAGCTTATAGCACTCTATCCGCATAGTCTGTATCGCGAGTTCGAAAACGAAGACGGCACCAAGGAAACTGTGCGCTTCACGCGGCGCGACGAATGCCGACTGATGGTGCTGCACCGGAAGTCGCAGCGCATAGAGATGTATAAAAAAGATGAGAAAGGAAATCCCATCGAAGGGGAATATATGGACTTCCGCAACGTGCTCGACTATTTCGACGAGGGCGACACGTTCATCTTCAACGACACCAAGGTGTTCCCGGCCCGTCTGTATGGCACCAAAGAGAAAACCGATGCCAAGATAGAGGTGTTCCTGCTGCGCGAACTCAACGAGGAAATGCGCCTTTGGGATGTACTCGTTGAGCCTGCCCGCAAGATTCGCATCGGCAACAAGCTGTTCTTCGACGAGAGTGGCTCCATGGTGGCCGAGGTGATTGACAACACTACCAGCCGCGGGCGCACGCTGCGCTTCCTTTACGACTGTCCGCACGACGAGTTCAAACGCGAACTCTTTGCCTTGGGCGAATCGCCGCTGCCCCGCTATATCATCGACCGCCGCGAACAGCCCCATGCCGATGCGCAAGACATGGAAGACTTCCAGTGCATCTTTGCCAAGAACGAAGGCGCGGTAACAGCTCCCGCCACCGGACTGCACTTCAGTAGAGAACTGATGAAGCGGATGGAAATAAGGGGCATGAATTTCGCTTTCATCACCCTTCACTGCGGACTGGGCAACTTCCATGGTATTGAGGTGGAAGACCTCACCAAGCACAAAATGGACTCTGAACAGATGTTTATCGGTGCCGAGGCTTGTCAGATAGTGAACTCCACCAAGCGTGCCGGCCACCATGTTTGTGCCGTGGGCACCAGTGTAGTAAAAGCCACTGAGACAGCCGTGGGCACCGATGGTATGCTCAAGGAGTTTGAAGGGTGGACCAATAAGTTTATCTTCCCGCCTTACGACTTCGGCCTTGCCGACTCCATGATTGCCAACTTCTATCACCCGCTGTCGATTCTGCTGATGGAAACAGCCGCCTTTGGTGGTTACGACTTGGTGATGCACGCCTATGAACTGGCAGTAGAGCATGGGTATAAGTTCGGCTGCTTCGGTGATGCCCTTCTCATCGTCAACGATTAACAGTTTCCCGTCATGGCCATTGTATATTTGAGTTTAGGAAGCAATCTTGGCAACCGCCAGCAACTCATTGGCCGGGCCATAGAAAAAATAAAAGAGCAGATTGGCACCGTTGTGCGCCAATCTGCTCTTTTTGAAACTGAACCCTGGGGATTCTCATCGCCCAACAAGTTCCTCAATGCGGCCGTGTGTGTGGAAACCAACCTCACACCACGCCAGCTGTTGCAAGCCACACAAAGCATTGAACAGCAGTTAGGGCGAACGCATAAAACCCCCGCACCCTCTCATCCCCGCACCCTCTCACCCTCGTCCCCTCGTACCCCCCAATATTCCGACCGTCCCATCGACATCGACATTCTCCTTTACGACAATCTCCGGGTAGATGAACCCGACCTGCAGATTCCCCATCCCCTCATGCACCAGCGCGACTTCGTGATGAAGCCCTTGCGCCAGATATTAGAAAGCAGTCGATAGATTATAATTCACGTTTCGCTAACCCCACAGAGGTTAAATGAAGTCAATTATTATTTTCGTAAATTTGCGCCCATGAAACGATTCTCTGTTATTTTTCTGCTTTTGCTCAATGGGTTAGTGTGTTTTTTCTTTTTCACCCTCACCCTCCCAATGGCTGTTTTCATTCGGCTCAAACGGATTTTTGTACGCTCCAAGTAGCTGCTTGAGGAAATACCAGAAAAACTTCGGGTCGTCCACGAAATACCGCTTATACATTCGTCGTGGCTCCTGCAAAAACCTGTAGAACCACTCCAAGTAGAGCTTCTGCCAAATCCTCGGAGCCCGCTTCACGTTACCTGCCTCAAAGTCGATGGTTGCGCCAAGCGCCATCCAGATATCCACCCCCGGCATTTGTGTCTTGTGCGCGTCTATCCATTTCTCCTGCTTCGGACAACCCACGCCAACCAGCACCACATTCGCCCCCGACTCGTTAATCATCCTGTGAATCTCCTCGTTTTCTTCTTGTTTCTTCTCGAAACCATACGAAGGCGAGTATGCCCCAACAACCATTCTGCGCCCCACTTTCTCATTGATACGCGCCATCGCCTTTTGGGCCACCCCGTCCATGGCACCGAGCAGGAATATCCGACAGTCAGGGTCATCCTTATGGTATTCATAGAAAGCAGGAAAGAAACTACTGCCAGGTATCACCCCCTTGAGCGGTCTCCCTGCCAACACCGTGCATAAATAGAGAATCTTCGAGTCGCACACCACCCATTCAGCCCGCCGTGTTATATCGTAGAACTCACGATCGTGCTGCATTTTCACCACCTGGTCCACGTTAGGAGTCACCAGCACACCACGTTTCAGCTGTGCCAACAGTTCCTCCTGAGAAAGGTTGTCTATCTCAACATTCAGTATCTTAGATTTGTTCATGTTAAAAACTTTTCGTAACTTTGCCACTATGTGGCGAACTTACTACGGTTTCGGCATAAAAAATAAATGAATTTATTTTGTTCTGCTCTCGACTTTTCGTAACTTTGCCTCGGATAATTAATCAATTAATCAGATATGGCAACAGATAAAACACAATATGTCGTAGCTCTCATATCAGAGTTCGCTTCCCATTTCGGCCTCACAACCACTGAGGCAGTACGCTATATCAACCGATATGGGGCTTTCGATCTTTATGACAGGCAATACGACTATTTGCATACACAATCGTTTGAGTCAAACATACGCGACATCTCAGCCTACTGTCGGAGGAAAGGAGGAACATTATGATTAAGCTTTATCATGGTTCAAACAAGCATTTTACGCAAATTAACCTCTCTTGTTGCAATCCATATAAAGATTTCGGTCAGGCATTCTATTTGACAGCAGATTCCAATCAGGCTTTAATCGTAGCTAATGCCAGGGTAGATATTTTTGGAGGCATGCCCATTGTATATGAATTTGACTTCGAAGACCGCCTACTCACCGATGGAACACTGCGCTTTAAATCTTTTGACAGCTATACAGAAGAATGGGCAAATTTTGTCTATAAGCATCGCGACGAGACAATCTCCCCACCTTTCATGCACGACTATGATGTAGTTTACGGCCCAATTGCTAACGACCGTGTAGGCCTTCAAATCCGCAATTACCGATTGGGGACTATCGACAAAAAAGAATTTCTCCGCCGTTTGCAGTACATGAAAGGTATCACTTTCCAATATGCGTTCTGTACCCAAAAAGCCATTAACCAACTTGCAAGATATGAACATCAGTGAACAAGAATTCAGATTTATGACGGAGAGCATCACTGCTGATCTTATCCAGATGCTCATGGACAAGAAGCATTATACACTACCCAAGGCCATTGAAGCAGTGTATAACTCCAACATTTATCGTGCCCTTTTGCGTCCCACTTCCCTTCTATATACCCAAAGTTCCGGCTATGTTTATCACTATCTATCTCAGGAGCTGATGGAGCAAAACAGATAGCCTGCTGTAGCCGTATCCCCAAAAATGACTCTGGCACAGATGCATCAACACAATCGTAAAGATGCTGATGCCACGGAGATAATCAATAATCGATATTCTTTTCATAACATTTCATTCATGCTCATGCCTTTTTACCCGTTAAGGCCTTGATTAACAGGCGTGATTCTCTGTGCATAGACTTTGGCTTCCTGAAGCGAGAAGCGCGGAGAGTCTAAAAGTGCTTTTATGAATAACGTATGCCAGTCATTAGTTCCCCGAAGGCAAAGATGTTTTCTATACTCTCGCTGCATTATGAACTCAAAAGTCTCTTCGTTCCAGCCTTCAGCATCAAAGAGCAAATCAGAAAGCAAATTGTTTGTCTCCTTGTAAAGTCTTCTAAAAAGCTTCACCACCCCTACCTGAGTACTGATTTTTGCAGCAAGCGTAGGATTGCCTACCACCTGTTCATTGATAGAGAACTTCCACGACAATCTATGGGTTACAGGACTGGAGTGTACATCTATAATGAAGAAAGGCAGGTCTTGTAACTCATGGTCATAATAGGGGTGTACAAAAGTAGAGGCATCAGACGCTTTTTTCTTGTTATTGCAAACCCCACATAAAGGGACAAGGTTCAGACGACAGACAGAAAGAGATTTGTATTTTGAGCGAGGCATCTGGTGGTCAAGTTGGCTTGGCGGCTGTATGCCACACATCGGACATACATCAACAGCCTTGAACAGCTGTGTGCGAATGTATGACAGTCTCCGTCCTTCCTGTGTTTTATCATATAAGTTGTAGAGAGTATTGCGGGCAGACGCGCTCAGCGTCTCATCTTGCTGTTTCGAGATAGTTCCACCCTGTCTGTCATATAGGCGATAAAGGCTATTCAGACTGGTTCCATCTGTACCTGTCAGGCTAGCATTGCTCTCCGCTATAACGCGTGCGATGTCGCTCAAAGCTTCATCTATCAGCGGTTTTTCAAGAATCCACATGCCCATCCAATCTTTTATTAAAATGCATATTTGCCAAATAAGTAACCATCTGACTGCTCATAGACTGGCATTGCAATTTTTCCTCAAACATCCTGATAACACCCTCTGGCGAATCCACCGACCTACAGTTCCATTTATTGTAGAGCACATTGAATACTTCTTGAAAGTTGGTCATGTCGCTATTCAGGTTAAACACCAGATTGTTGATATATCCAAAGTTCTCTCCAAAAGTTTCCGTAACAGGATGCCGGAATGAAAGGTGCTCACCACCGCGCCTTACCACATATACATTTCGTGCAAACAATTCTTGAAGAATCACTGGAGAATGCGTAGCAATCAGCATGACACTGTGCGTCTGCCGAATTGTCTGACGTATCTCGTTCATCATAAACGATAACATGGGCGGATGAAGATGGTTCTCCGGCTCGTCAAATAACAATATGCTGTTGTCCTCATTGTAGGCATATATATGGCTCATGATATGCAAGAAGAACTTCACGCCAGTCGATAACCTCAGATACTCCTCTGGAGTAATATCACTCCACAGAAAGTAATGCTCCACAAAAGGCTTTATATCCGAATAAAGCGAAGGCTGTAATGTTTCGCACCGCGTCCCCATTTCCATCCATCGTGAGCGGATTGATTCATGGCTCCCGATAACCTGCAAAGCCTCAAAAAACTCACTGGCCAATTCCGATATAGGCTTCAGAACTACCTCGTCCGTCCTTTCATCTTGTACGATGATAGGATTCTCCTGTTCTTCATTAGCGCCTTCATCCTGTTTCTTTCTGCCTTTCTTGGCTAAATAGCCTTGAATATAATTCTCCATCTCCTTTCGGACATCCCTGACACCACAGTAGACGAACCTTCCCTTCCTACTTTCCACTCCTTCTGCCATCAAGCGGTAGTCGGACAACGTTATGCCAGGAAATAGGAAATTGTCGAATGCACTATATGAGAACATCATCAGCTTAGTTATACCCACGTCAGATGGCTCTATTCTGATGTCCTTCAGTTTCGCTCTGTCCAACGGCGAAGCATACAGACATCGCGCTATTTGATAGAGCAGCGTGCTCTTGCCACTCCCGTTATGACCAATAAAGGCAATCATCCCATAAGGCACGGTTTCTTCACTGCCATCAGCCAAAGGTGTATCAAAATTGAGAAGGATTGGCTCTTCCGATCTCGCAAACTTAACTGTCAGCGTTTTTTTTTCCAGGTCGTACAAAATGCCTTCATCCAGCAAGTACTGCCTGCCCTTCTTCAATGCGAAAGAATCCATCGTGGCATTCCGTAGGATTGAAGTATTGAAGCATTTGTCCTCCTTCAGTTTCTCGTAACGTGAATCGTCCGTACCCAGTAAGAGCCTCAACGCCTTCACGAACCCCAATCGCCGTTCTCTTTGCTGAAGCAGTTGGCTGACACCACGATATAAATCCTGTGCGAAAGAGATCGATACCACTTCGTCAGGTAAAGTTTCAAACCTTGAATCCACTTTGAGCCCAAATTTGGCAAGACTCCCCTCAGATGTCGTTTGCCCATAATGCATGATATGTATTGTGCCAAGGTATTGTGTTTTTCTTCCTGTTAGCTTCTTACTGGCATGAAGATGGAAGGTTGTCCGATATCCATAGTCATTCCAGTCATCGTACTCCAGCAGGAAGTCTGCATCCATGCTATCATAATATTTAGCGTCCTGGTAGCAAACTGGTATCAGTTTAAATTTTAATGGCATAATTTCTCGATTCATTTCTAATTTATTCCCTTGCCTCCTCAACTATCCGATGCAGATCCTGCTTGTTATTGTATTTTGCCGTCAGTTCCCTCCTCTTGAAGTTCAGTCTGTCAAGCAGGAACTGATGACGTTTCTCAAAATCATCGAAGATGGAACTCCATGTCCTGACATAGATCTCATAATGCTGCCCATCTTCGTCTACATGCTGTATCAGGTTCTTCTTACCCCATGCCTTATTAGACTTTAGCTCTCTCTGAATGTATCTGCTTGTATCAAACTCATTGCCTACCAAGATGAATGTCCATTGTGCATCGGGAGAATTGAACTGATGCTCTTGATATATCAATCCCATATAAGCCTTCACCTGGCTGACCTCCACCTCCCCTAACTTTACGCTGGGGCGCTTCAGTTCTATAACTATATTTTCCAACGTCTGGCTATGGCTGTTCTGTCTGAATGCGAAGATGTCCATCTCCTTGTTCACATCGGGATGCTCTATCTTTTCCGCATTAATCTTGCTCTTGCTTACCCCCTTCACTTCTGTGTGAATCTTTTCCAGGTAAGCCTCCAGTGCCTGTTGAAAATCGGGTTCAGCCTCTGTCACAATATTGTATTGCTCGCCAAAGAGCCAAAATGCCGATGCTATCATCTTCTGTACATCTTGCACCTCGTATGCTTTAAGGTCTTTGTCAAAAACCATCTTCTTTAACGCAGAGACCGTTTTCAACCGGTTTTCGAGCAAGGCTATAGTATCTGTTATTCGCGACAATTCCGTCACTTTCAAGATCTCCGCCAGACGATGACGCTCCTCATCAGACATCTCCACGATACCCTCTAAAATCTTTAAGACATCATCTCTTTTGTTGGTCTGAAGCAGGAGTTTCAGAAAGCCCACCAATGCCTTTGCCTGATCATTTTTGATATTCTGAAAAATCTTCGGTTGCACAGAATATATACCCTTCACGGTATCCCTAAGTTCATAGAACAGCGGTTCTTCGTATTCATTGAGAGGCAATTCTACGACACCGTTTTTTTCAAACCTGTCCCATAGCTCCTTGCCAGCAACCTCAGAGATAAAATCCTTTTGTTTATCAAGTATCCAAGCAGAAACTCGTTTGCTGAGTTCTTTGAATGTACGTTCCTTTTCCGTTTTTAATATTTTGAACTCATCGAATTCTAACGCCAAGTGTCCTTCCTCTTTTTCTTTCTGTTTTTCCTTCTTCTTGGCCGATGAGGCGAAATTCTCAAAATAAGAAGAAACCACATAGACACTATGGTGGAATCCCGTATCCTTCCTATTCAGTTTAGTTGTCTCGTTATGGCGTTCCAGACCCTCGCTGTTCAGGTAGTAGATGCTGTAGTTCTCCTTCATCTTCTCCGTCCACCTGATAAATGTCATCTCGAAGTCGTATGACATGCCATCGTCTTCATCATAGATCCGAGTCTCCTTGGTATCCGAATCGGCTATGACCGTTTCATAATCCAAAGCCTTTCCATTTACCTTGATAGAATAACCTCTATGCTCATTCAACTTCAAGAATACTGCGAATTCCTTTTTCAGGTAGTCAATAAAAGCATCTGACTCAAAGAATTCGGCCGACAGTCTTACGTTGACAAAACTCACCACCGTACCAGTATCTGTATTATGAACTATCAACTGCCCCCCTTCATCCGAATGGTCATTATAATGGTCGTTGTCGCCAGCGTTGATCGACACTATATGCTTCAGAAGATTCTCTCCATCCCTATAGACCGAAGTCCAGTCAGCCCTTGTCGCAAAACAATTGAATGAATAGCGTCCCTTACCCTTGTGCCCCTTCACCTGTGAACTCCACTGAAAAGACTTTTTCTTGACCGAATCCTGATATCGTCCAAACGTCTCATGTAGTTTAGATCGGTTGATACCCTCACCGTCATCTACAATCTTTAGCGAAGTTATAGCCCCCAACACTGTTGCGGTATAATCTATGGCGACATGCCTGGCATGAGCATCAAAACCATTCCAGATATACTCACAGATAGCCTTATTTGCATCACTCGTGACACCACTCTTGATGCTATTATCCGTCAGTGTAACTTTCTGCTTTGCCATGATTTGAGATTAAAATCAATTGCCAATCAACTTTCCTTTACGAGAACACTTTCAACCACTTCTCTGTATAACTCTCTTTCGTAAGGCCTAATTCTTCAATGGATTTATAAGCATTCTCACCATGCACTTTAATTAGATCAGGATTATCAAGATAGAATTTGATACCCTCAGCAAGACTTTCAACAGAGACATCCGGGCAGATATAGCCAGTATTTTTGTGCTCCACAATTTCTGGCATACCACCACGATTGAAAATAATACTAGGTTTATGGTGAATTTTTGCTTCTACAAGAACATTACCCAATGGTTCTTCATAAATTGAAGGTGATACAATTATATCCATAATATGATAGAAACTATCTGTGTTGCTCAGTTTCCCTAAGAAAACAATATTTTCAATAGTTCCTTCTTTTTTTATCAGTCTAAGAATGTTTTCATAGTAACAGGTGTCATCACCAATGTTCCCCGCAATAAACAATTTGATTTTATAACCATTATTCCACAGATTAATAAAAGACTCTACGAGTTCTTTAACTCCTTTTTCTGGAACTATTCTCCCTGCATATCCGATCTTCACACATCCTTCATCAACAGTAATAGGATTGCTTAAATTAAGCGTCCTCTGAGGAGGATAATTATATATCACAACATCTTTGTTACTATCTTTGCGTCCTGATTCTTTCAATTTTTCTTTAATAAAGTTAGATATTGATACGATACATGTAACTCTAGGTAGTAAGAAATGTTTCCATAGTAATCCGTAAATTGCGCCACCTAATCCTTTTTTCCTGTATGAAATCGGAGCGTCTCCCATTCTAAAAATAACAGGTAAGTTTTTGTGCTTAATTAATATAGGATAAAGAAAAAATATTTCTATTTCCGTGGGAATTAAGAAATAATTCGGTCTTTCTTTAACAATCACATTATTAATCTCTATGTTGGACTTGATAATATAATAGAAATACAAGAATACCTTATAAAACCTATTTTTTTCAAGATTCCTTGCAAAATGAATTCTATATTTTTTAAACAGTGACAATTCTAAATACAATTCTTTACTTGCTCCACAATTGCAAAGCATAACAACGTCGAAATCATTACTTTTTAAGGTTTTGCAGACTTCAATATTTGACAATTCTTTTCCATATAAATTGACACTATCAAGTAAAGCTAGGATTCTTTTCATTTTTATTTTGTAATCGTTAAAAAACAACTTGGTACACATGTCATCCGCTGCATTTGATAAGATTGTTCTATTTGGACAGGATCTCGTCCTTGACAATATACTTGTCACACTCACTTTCAAAGAGTGGGTTACATTCTTTCTTTGGCTCATAAACGAGTCCACTCTGAAAACCCCTCATATCGAGAATTGCCCCAAATTGTGCTTTTATTTTGACGCGAACCTGTGTCTTTATCGGGCAAAACATCAATGGAAACCACTATATTCATAGCAATACCATCCATAAAGGTGATAGGATGAAAGGCGTTTTTAGCGTAGGGACTTTTCGGAGTGGACTCATTCATAAGTTTATGAGTTAAAGAATTTTCAACATTTATTTCTCATTTTGATTAATTTGATTATAATAATAGACAAAGATTTCTTTAGGTGTCATTTTTGAAAAAATAGTAGCAACACAGTTTTTTTGCGCATGATATTCTATAATATCTCCTTTTACAAAGAAATAAAAAGTTTTTAATGTAGATTGGATAATAATGATAGTTTTAAGCAGAAGTGACTTCCATAGAAGGCCTTCGCTATAGAACTTAATACAACCCGCTCTTAGAGCCGGCAAAACAGCTTGTTTCACTTTACTTTTTCTTGTCTTTCCGAAATAGTGAGTCACGCCGACATTTGTATCCACCCAACATTGATAACCTTTCTTATTTGCTAGAGTACTAAGAGCAGTGTCCTCAGGGCTAAAGAAATAGTATTCATCAAACAAGCCAAGCTCACGAAAATCGGACATACGTATCAGAAAACAAGCACCTGAAATATTATACGTTTGAAATAACCCTTTTTGATTAATATATTTCGATGGGCGTTTTGCCGTATCTGCCAAAGATGTATCTATCATTATGAAATCCCATATCGTAATTGGATTTCTACCACAGAACTGCACAGAACCGTCTGCTAGATATAGAACTGGTGATAAAATGGAAATCTCCTCATGCTGAGTTATAGTTTCCATCAGTTTATCCAATACTGGTTCCTTAAATTCAGTATCATCATTGAGAACAAGCACATATTCCGTCTTTATCTGGCGGAGAATCATATTGTTATTCTCCGCAAATCCAGCTATCTCATTATTTATAACCCAATGTACATAAGGATATTTTTCTTGTGCTATCTTCAGATTTTCATCAGAGAACATATAGGCATTGACCCACACCTCATGTTCAATCTTTGTATATTTTGCTATACTGTCTAAACATGTAACAAGGTTTTTCATGTTATTCATGCAGACAATTACTATAGCCACTTTTGCTTCGTTCATAATTTCAACATTATCTATTTTAACTTCTTGTACATCTTCCATAAGCATCTGTAGCACCATGCCATTTTCCCACAGTGCTTGATGGTTATTTTCTTTTCTATTTTATTCCATTCCTCATCATTTCTTTTGGTACTCTCACCACCAGTAGCATAGAAAGACACAGTCTCGCCTATCCACACGAAAGGATGGGTTTCGCTAACGCGGAAATTGTATTCATTATCGGCGTATAAGCGAAACTTACAATCGTATTGATAGTTTTTATATACCGAACTAGGGTAAAAGATGGACTGATGGCAATAGTTGAATCTAGCACGTTTAAAACGGTCGAACTTACCTTTATGTAACAAATTATATGACTCGAAATATATCTGACCATAAAACACGTGTTCCTGATCCGTCAATTTTGGTGCCACCTTCTCCAATGTACGCCAAGACATGAAATGGTCATCAGCTCCAAGGAAAATAATATAATCTCCCGTCGCATATTTCAGAGCCTTGTTCATGGCATCGTAGATTCCATTGTCTGGCTCAGAGACTAAGACATCTATCTTTTCTTTGTATTTCTCAAGCAGCTCAAGTGTCCCGTCACTGCTTCCCCCATCGATAACGACATATTCTAGTTTATTATATGTTTGATTTATAACAGACAACAAGGACTCTTCTATACTTTTAACACAATTATAAGTTACTTGCGCTACACTAATAAGAGGATACTGTTTCATTACTCATTTGATTTAATACATTTTATGTTTTTACCAGACTTCTTTTATCATACAGAGCGAACAGAACAAAATATAATGCTATTCCTCCCCAAAAATCGTAACTGACACTTATCATAAAAAATAAAACAGCAAAAAGCCACGAACATTTGACATTCCAAATTTTACCAAAACGAATAGAAGACAGGATGAGTAAACCATAAAAATAAAGAGCCACAAAGATTCCAAACTGTGCAAAAATATTGAGGAAACCGTTTGAGCTAATTACTCTAATTCCTTTCATCAATGTTGTATAGCAATAGGAATTTTCAAACACAGCATACCCCAAAAGAGGGTCATTTTTTGCATTATAAAAATCCATCATGGCCCCAAATCCACGTTGTGGAACAATCTGTGATTCAAATTTCGATCGATACAACACTTCACTAATTGCTTGATCAAACGATAATTCTAAAACATAAGTGGTCATTTTTTCTCGCATAAAAGGCAAAGCAATTATTGTTGGCAATATTATTGAAAAGATAAGTAAAACCCATGTTTTGGTTGCCACATGGCGGTTCATTGCATAATACAACAAGACGATTGCAGACGATACATAGCCTGTTGTGGAAAAGGTTGAGAACAAGCTAATAAACAGTATCCAGAAATTTTTGTTTCCTCCTATTCTAAATTTATTTATTGTCAGATTAACGATTAGACCAAGTAGTAGAAAACAAGAGTATCTTCCTGGTTCCCATGTAAAGCCCAAATTACGTCGAATACCCAGTTCGTATTGTCCAGAAAGTCCAAACACAAAAAAATTGCAATCCATTGGAAGACCTCCAACTGGCGTTATAGAGATTTTATGCACAAGATTTGGCACAAATGTAGGAAACAGCACTGCTCCTAGCCAAACAATAAGACATATCAAACTTATATCAGCCAATACTTGATCAAAATAATGGAAGAATCTTTCTTGCATCATCTGATAGGCAATAAATACAATAATGCCATCATATATTATTGAATATGGAAGGTGAAGCATCGTTCCATATTTAATACAACTAATAAAGTACCATATCAAGATTAGTGAAATGAACTGATATAATTGCTTATGATCTGATTTCTGGCAATACTTTTGATAAAAGAAATAATTAACAAACAAATAAACTATCGTCATTATACCAGTAGCAGAGTATAAATCCCAATATCCACTAGTTCTACTACTCCACATTAACATCAAGAAAGTATAAAAGTAGAACGGTGTTCCTCTTTTTATTCTATTCGAAACGGAATTAGTCATTTTATCTTTTCAATGTACTTTATCACTTTACAAGGATTACCACCTACAACACAACTTTGGGGAACATCTTTTACAACCACAGATCCCGCCGCGATGACAGCTCCTTTTCCTATTCTCACCCCTTTTTGTATTATACAATTTGTACCAATGAACACATCATCTTCAATGATCACCGGGGCTCTTTTCCCTATATTCCTTTTACTGGAATCACGTCGGTCTTGCCAGCATATCGGATGGAAATTTGTATCAAAGATCCTACATCCTCCTCCAATCATAACATGCTGTCCAATGATTATCGAACATTCACATACAATTTGGCTGCCATTAATCCCTGTTCCATCACCGATTATAAGATGCCCTCCTAAGCGTGAGACCAGCGAGCAATTATTATTCCATGAGGTTAGCCCATAATTATTAAATGTAACTCCGTTTCCAATCGTAATATGGCTATTATCATCTATAACGATACTTGGTATGCCATGAATAGTTGTTACATCTTTTCCATATGCAATCTTATTTACTTTCAGTTTTATGTATAGGCAGAAGTTTAAGGCTTTTGCCCATGTTCTCCAGTACATCCATCTATATACACGAAGAAACTGTCTAATCATATAGTAATTATATTATTAAGTGCCTCTATAATACTATTTGAGATCTTTTGTCCGTTATGCCTCTTCGTTGCAACTCTTTTAGCTTCTGAACCAATCGTCTGATTAAGATTAAAATCAGTACACAGTTCTTTTATTAAAAAAGCAAGCTGATATGGATCATTTGCAGGAACAAGGAAACCTGTTTTCCCTTCTTCTATTAAGGAAGAAACACCACCTACGTTGGTTGCAACGACAGCACAACCTAATATTTGAGCTTCGCAAAGGCTATTTGGCGAATTATCTATATAAGAGGGATGAACATAGACACTCGAGTTGAGTAGTTCTTTCACCATATTTCCTGCGGTTGCGACTCCTCTTAAACACACATTTACCTTATCATGAAGAATACCCGTATGTTGTTCAGCACTTGCAGGCTGAACATTTCCATATACAGACCAAACGAAATCTTTAAAAACAAATTCTTTTAATAACTTTGCAGTCTTCAATATCACATCGAAACCTTTATAGTGGGGTGAAGAAATCACAGATACTATTACTGGACGTTCTGGAATCGTTCTACATCCACTTATATAAAATTCATTCCTCAGGATTTCCCAACATTCATAATAATGACAAGTTGGATTCATCAACCTAACAAGTCGTTTATCCCACGTTGTCCTCCCAAAATAATTATTAATATTCTCAATGATAATTCGTTCTCTATAACACCGACGATTCCAATCTATTCTACCCATACGGTTTTTATAGAAACTTAATAGACCACATCTATTATCATGCCAAGAAAAACCTGGAGGCATATATGCATTTAAATAGGGATTTAATATACCTTGGATGTGGAGAATAATTGGTATTTTGGTAACAAGTGATATCAACCCCAATTCAGTTTCTGAGCCAAAAACATAAATTACGTCTGGTTTGAAGTCTGTTATTATTCTTATGAATTCATGCTTATAGTAGGTCCAGCTACTTCTTTCTGCACGAACGCTATCAGCACCAAGAAAAAGTTTTAGTTGTTCAACTATTTTTCTTGGTTTTCGTATGATTGTATAATAATGGATATCATTTATAATCGTATCAATACTATGTTTGTCATCAATAGACAGAACACCGATTTTATAATCAGAATTCATACATATCATCCCGATAAGGGATGATATCCAACCACCTCCATTATATACATTTCCTTTCGTATTTAATAATTTCAAAGGCGAGCAAAATAATATTCTCATCTGAAAACTATTTCTTTAAATACAGTCCTCCAATATATCCATTTCAGTCTCCATAAATAGTGACGAGCGACCATGTTTTTATAATGAATGATTGGACGGAATGAAAGAATGTTGGGGATATCACTTATTTCAGATGTAATCTGTTGCATAGACCAACGATTATCATACTGTCTGTCCATTAATGCGAAAACGGTTTGTTCAGCAAAAGGACCAGCATGAGTCCCTTCATACTCAATACATTTTAGAGCCTCATCTGATAGCAGCCCCAAACCTCCATGAATAAAAACCACGCCACAATTAATTGGTTCACTCGTCTTATACAGATAGTCATACCCTAATTCTTTTATGCAATCATCATCATAATTATGAGAGTTATCAATGGTAACCTTGAATTTAGAATTATTGATTTCCTCTTCATTTAAAGGTGTGTTAAACCATAAAACATCAGGGTCGGAGAAAAGAACTTTATATTTTTCGGAAAAATATAGTATTGCAGCCATTTTCTTTCCCCAAATATGTTTCTCTGCCCATGATGTCAACGATGGACACTTCGTATTGTAATAAGAACTACACTCATCCCATTTCACAGGTTCTAATGGCAAACGACTCTTTGGGAAATAATCTTTTGCTTCATCAGGCTCCCAAGAACCATCTGAAACAAGAATTACTTTACTTGGCAAATAAGATGAATGTTTGTAAAACGTGTAAAGAGAAAACTTGAACATGTCAAAGTCCTCTTTTCGGCAAATTGACAGAAATACAAATTCTTTTATCTGTTTCTTTTCATAAGGGAAAGAAATCGGAATTATATCACATATTTTCCTTAGAGATTTAACATAGTATTTTTCTTTTAGTCTATTTTTCCCTTTCAGAGATTCTATGAAGTCATTTTGTGATATCATAATTTACAATTTTTCAATTTAAAATAGATTAATAGAAAACAAAACAAGATTCTATAATGCCCGTTTCGATATGCTCTTTCGACAAAAGAACCAAACCTCATTAAAGAAAAGAAACGAGAAAACACGAACAGGTCATCTTTGTCCTGTATTTCACAGAACGACTTAAATTCAGTATAATCTAAATCATTGACTGCAGCCTTTAAAGTACGTATAACAGGATTGTAATGTATCAATGACCGGTAATCCGTTTCAATATTTTCTCCAATGCTCTTTAAACCTTTCTTCAACTGCAAATATCCCTCATGCTCTGAAGCAAATGAATTTAACTTGTAGGACAAACCTTCTGGGTTTCTATAATAACAATAACAAACATCATGACGAAAGCATATATGTTTCGACTTCGCCAAATATAAATCGAAGAAAATTCTGTCTTCAGAATATTTCACCTTTGTATTAAAGCGCAAATCTGTACTAATAATATCACGCTTAAATAGCTTTCCATGTAAATCACCACTTCTCAGAATTTTATGTTTAAGAACAGCATCTTTTAAATCACAAGTTGTATCAACCAAGCCATATTCAACAAATGAAGTTCCGTCAAGACCTATTTGCTGTACATCCCCCATAAACAAATCAAAATGCTGACTATTGTAAGAATCAACAAAAGTTTCTAAAAATGCAGGTGTTATATAGTCGTCACTATCAACAAATGTAAGCCATGTGCCGTTTGACAGGTCAATACCGTTGTTTCTAGCAGCACTCACACCTTCATTTTTCTTATGAAAGACCTTGATGCGATTGTCTTTTGATTGGTATTGATTACAGATTTGGGGTGATTGATCACTGCTCCCGTCATCTATCAAAATAAGTTCCCAATCTTCAATGGTTTGTTGAAGAATGGAATCAATACATCGGGACAGTTCCTTCTCTACATTGTAGACAGGAACGATTATTGATATAAAAGGTTTCATAAATTTGAATACAGGAATGACAAGGATTTGGTAATCAATTCTGCTCTTTTCTTATTAACAATTTCCCAGTTTATCGGTTTATTCACGATTTGTATGGTTTGCCCTTTTTCATATTTCAGCAAAAGTCTTTCTTCAAGTCCGAACAAATTGAGAAGGCTCTGAAAACGTGCCCTACCTCTTGTCGCATTTGTAATTACCACGAAGGGCTTGTTGAAAATTATAGAGAAAACGCATCCATGAAAGGAATCTGTTACTATCATCTTTGCCTTTATAAATGCTCCGAGCCAATCTTCGACAGGCTTTTGTGGAAGTATTTCACTGTCATAATACGAATACTCTTTTTCAAAAACCGTGAAAGAACTCATACCTGTATTTAATTCTATTTCTCTAATCAGACTCTGTTTCTCGTCATCCATATCCAACATATAATAGAATAAACATGCGGAGGAATCTACTCCTGCAATGTTAGCGAAAGGTGTCAACTTTATATAGTCCTCCTTTCTCAACAATAGCGTTGGATCTAACACTTGTATAGGATGGCAATTCCAATCATATTGCTTTATAAGTTCAATTCCAGAAGACTCCCTAACAGATACAGCTTGAAATTCTTTTATCAACTTCCCACACAATTTCCTATAATATGGTGTATATTCAGGAATATCTGTTCCAAAAGATACTGCATAGGCAATCCGCTTAATGCGAGAACCCTTTGGTAGGAATGAACAGAAAAATATATCTATATACTGTGCGTAGAGAGGTCTCCACACTTGGTCTGATCCGACAATAATCACATCGTATTCAGATGCTGTTTTGCGTAGTTCTGATTTACTCCTTATTGGTTTTGTATGCGGTATGTGTTTTGATACGAACATACTTGTATACAAAGTGGAAGGAGCCATTTTCTTTGGGTAATTATATTCGTAAAACCAATCAACATTTCTGCCTTCCAGATATTGTATCCCCCTTTTTACCAATTTCCATAGTGTTGGTTTGAAAGGATACACCAAATAAAGAAGTTCGACATCATGATTTGAAGCACCTAACACTTTACACAGAGCGTATGCCTGAAGAATGCCACCATAGTTGGTATGCAACGGAAGTGTGAGTATTCCGATTCTCATAGAATCAATATTCCTAATGGTTTAATTTTTTCTGTATAGCCATAACTAAATTCTGCCTCATAGCCTTGTTCATTCCAATATACCAACTGGCACAAATTACAGAAAGCACACTTACTATGGTGATCGTACAGAAAGACAGAATGGTACTATTATTGTCTTTTAGTAAGCAATAGGCCATGAGTGATAAATTGTTACTTTCAAACAAGTTTGTTACACTAAGTCGAGTTCAAAGATGCAACTTCTTTCCGAATGTTGTCCTAACGGATGTGGATTTTAGTTGGATTGCCGTAAAAGATGAAGCCTCAGCCTCTGATTTAGAGAATATTTGCGTTTACCGTATCTTCGCTCTTACCATTTCCAACACCTTCAAGCACATTTCATGAGTAAGACCGAGAAACCAGCTGCTGGCGGCAACCGACAAGACACAGACTGCGACAATGAGGATGAACTCTATCCACATTGGAAGATGCTGGCTGGTGATATAATAGTCT